>JBFXFO010000121.1:0-12826 GCA_050178915.1 Rhizobiaceae bacterium | reverse complement strand
GGACGGATTCGAACCATCGACCAACCGGTTAACAGCCGGTTGCTCTACCGCTGAGCTACCGGGGAACATTGGGTGCTCACGCAAAACGTGGCCGGCCTATAGCAAACTGTTTTTGCCTTTGCAAAGCGCCAATTTCGCCGGCCGGGCAATCATTTCAGCCGGCGGGCTCCCGACGCCGTCCTCGCAATCCCTGGCGCGCGCTCTCATATCAATGGCCACCGGCATCGGCGCGCGCAGAGGAGAGAATGCAGGAATTCGAAGGGCAGGGCGAGGAAAGGCCGGCCCGCAGCATCAAGCTGTTCGGGAAAACGTTCCGGCTTCCCCGGTCGCGCCTGCTGCGCGTCGTCATCGGCATCCTGCTCGTGATCGGCGGCCTGCTCGGCTTCCTGCCGATCCTCGGCTTCTGGATGATTCCACTCGGCCTGCTGGTCCTCTCCTCCGACTTTGCCTTCATCCGCCGCCAGCGTCGCCGGCTTTCGGTCTGGTGGGAACGCCGGCGTCGCAGGAAATGAGGCTGGCAGGGGGATTGCGCCGAATTCGACAGCCAGCCGCTTGTCGCCCAAAACACCCTCTGTTAACAGACCAGCCCTAGAACGCCGGAAGGCGAGGCCTCGTGGCGGAGTGGTTACGCAGAGGACTGCAAATCCTTGCACCCCGGTTCGATTCCGGGCGAGGCCTCCAACTTCCGAAAGCACCGACGCTTGAGCGTTCGAGAGACACGCAACCGGGCAGCCGGCAACGCATCGGGACGCAGCGCATGAACGTCGAATTTTCCCAGCAGCGCGTGAAGATGGTCGACGGGCAGCTGCGCACGACCGACGTCACCTCGCTTCCGATCCTCGACGCCATGGGCGCGGTGCCGCGCGAACTGTTCGTGCATGAGGCCCGCCGCCCGCTCGCCTATCTCGACGACGACCTCGAAGTCGCGCCCGCCCGCAATGGCGCCGGGCCGCGTTACCTGATGGAGCCGTCGCCCTTCGCCAAGCTGCTCCAGCTGGCCGAAATTCGCCCGACCGATTCGGTGCTCGATGTCGGCACCGCCACCGGCTACTCGGCGGCGATCCTGTCGCGTCTCGCCGCCTCGGTGGTGGCGCTCGAATCGGATGTCGAGCTGGCCGACGCCGCAAGCGCCCGTCTGCGGCAGGCGGGAGCCGAAAACGTGACGGTCGTGAAGGGTCCGCTGGCCGCCGGCCATGCCGCTGCCGGCCCTTACGACGTAATAGTTGTGGAAGGCGCTGTAGGCGAAATGCCGCAGGCGCTGTTCGACCAGCTGAAGGAAGGCGGCCGCCTGGTCGCCGTCGAGGGCTACGGACATGCCGGTACGGCACGCCTGTACCTCAAGGCGAACGGCGTCGTCGCCGGCCGCCGCGCCTTCAATGCGGCAGTTAAGCCACTACCCGGCTTCGAAAAGAATCCACAGTTCGAATTCTGACATTTGTGCGCTTGCGTCCGCGCCTGCTTGCAACCATGTTGGCGGCGGTAGGCGATCGGTACCGGTCCGGATCGCGGTGTCGCGTATGTTGGACCGGATGGGGAGCATGAACATTCCGGCGGGGCGCTCCGAGGGGGAGCTGCGGCGGAATGGCACCCATTGTACGCGAATGAGGGGTTATTCCGTGTCGCTGGTACGTCGTTGTTCGTCCATGGTGCTTGTGGTGTCGGCATTGGCCGTGTCGCAGACGCCGGTATTTGCCGCTGAAACGATCAGCGGCGCCATGGCCAAGGCCTACAGCAACAATTCGCAGTTGAACTCGGCCCGCGCCGGCGTGCGCGTCACCGACGAGAACGTGCCGCTCGCCAAGTCCGGCTGGCGTCCGGTGATCGCTGCCGTCGGCAGCGTCCGCCACACCACTTCGGAAGGCACGAACATCTCGACCGGCAGCTTCGGCGTGGAAATCCAGCAGTCGCTGTTCGACGGCTTCCAGACGCGCAACAACGTGCGTGCCGCCGAGGCGCGCGTGCGTGCGTCGAACGAGAGCCTGCGCAACACCGAGCAGAACATCCTGCTCGATGCCGCGTCCTCGTTCATGGACGTGATTCGCGACCGCCAGATCGCCACGCTGCGCGAGCAGAACCTGCAGTTCCTTGTCGAGCAGGTGCGCGCCGCGCGTTCGCGATTCGAGGTTGGCGACGGCACCCGCACCGACGTCGCGCAGGCCGAGGCCAGCCGCTCGGCGGCCGTCGCCCAGCTTTCCGCCGCGCGTGCAGCCGCGCTGTCCAGCGCCGCCACCTATCGACAGATCGTCGGCGACGATCCGGGCCAGCTGAAGATGCCGGGGCCGGCCAAGAGCCTGCCGCGCTCGATCGACGAGGCGTTCGGCATTGCGGCCAGCGAGCATCCGGCCATCATCGCCACGCAGCATCTTGTCGATGCCGCCGCGTTTTCGGTGAAGTCCGCCGAAGGCTCGCTGCTGCCGCAGGTTTCGGCAACGGCAAGCGTCACCGGCTCGGCCTCCCGCAACGACCTGCCGGGCGTGTCGATGGACACGACCTCGTCGGGCACCAGCGCGGCGATCGGCGCGACCATCCGCATCCCGCTCTATCAGGGTGGTGCGGCCGCCGCGACCGTGCGCCAGTCGAAGGAGCGACTCGGCCAGGCCCGAATCGAGGTCGATGTCAGCCGCGACCAGGTCCGCCAGGCCGTGGCTTCGGCCTTCACGCTGTACGTCGCCGCCAAGGAATCGGTGGCCGCGAACCGCGAAGTCGTGAACGCCGCGCAGCTCGCGCTGAATGGCGTGATCGAGGAGCGCAATGTCGGCCAGCGCACCACGCTCGACGTGCTCAACGCACAGGCCGACGTGATCGCCGCCAAGATCAGCCTCGCCAGCGCCGAGCGCGACGTCGTGGTGGCGAGCTATGCCATCCTGTCGGCCATGGGTCGCCTGAGCGCAAACCGCCTGGCGCTCGCCGTCGACACCTACGATCCGGTCGAGCACTACGACGCGGTGAAGGACAAGTGGTACGGCCTGCGCACGCCTGACGGGCGCTGATCTTTCCGACCAGCCCATCGAAGCTGTGAGAAAGGCGCCGGGCCTGCGAATGGGGATTCATTCCGGGCCGCCACTCCGCTACCCTGATCCTTGATTCGGAAGGGCGTTTTCCGAGGCGCCGGCGCCCAAAGCCGGACAGGGGCGGACATACGTGACCATGCAGCAGGCTTCCAGCGCGCAGCGCGAACCCTCGATGGAGGAGATTCTCGCTTCCATCCGCAGGATCATCGAAGACAGCGACGCTGCCCGCAAGCAGACCGAGGCGCCGCAACCGGCAGCCGTAGCGCCCGCACCGGCACCTGTGGCCGCCGCCCCCACGCCAGCGCCGCGCCCGCGCGCTCCCGTCATCGACGTCGATGCCTTCCGCGCCGAGCTGCGCGGCAAGCTCGAGTCGCCGCCAGAGCCGGCGCCGGCTGCTGCGGCCCCGGCGGTCGCACCCGCCCCGGTCCAGCCCGAGCCGCCGGTTGCCGCCGTGAAGCCGCGCACGCTTGCCGAGGTACAGGCCGAGATCACGCGCGGCACGCGCGTGGTCGAGCCCGAACCCGTCGCTGCGCCTGTTGCCACGGTTCCCGAGTTCGTCGCGCCGTCCGCTGCGCAGATCTGGCCCGAGCCGGTTGTCGAGGCGGAGGACCCCGTCATCGCGCGGGCGCCGGCCCCGGTGATCGCCCCTTTCGAGGACGAGTTGCCGCCAGCGCCCGCCACCTTCGCCGCGTCCGAACCGGTCGAGGACGATGTGCCGCCGCTGCTCGACGACGATGAGCCTTATGACGCGCCAAAGCCGGCGATCATCTCCGAGCGGGCTGGCCGGCAGGTCGCGGCCGCATTCGGAGAGCTGTCCGAGGCTTTCGCCGAGAGCCGGCGCAAGAGCTTCGACGAGATGGCCGAGCAGATGCTGCGGCCGATGCTGCAGGACTGGCTGGACAACAACCTGCCGGTGCTGGTCGAGCGCCTGGTGCGCGAAGAGATCGAGCGCGTCGCCCGCGGCGACTGACCGCGTGACACGCGCTAGCTGACCGGCACCAGCTTCCGCTTGCGGTCGCCGAGCAGGACGATCGCCAGCCCGCTGCCGACCACCAGCACGATGCCGGCGATGGCGAGCGTGTTCGGC
Organism: Rhizobiaceae bacterium; assembly: GCA_050178915.1. Taxonomy (GTDB): domain Bacteria; phylum Pseudomonadota; class Alphaproteobacteria; order Rhizobiales; family Rhizobiaceae; genus JBFXAF01. The sequence continues at coordinate 8,728 of JBFXFO010000121.1, read as the reverse complement.
AATTGCCCGAACACCACCAGCCCGGAAATCACCGCCCAGATGGTGAAGCCGTAGTAGAACGGCGCGACGACGCCTGTCGGGCCGACGCGGTAGGCGATGAAGATGAAGAAATGGCCGAAGATCAGGAAGAAGCCTGAGCCGGCGAGCAGCAGCAGCGCGTGCGCCGGCGGCGCGACCCAGTCTTCCGACACCAGATGCGCGATCGCCGCGCAGGCGAGCACCACGACCACGGCGGACATGGCCACGACCATCGCCGGCACATTGGCACGCACCCGCCGGCCGAACAGGTCGCGCACGCCGCACAGCACGGCATTGGCGAGGCCGAGCACGGCATAGATCGAGATGCCTTCGCCCGTCGGCTGCGCTACCAGAAGCGCGCCGGCAAAGCCAACCGCAATCAGCAGCCAGCGGACCGGGGCGATGCTCTCGCCGAAGACCAGGGCAGCGCCGACAAGGACCACCAGCGGCGTCACCTGCCCGAGCGCGGTGGCGTCGGCGATCGGCATGTTCGCCAGCGCCATGACGAAACAGAGCACGGCGGCGGTTTCCGACAGATTGCGCGCCAGCACACGCCCGTCGAACAGCATCGGCAGGCGGCGCCCGTGGCCGAGCAGGAAAAGAAGCGGCATGCCCCACAGCAAGGCCGCGACGCCGCGCAGCATCAGCGTCTGGTAGGGCGGCAGCGATTCCGTCGCCAGCTTCATCATCGTGTCGTTGACGACATAGGAGCCGGTGGACAGCACCATGAAGAGCGGACCGCGAAACCGGTCGGACAGGAGCATGTGGGAAATCCAGAGACAGTTGCGTCCTTCTGGTCCGGATTGCCGCGGCGTGCAACGGGCCAGAACGGCCGAGCCGGCTACAGCAGGGCCTCGCGGTCGCGTGCAAGGGCGCGGGCGAGCAGCAGCACCGGCACCAGCGCGGTCACGATGATCAGCAGCGCCGCCGGGCCGGCATCCTCGACCACGGCGCGCGAGGCGTTTTCGTAGACGCTGGTGGCCAGCGTGTTGAAGCCGAACGGCCGCAGCAGGATCGTCGCCGAAAGCTCCTTCACCGTATCGACGAAGACCAGCACGCCGGCGGTCAGGATGGCCGGCCGCAGCAGTGGCAGCAGAACGCGCATGGCGCTTGCCTGAGGGCCGTGACCGAGGCTGCGCGCCGCCTCGTCGAGATGCGGCGGCAGCTTCTCCAGCCCGGACCTGAGTGCGCCCTCGGCGAGCGCCAGGAAGCGGATCATGCAGGCGATGACGACCGCCGCACCCGATCCGGTCAGGATCAATCCGGTCGAGAAGCCGAGATTGGCGCGAGCGAAGGCATCGACGGCATTGTCGATGGCGCCGAGCGAGAACAGCAGTCCGAGACCGAGGATCGTGCCGGGCAGGGCGTATCCAAGCGACGCCGAGCGGACAAGCGCCGTGACCTTGCCGGAGCGCGCCAGCCGCACCGCGTGCAGCAGGAAGAGCGCGCAGGCGACAGTCGCTGTCGCCGTGATCGTCGCCATGAGAACCGAGTTGAACAGCGCCCCGAGCAGTTCGGGCGACACGAACATGTCGAGCCGGCGCAGCGAATAGCGTCCGAAGGCATAGAGCGGGATGCCGAACCCGAACAGCACCGGCAGCAGGGCAGCGGTGGTGGCAACGCCGGCGCGCCAGCCGCGCAGGCGCGTGCGCGGCGGACGCGCCGCGATCTGCGTCGCGCGGCCTGTGTGGAACCGCTGCTTGCGCCGCGCCCATTGTTCGGCAGCGAGCAGTGCGGCCACCAGCGCCAGCATCAGCATGGCGATCTGCGCCGCGCCTTCGAGGCTGCCGCGATTGAGCCATGTCGAGAAGACCGAGAAGGTCAGCGTACGCACCCCGAGATACTCCGAGGCGCCGATATCGTTCACCGTCTCCATCAGCACCAGCACCAGCCCGGCGACGATCGCCGGCCGTGCCACCAGCAGCAGCACGCGGAAGAACACCTTGGCGGGCCTGGCGCCCAGCGTGCGCGCCACATCGGCGATGTTGCGGCCCTGCATGAGGAAGACCACGCGGGCCGTCAGGTAGACATACGGGAAGAGCACCGAGGAGAGCACGATCGCGGCGCCTGTCGTCGTGCGCACGTCCGGAAACCAGTAGTCGCGCGGCGTCACGAAACCGAACAGCGCACGCCAGCCGCTCTGGACCGGTCCGGCGAACAGGAAGAACTCCGCCCACGCATAGGCCGCCAGATAGGGCGGCACGGCGAGCGGCAGCACCAGCGCCCACGACAGCGTCCGGCGCAGCGGGAAGTCGAAGGCGACGACCAGCCAGGCACAGGTGACGCCAATCGTGGCACTGCCGATGGCAACGAAGGCGAGCAGGTGCAGCGTCGTCAGGGCCGAGCGCGGCAGCACGTTCTTGACCAGATGCGGCCAGTCCTCGCCGGTGCCGGTGAGGGCGATGTAGGCCAGTGTCGCAACCGGCAGCAGCACCAGCGCACAGACGATGAGCGCAGCGACGACCAGGCCGCCGTGGCTTTGCCCGCGCGGGGCGACCTTTGCGGTCGACGGCACAGCGCTCATGTTGCAGTCCGCAAATGCAAGAGGCCGGACCCTGCAGGGCCCGGCCGGTTATGGGTCACACCGGCAGCCGATCAACTTGCCGGGCCGTCATCGAGACCGACGCGGTCAACCATCTCGGATGCATCCTTGCGGTTCTTCGCGATGTCGGCGAGCGGCAGCGTATCGGACTTCAAGGTACCGAAGGACTTCACCACTTCCGAGGGTTCGAGACCCGGCTCGACCGGATATTCGAACACCTGCTCGGCATAGATCTGCTGCGCCTTGTGACTCGACAGGAATTGGATGAGCTTGACGGCGTTGTCCTTGTTCGGCGCGTTCTTGGCGAGCGCAGCGCCGGAGATGTTGACGTGCGTCAGGCCGTTCTCGAAGGTCGGGAAAAGAACCTTGATCGCTGCCGCCCAGTCCTTCTGCTCCGGCTCCTTCTCGTTCGTCATCATCAGGCCGACATAGTAGGTGTTGCCGAGCGCGATGTCGCATTCGCCGGCCGCGATCGCCTTGGCCTGGTCGCGGTCGCCGCCATCGGGCTTGCGAGCGAGGTTGGCGCGCACGCCCTTCAGCCACGCCTCGGTCTTTTCGGCACCCCAGTGCGCGATGCCGGCCGAGATCAGCGCGAGGTTGTAGTCGTGCTGGCCGGAGCGGATGCAGATCTTGCCCTTCCACTTCGGATCGGCGAGGTCGGCATAGGCGATCGCATCGTCGGCCACACGGTCCTTCGAGGCATAGATGACGCGTGCGCGCTTGGTCAGGCCGAACCAGTTGCCCTCCGGATCGCGATATTCGGCGGGGATGTTGGCGTTGACGGTCGCGTCGTCGAGCGGCTGGGTCACACCCTTCGCCTTGGCGTTGGTCAGGCGCGCGATGTCGACGGTGAGGATCACGTCGGCCGGCGAATTGGCGCCTTCCGCGGCGATGCGGTCTTCCAGGCCCTTGTCGAGGAACAGCACCTCGGTCTTGATCCCGGTCTCGGCCGTGAAGGCGTCGAGCACGGGCTTGATGAGGTCCGGCTGGCGATAGGAGTAGATGTTCACCACGCCATCGGCGAAGGCGGCGCCAGCGTTCAGCGCCGCGAGGGCAAAAGCGAGCCCGACTGCTGTCTTCCTGATCAAAATCCACTCCCTCGTCGGACCTGGCGCGCCGCAGCGCTGTTCGGAAACGCCGCTCTCTTGCGCCGAAGCACGTTCGGGGTCAATGCAAAGGCCAACAAAATCAATACTTTGGAACGGTTCTAAACTAAACCAATCTCGTCAGCTTTTCAAGGGTTTGTTGAGTAAGCCGCTCACCTAAATCACGCGAACGTGTGGGCTCTGCATGAATTGTGACAGCCGTCTCAGGCGGCGAGCACGCGTGTCGCCGGGAAAGTGATCTCCACCAGCGTGCCTTCGCCGGGCGTCGAGTTGATCGAGAAACGCGCCCGGTTCGCCTCGACCATCGCCTTGGTCAGCGGCAGGCCGAGGCCGGTGCCGTCGCCGCGCGGCCGCTTGATGGCGTTGATCTGCTTGAACGGCTTCAACGCCTGCTCGATCTCGGCCGGCGTCATTCCGATGCCGGTATCGCGGAAGCGCATGACGACATCGCCGGTCGGCTCGTAGGCGGTCGAGACGATGACCTGGCCGCCGGCCTGCGTGTAGCGGATGGCGTTGGAGAGCAGGTTGAGCGCGATCTGCCGGATGGTGCGCAGGTCGGCCACCACGTCGGGCAGCCCCGACGCGAAGCTGGAGCGGATGATGACGCGCTCGCGGTTGGCCTGCGGCTGCATCAGCGCGACCGACTCCGAAAGCGTGTCGTTCAGCGCCACCGCCTCGTAGGTCATCTCCTGCTGGCCGGCCTCGATCTTGGAGATGTCGAGCAGGTCGTTGACGAGGTCGAGCACGTGGTTGCCCGAGCGGTTGATGTCGCGCAGGTAGTCGCGGTAGCGCTCGTTCCCGATGGCGCCGAACTTCTCGTCCATCATCAGTTCGGAAAAGCCGATGATGGCGTTGAGCGGCGTGCGGATCTCGTGGCTCACGCGGGCGAGAAACTCGGTCTTCTGCGACGACGCACGTTCCGCCTGCGAGCGCGCCTGGGTGAGGTCTTCCTCGGCGCGCTTCCACTGCGTGATGTCGCGCAGCACGGCGCAGTGGCCGTTCTGGTTCGGCAGCCGGCCGATGGTCATGAACAGCGGGATGAAGCGGCCCTGCGCTTCGCGCCCGATCACCTCGCGACCATCGTTCAGCACGCTCTTCACGCCATTGTCGGAAAGGCTGCTCAGATAGTCGCGCGCGGTGCGCTGGCTTTCGATGGCGAAGAGCGAAACGAACGGCTTGCCGGCGACGTCGGCGCTGTCGAAACCGAACAGCGCTTCCGCCGGACGGCTGATCGAACGGATGATGCCGTTCTCGCCGATCAGGATGACGCCGTCGGTGGCAGTGTCGATGATGGCGCCAAGTTCGGTGACTAGCGCTTCCAGCGCGGCCTTCTCTTCGTTCTTCAGCGGGGCCGGCGCCGCGGCCTGCGGTGCTGGCTGGATCAGCGGCGCGCGGCTGATGCGGCGCAGCGACAGAAGCAGGGCCTTGCCGCCAACCCACGGCACCGACTGCAGGAACGCCTCGACCGGCATTTCCAGATCGTCGCCACGGCGCAGGCGCAGCTTGCGGTCGCCATCCTCGCCTTCGGCGGGATAGGGCTCGGCGAACAGTTCGCCGAGGCCGCCACGCTCTGCCAGTGCCTCGATGGAATCGTAGGCGGTGAATTCGAGGAACTCGTCGTTGGCGTAGTGCAGCACGTCGCCGGAATGGATCAGCACCGGGATCGGCAGGCGGTCGAGGATCGACGTGTCTACCGGCGGCCGGCGCTGCGCCAGCCCGAAGGCGGCCAGATCGTCGTCTTCATCGCCGTCATCCGCGTCGTCGTCCGGTTCGCCCTGCTTCACCGCATGCGCGATCGCCTCGACCTGGCTGAGCGGTTCGTCCTCGGCCAGCTCTTCCGCCGCGGCCTCTTGATAGGCGGCGAGTTCGGAGTCGACTTCCGGCGCCTGCTCGAGAGGCTCGTCTTCGTCGTCGGCCGGCATGTCGGCAAGCTCGGCACCGTCCACCGTCTCGACCGGCTCGGCTTCCGGCGCTTCCAGGGTGACGGGTTCGGCCGCGCTGTCCGTCAATGCCTCGACCGCATCGTCCTCGATCCATCCGAGCAGCGAGGAATGGCGGCCACGGCTGGGCGCCGGAGCAGGTTCGGCAGTTTCGGGCTCGGGCGACACCGCGACCGCCGCGGCTGGCGTCGGTTCGGCCACTGCAGCACCTTCCGCCACCGGCGCGGACAGTTCCGGCTGGGCCGCAGGGATTTCAGGCGCTTCCGTGGTCACCGATGGCAGTTCCGCCGCTGCAGCGTCGGTGGGCGCGCTCGGCGCATCGGTCTGCGAGCGCCGCACGTCGGCAAGCGCTTCCGCAACGCGCGCCATGGAGGCGGCGATGTCGAGTTGAGGCGGCGTATCGGCGCGCTCCGGCAGTTTTGCAGGCCGTGCCGGCGGATCCAGTTCCGGCGCCTCCGGCTCGGCGCTGTCCTCGGGGCTCAGCAGCCGGTCGCCGATCTCACGGAAGGCGTTGCGCTCGACCGGCGTCAGGCCGCGATCGTTGGCGGGCGTGCGATGCTCGGCAAGCCGGATCACCTTGTCGGCGGCGCGGCGCTCCGGCTTCGGCACGATGCTGAGCGCCGGCGGTTCGCCCTCGAACGGATCGACCGGCTCCGGCGCCGACACCTGCGAAGGCGCGGCTGCCTGTGCCTCAGGCGCTGCGCTTTCCGGCACGAGCGCCAGCCCGGTCGCCTCATCGTCGATGATCGCGTCGCCGACGCGCGCGACGCCAAAACCACGGAAGCCCTCGAAGCTGCGGTCGCGGCCGTAGAAGGGCAGGGCCGCCAGATCGACGGGGACGCGCAGGTCGGTGCCGGCGACCGGCCAGAGGAGAGAGCGGCCCGACCATGTATCGCGGCGCTCCAGCAGCCCGGCGATCTCGCCGTCCTGGTCCATCCCGAAGATCCTGCAGACCTCCGCGAAGCCGTGACCGATGACGTCGGCTGCCTGCGGCCCGACAGCGGTGGCGAACTCCGGCGACAACGCGCTGAAGCGGCCTTCCGCATCGGTGCGCCAGACGAAGCGCAGCGGCGCGGAAGCGCGCTCGATCGCCGGCATGATCGCCTCTGCCTCAGGCGTCACAGCCTGAACGGGCGCAGGCGGCTCGACGGCAGCCTGTGCTGCTTCGGCAACCGGCTCGGGCGCGGCAGGGATTTCGACGGGGGCAGGGGTTTCCGCCACCGGCTCCACGACAGCGTCCACGTCGGCCGGCATATGCACGAAAGCCGGTATGGCCGCGACCGGCTCGGCCGGCGACGCATCGCGCGCGATGACGACTTCTGGCACTGGCGCGATTTCGACAGCTGGAGCGGGCTCGGGCTCGATCGCGGGCGCCGGAGCTTCTGCCACATCCGCCACGACGGAAGGCTCCGCCGCAGGCACCACGACCGGCTCATCCGCAGGGGCGCTGTCCGCAACCGCCTCGGCCGGCGACGCGTCGGCCAGCGACTCGTCGACGACGATCAGAAGGTTGGCCGTATCGGTCAGCCGCGCCAGCCCGGCCGGCACGCGGCGGGCGCCGGCAGCGATCATGCGCTTCACCAGCCGGTCGCGCTGTCCGGCAGCCTGGTCCACGAGCCCGGCGAGCGTCTCGGCCGAAAGGCCGATGCGCTCGAACCCGGGCGAGGATGCCGCCACCGTGCCGCCGGCGCCGACCAGCGCCACGAACTGTCCGGGCTGGGAGAGGCCGGCGATGATGCGCTCCGCCACGTCGCCGCTGTCGGACTTCACCGCCAGCAGGATCGCCTTTTCGCCGCCGGGCAATGTGATGCCGGTGGCATGGAACGGGATCGCGTGGCTCGACAGCCCGCGCGTCATGCGCACGATGAGCGAGCGGTCACGGCCAATATCGGGATAGCCGGGCAATGCCTTGATCTGACGCTTCGCCACCGTGCCCAGCGCCGGCTCCGTGCCGATCACCGCCTCGATGTCGGGCGCGTCAAGCAGCGCCGCACCTTCGCCGTTCGCCCAGATGATCTCGGAAAGCCCGGTATCGGCGAGCACGAGCGCGTCGCCGGCGGCGAAGCGCTCGCGCACTTCGTCCAGCACTGCGATGTCGATGAAGGAGTGATCCCCAGTCGGCATGAACTCGCGCGGCTTTCCCAGTTAACGGCTCGTTAATAAAAGCTGCCCGCCATCCCGTCCAGAATGGGCGCTGCACGCTAACCGGATTCTCCGGCTGCGTGGTTAACCAGGCATGGCCGCTCTTGTGCATCGCAGCAAGAATGTTGCAATGCACAAGAGTTTGCGCTATATATTGTCTCCATCGGGCCCGCGAGATGCCGGCCCATGGTTTCACGAGGACAATCTGAAGATGTCGAAGTCGCCTGCGAAAGTCGCGGCCGTCGAAACGGCCGAAACCATTTTCCCAACGTTCGAAGCCGGCAAGGCTGCGTTTGATACCACCAAGATCGCCGACCAGTTCCGTGCCTTCGCCGAGAAGGGCGTGGAGCAGTCGAAGGACGCCTACGCCAAGCTGAAGACCGGTGCCGAGGAAGCCCAGAAGACCCTGGAGTCGACCTACGAGACCGCCAAGACGATCAGCAATGACCTGTCGATGAAGACGATCACCGCCATGCGTGCCAACGCTGCCGCCGGCTTCGATCATCTCGAGGCGCTGTTCGGCGCCAAGTCGATCTCGGAAGTGATCGAGCTGCAGACCGCCTACATGCGCAAGCGCGTCGAGATGGCTGTCGACCAGGTGAAGGACATGCAGTCCGCGACATCGCAGGCCGCCGAGGACGTTTCGCGTCCGGTGAAGGACCTGTTCGAGAAGGCGATGAAGGAACTGAAAGCCGCCTGACGCATTGTTGCGGCAAGTAAGCACGGCGCGATAGCCCCTCCCATCGCGCCAGTGGCGACCAGCCCGAGAGGCCGGTCAGGAAAGAAGAAGGCCGGATCCTCCCCCGGCCTTTTTCTTTTGCCACGATTTTCTTTGAGCCCGGCGCACTTGAAATGCGGTGGGTTTGCCCGTATCACGCGGGCGCTTTGGTAAGCGGTTGTAGCTCAGTTGGTTAGAGCGCAGGTTTGTGGCACCTGAGGTCGGTGGTTCGAGACCACCCAACCGTACCATCTCCCCCAAA
>JBFXFO010000120.1:0-12881 GCA_050178915.1 Rhizobiaceae bacterium | reverse complement strand
CGATGCCATCGGTGTCGGCGGCCAGCGCCTCGATCCCGTCGATGCCCTGAATGCCGAGCGCGAAGGACAGCAGGAACTCGCTGTTGCGCCCGCCCTTCCCCGCTTGTCCGTCGATTGCGCCGCGCAGCGTCACCGTCGTCTCCCCACCCGACAGGATCACCACCGGCTTCGCAAAGGGCCGATCGCGGCTCGCCACCTCGCGGGCGATCGCGGCATGCACGGACCCGACGTCGCGCGCCTCGCCTTCGATCGCGTCGGAGAGGATCACCGCCTCGATGCCCTGCCGCCGCGCCTCGACAGCGGCGGCCTCCAGCGACACCGCGGCAGACGCGATGAGGTGCGTCGAGTTGCGAGCGAAGCGCGGATCGTCTGGAAGCGGTGCATCGGCGGCCGGCGAGCTGAGATGGGCCATCACAGCGTCGGGCAGTTGCATGCGCCAGGTCGACACGACGGCCAGCGCATCGGCGCGCGTCGAATTGTCCGGCACGGTCGGGCCGGAAGAAACCAGCGCCGGATCATCGCCGGGAATGTCGGAGACGACCAGCGACACCACGCGAGCCGGATGAGCCGCCGCGGCCAGCCGCCCGCCCTTGATCGAGGAGACATGCTTGCGCACCGTGTTCATCGCCGAGATCGGCGCACCGGAGGCCAGCAGCGCCCGGTTCACCGCGATCTCGTCGGCGAGCGTCAGCGTTCCGGCCGGCGACGGCAGCAGGGCCGAGCCGCCGCCGGAGATCAGCGCGATCACCAGATCGTCCGCCGTCAGTCCGGCAACCGTGCGCAGCAGCCGCTGCGAGCCGGCCAAGCCTGCCGCATCCGGGACGGGATGCGCGGACTGCAGCACTTCGATGCGCTCGCAGGCTACCTCGTAGCCGTAGCGGGTGACCACCACCCCTTCCAGCGGGCCGTCCCAGGCGCGCTCCAGCGCCCGCGCCATCTGCGCCGAGCCCTTGCCGGCGCCAATCACGACGGTTCGGCCCTTCGGCTTGTCCGGCAGATGCTGCCGGATGGTCCGTTCCGGATCGGCGGCAGCGACCGCTGCGTCGAACAGCGCCGTCAGGAACTGGCGTGCATCGAGCGGCATCGCGTCAGGTCGACGCCTCGTCCGGCAGCGCCAGCCGGGAACGGTCGAAGCCAAGATGGTCGCACAGCGCGTCGACCACCACGCTGTGGTCCTGGCGCTGCGGCAGGCCGGACACCGCCACCGCCCCGACGATGCCTGCGCTGGCGACGCGGATCGGGAATGCTCCGCCGGCAAAGACATGATCGAGCGGCGTCAGTCCCTCACGCGGCTCGATGACGCCGCTCTCGTGCTTCTTCTCGAGCGCCAGCCGGTAGCTGCTCTTGAGGTAGTGCCTGAGCGCATTGATCTTGCGCCGCGCCCAGTCCTCGTTGGCCGCCGACGAGCCGGGCAGCGCGGCGTAGAAAAGCGGCCGGTCGAAGGTACGGATGTCGATGATAATGCCCAGCCCGTCCTTCAGCGCGCGCTCGCGCAGCCGATTTCCGAGCGCGAACGCCACCGCTTCGTTGAAGCGTTCGAAGACGAGCGTTTCCTCCTGCTCGATGATCTTGGCAATGTCGCTGTCGACGCCCATGAGACCTCCCCGATCCCGTTGTCAGCCTGCCGATTCCAACGCGATCTTGGCCGGCCGCCCGGCCACGTAGACCTCCCGCACCGCCCGGTCGTCGCCGAGCGTCTGCAGCAGGAACAGTTCCTCCGCCAGCGTCTCGATGCGCTCCATCCTGAGCCGCATGGCCGGCGTGGCGCGCGCGTCGAGCACCACGATATCGGCATCGGTGCCTGTTTCCAGCGTGCCGGCGCGCTCCGAGATCGACAGCGCCTCGGCATTGCCGCGCGTCATCTGCCAGAACGAAGCGAGCGGATTGAGCTTCTCGCCGTTCAAAGCAATGACCTTGTAGCCTTCGTCCATCGTGCGCAGCATCGAGTAGTTGGTGCCGCCGCCGACATCCGTGGCGGCCGCGATGCGCAGCGGCTTCTCCCGCTTGCGAAACCGCTGGTAGTCGAAAAGACCGGAGCCGAGGAAGAGGTTCGAGGTCGGGCAGAACACCGCGACCGAGCCACTCTCCGACAGCGCATCGGCCTCGCGTTCGGACAGGTGGATGCAATGGCCGAACAGCGCCCTGGACCCGAGCAGCCCGTAGCGCGCGTAGATGTCGGTGTAGTCCTCCGCCTGCGGGTAGAGCGAGCAGGTGTACTCGATCTCGGCGTGGTTCTCGGACAGGTGCGTCTGCATGTGCAGGTCGGGATGCTCGCGCATCAGCTGACCGGCCATCGCCAGCTGCTCGGGCGTCGATGTGATGGCGAAACGCGGCGTGACAGCGTAGAGCCCGCGGCCCTTTCCGTGCCAGTCGCGGATCAGCGTCCTCGTGTCATCATAGCCGCTCTGCGGCGTATCCAGCAGCCCCGGCGGCGCATTGCGGTCCATCATGACCTTGCCGCCGATCACCAGCATGTCGCGGTCGAGCGCTTCGGCGAAGAAGGCGTCGGCCGACTCCTTGTGCACCGAGCAATAGGCGGCGACCGTCGTCGTTCCGTGCCGCACCAGTTCGTCGAGGAACAGCCGCGCGATGCGCCGGCCGTGCTGGCTGTCGCGAAACTTCGTCTCTTCCGGGAAGGTGTAGTTGTTGAGCCAGTCGAGCAGCTCGGCGCCGTACGATGCGATGACCTGCATCTGCGGGAAATGTGCGTGAGCGTCGATGAAGCCGGGCAGGAGCAGGTTCGGTCGATGATCGACTGTCTTCACATCCGCGCCGGCCCTGGCGGCAACTTCTGCATAACCGCCGGCAGCCGCGATCTTGCCATCGCGCAGCAGGAGCGCGCCGTCTTCCTCGTAGCGGCAGGCCGCGAGGTCATCGTGTCGTTCGGGCCAGCGCAGGAAGGTCAGCGTGCGGCCGCGCAGCAGGAGCTCCGCCATCTACTTCGCCGCTTCCTCATACCAGGCGACGAGCAGCGCGCGCTCCTGTGGCGTCATCTGCGTGAGGTTGCCGGGCGGCATGGCATGGCTGCGGCCGGCCTGCAGATAGATTTCGCGCGCGTGGCTGCCGATGCGCGCGTCGGTGTCGAGCATCACGCCTTTCGGTGCGTGGTAGATGCCGTCATAGGCCGTCTCGGCGGCATGACACATGGCGCAGCGGCCGAGCACGGTGTCGCGCACCGCCGGAAAATGCGTCGACGCGACGTAGACCTGCGCCGCCTCCGACACCTTGTCCTCGCCGGTGAGGATTTTCGGCACGGTCGAAAGCCAGATGATGATCATGAAGATCACCGCGGCCGCCAGCCACGTCCACGTCGGATTGCCCTTCCGCGCATGCATCGTGTTGAAATAGTGCCGGATCAGCACGCCGATCAGGAACACCAGCGATGCGATGACCCAGTTGAACTGCGTGCCGAACGCCAGCGGGTAGTGGTTCGACAGCATCAGGAAAAGGACGGGCAGGGTCAGGTAGTTGTTGTGCAGCGAGCGCTGCTTGGCGATCTTGCCATATTTCGGATCGGGCTTGCGGCCGGCCTTGAGGTCGGCGACCACGATCTTCTGATTCGGAATGATGATCAGGAACACATTGGCCGACATGATCGTCGCCGTGATGGCGCCGAGGTGCAGGAAAGCGGCGCGCCCGGTGAACACGTGGGTAAGGCCATAGGCCAGCGCCACGAGGATGACGTAGAGGAAAATCATCAGGCCGTTCTGGCTTTCGCCGAGCGGCGAGCGGCACAGCAGGTCATAGAGAATCCAGCCGAGCGCCAGCGACGCCAGCGAGATGCCGATCGCCACCGGCACCGAGACGTCGAGAACGTTCGGGTCGATGAGGAAGAGATCGGCACCGGTGTAGTAGACGACGCAGAGCAGCGCGAAGCCGGTCAGCCAGGTCGAATAGGACTCCCACTTGAACCAGGTCAGGTGCTCAGGCAGCTCCGCCGGCGCCACGAGATATTTCTGGATGTGGTAGAAGCCGCCGCCATGCACCTGCCACTCCTCGCCATGCGCGCCGGCTGGGAGGCCGGGTCTCTGGCGCAGCGCCAGGTCGAGCGCGATGAAGTAGAAGGACGATCCGATCCAGGCGATGCCGGTGATCACATGCGCCCAGCGCACGGCGAAGGCGAGCCACTCCCAGAAGATCGCAAAATCGAGCATTGATGTCCCCGCTTCAGCCGGGGACTTTAGCCGCCGTGGCGCAAACGGGAAGTGCCTTCGATGTCCCTCGACGCATTATCGTCAGGAGCATGGGGGCAAGTTCAGATCACACTCACAGCAGTGGAATCGGCAGTGCGGCGTTGACCGCGCCCTTGAGTGTCTCGATGACGCGGTTGATGAAGCGCTCGACCTGAACGTAGGTCACCTGGCAGGCATAGGTGATGCCCTGAATGAGGATGAGCAGCGCATTTCGCGCAAAAAGCTTGCCGTCTGACGGCGTGATGCCGCCCTTGGCGACACCGCTGGCGATATCCACGATGACCTTGGCGTACCCCTTCACATAGATGGGCGCAGCGGCCTTGATCCGGGTCCAGATCTCGCCGCCAGTGCTGACCGCCTGTGTCAGGATCTGCTTGGCAAGCGCATCGACATTCACAGCCATGGCCGCTTCCTAGCCCTTGTTTTCGAGGAATGTGCGGATTGCATTGAGGATCGTCAGTTCGAGCGCCGTGTTGGTGGCGATCGCCTCCTCACGCGTGAGCACTCCGCCGGTTTCATGTGCGTAGTTCATCTGATCGAGATTGAGCCGCACGGAATAGAGTTCGACTTCGATGCAATCAGCGTCGAGGAAATCGTCCGGCAGTTCGGTTCGGGTGGTCGGGGAGTTGGCGATCGCCTGCACGGCTGCGTTCGACAGGCAGGCTTTTCCCCGCTTCATGCCGGCCCGCTGGATCAGCCGATCGAGCAGATTGTATCCGCCGGCGTAGTAGGCCACGGTTTCCTTGGAATCGAACCGCCGTTCCGGACCGCCCGCTTTGGCGGCTGCCATGAACTTCGCCGTGTCCTCGGAGAATTTGTTGAGGCTCTGATCGAACGTGGCGTCGTAAGGCGCCACGAGTGTAACGCACGCGGTCAGGACCAGCAGCGCAAGAAGCATCGGCAGCTTCGGCAACAGTCGCGACATGAGCACCCCCACCCACGCCGGCCAGACTACCACTACATTTTAAAGTTGCAAACGATTTCGACGATACACTTAAAGATTGAAGATGCGGAGAGTATCGGGAACCAAACTGGCGCCGTGGATATTCTTCGGCGTGGCCGGCCAACGGCGGCGCGATGACGCACGCCCCGTGATCCCCGGCATGTGAGGGAGAATCCGATGGACGCCATCGTCACCAGGAACGACCTGAAATCGAACGCCAAAAAGACCTCGATAGACCTGCTCAACGCACGTCTCGCGGACGCCGTCGATCTCGCGCTCGCGACCAAGCAGGCGCACTGGAACGTCAAGGGTCCGCAGTTCATCGCGATCCACGAGATGCTCGACAAGTTCCGCGAGGAACTCGACGGCCATGTCGACACCGTCGCCGAGCGCGCGGTGCAGCTTGGCGGGACCGCGCTGGGCACGTCGCAGGTGGTGGCAAAGGCAACGAAACTGAAGCCTTACCCGACCGACATTCACAAGACCAGGGACCACCTCGCTGCGCTGATCGAGCGCTATGCGGCGGCAGCGAAGATGGCGCGCACCTCGATCGACGAGGCGGACGACGCCGGCGATGCCGACACGGCGGACATCCTCACCGCCTATTCGCGGTCTCTCGACAAGCTGCTCTGGTTCCTCGAGGCACACACGCAGGAGAAGGAATAGCTAGCGGGCCTCGACCGGGGCCGCGTGAACCACCAGCGCGGCCATGACCTCCGCCGCGGCCATGGCGGCGATGACCGCCGGCCGCTTGTCCTTCACGCTGCCGCCGATCGGGCAGACGAGGCGCGCGAAGTCGGCTTCCGCGCCGCCGGCCGCGTTGAACCAACTGCGGAACGTCGCCTTCTTGGTCTTCGAGCCAATCATGCCGACATAGGCAGCGTCACGGCGCTGCAGCGCCTCCGCTGCGATCATGAAATCGAGCGCGTGATCGTGGGTCAGCACCACGAACGCAGCCCCCGGCGGCGCATCACGTACCATCTCCTCCGGCATCGGCGTCAGCCGCGTCTCCACCTGGTCCGGCATGCCATCCAGCGCGTCCGCGCGCGTTTCGACCACGACCACCTGCACCGGCAGCAGCGCAAAGGCGGCGGCCAGCGCGTGCCCGACATGTCCACCGCCGAAGACAAGCACATGCGGCCGCGCCGCATCGTCCGCCTTGGCGGTTGCGACCAGTTCGGTCCTCAGAGCCTTGTCGATCCGCCTGATCGCCACCTCGACCCGTCCTCCGCAGCACTGGCCGATCTCAGGCCCCAGCGGAACGTCGAGCAGGGTCGGCGTTTTCTGGCCGGCGAGCAAGGCGCGCGCCTGGTCAATCGCCATGTATTCGAGCTGACCGCCGCCGATCGTGCCGAAGATGGCCGAAGGCGACACCAGCATCCGCGTGCCCTTCTCGCGCGGCGTCGAACCCTTCGCTTCCGCCACCTCGACCAGCGCAACCTCTGGCGCGGCGTCGAGAAAGGCTTGCAGGGCGACCGCGCTCATCACCCGCCCGTCGCGGCTTCCGTCTTCAGCCGCTCGACCGCCATCAGCACGCGCTCCGGCGTCGCCGGCGCGTCGAGGCGCGGGCAGATGCGATGGCCGGCGACGCTCGCCACCGCATCGGAGAGTGCGTGCAGGACAGAGATGCCGAGCATGAAGGGCGGCTCGCCCACCGCCTTGGAGCGATGCACGGTCGGCTCGCTGGCCTCCGGCCAGGCGGCGAGTTTCACATTGAAGATCTTCGGCCGGTCGGAAGCGAGCGGGATCTTGTAGGTCGATGGCGCATGCGTGCGCAGCCGCCCTTTCGCATCCCACCACAGTTCTTCCGTGGTGAGCCAGCCGGCGCCCTGCACGAAGGCGCCCTCCACCTGCCCGAGATCGATCGCGCGGTTCAGCGAGCGGCCGACATCGTGCAGGATGTCGACGCGCTCGATCATGTATTCGCCGGTGAGCGTGTCGATCGACACCTCGGAGCACGCCGCGCCGTAGGCATAGTAGTAGAACGGCCGACCCTCGCCCTTGTCGCGGTTCCAGTGGATCTTCGGCGTCTTGTAGAAGCCGGCAGCGGAGAGCTGGACGCGCGCGAAATAGGCCTGCCTGACGATGTCGGCAAATGCAAATTCCTGATTGCCGACGCGCACGCGGTTGGGCAGGAACACCACCTGCTCGCGCGGCACGTTGTACTTGTCGGCGGCGAAGTCCGTCAGCCGGTTCCTGATCTGCCGCGCAGCGTCCTGCGCCGCCATCCCGTTCAGGTCCGATCCGGACGAGGCAGCGGTGGCGGACGTGTTCGGCACCTTGCCGGTCGTCGTCGCGGTGATCTTCACCTGGTCGATGTCGATCTGGAACTCTTCGGCGACGACCTGCGCCACCTTCACATAGAGCCCCTGCCCCATTTCGGTGCCGCCATGGTTCAGGTGTACCGAACCGTCCGTGTAGACATGCACGAGCGCGCCGGCCTGGTTGAAATGCGTGGCCGTGAACGAGATGCCGAACTTCACCGGAGTCAGCGCGATGCCGCGCTTGATGATCCGGCTGTTGTTGTTGAACGCGGCGATGCCGCGCCGGCGTCCCTGATAGTCGCAGTCGGCTTCAAGCTCCGCGACGATGCGGTGGATGATGTTGTCCTCGACGGTCTGATGGTACGGCGTGACATCGCGGCCGCGCCCCTCGCCCATGGGATCGTAGAAATTGCGCTTGCGCACCTCCAGCGGGTCCTTGCCCAGCGCAAACGCGATTTCCTCGATCACGCGCTCGCAGCCGACGATGCCCTGCGGCCCGCCGAACCCGCGGAAAGCCGTGTTCGATACGGTGTTGGTGTAGAGCGGCGCCGAGCGCGCCCGCACGGCCGGATAGAAATACGCATTGTCGCAATGGAACAGCGCACGGTCGGTGACCGGGCCTGACAGGTCCGACGAGTAGCCGCAACGCGCTGCATAGATGTAGTCGACGCCCTGGATCGCTCCGTCATCGTCGAAACCGACATCGTAGCTCACCACGAAATCGTGGCGCTTGCCGGTGGCGGTCATGTCGTCGTCGCGATCAGGCCTGACCTTGACGGCGCGCTTCAGCTTCTTTGCGGCAATGGCGGCGATGGCCGCGAACTGGTTGCCCTGCGTTTCCTTGCCGCCGAACCCTCCGCCCATGCGGCGGATCTCGACCGTGACGGCGTGGCTGGGCACGCCCAGCGCATGCGCCACCATATGCTGCACCTCGCTCGGATGCTGCGTCGAGCAGTGCACCGTGACGTCGCCATCCTCGCCGGGAATGGCAAGCGAGATGTGCCCTTCGAGATAAAAATGCTCCTGCCCGCCGATGCGCATCTGGCCTTGCAGCCGATGTGGCGCCTTGGCGATGGTCGCTTCGGCATCGCCGCGCTGCAATGTCAGCGGCGGCGTGACCATCTTGTCGTTCAGTGGATCGAGCCCGCCGATGTCGATCACCGCCGGCAGTTCGGCATAGTCGACCTTCGCGAGCTTCGTGGCCCGGCGCGCCTGCTCGCGCGTCTCGGCGAACACGGCGAAGATCGGCTGGCCGTGGAACTGCACCTTGCCTTCGGCGAGCACCGGCTCGTCATGCCGGCCGGTCGGCGAGATATCGTTTTCGCCCGGCACGTCGGCGCCGGTCATCACCCAGACGACGCCGGGAGCCGAACGGACGGCCGACAGATCGAGCGAGCGGATCGCACCATGCGCGACGGCGGCAAGGCCCAGCGCGCCGTGCAGCGTTCCCGCCGGCTCGGGCATGTCATCGATGTAGACGGCCGCGCCGGTAACGTGCTTGTGCGCGGAATCGTGCCGCTGGTCAGTGTGGACGCCGCCCGAGATCTCGACGGCCTTGAGGTCGGGAGCGTGCCTGTTCATGCCGCTGCCTCGAACCGCTTGACCTGCACCGGCGCCTTCGTGCCGGTTGTCTCGATCAGGAAGCGCAGCAACAGATTGCGGGCGGCGATGGCGCGATACTCAGCGGTCGCGCGCATGTCCGTGAGCGGTGTGAAATCCTTCGCATACTCGGCCATGGCAGCCTCGACGGTCGCTTCGCTCCACACCTTGCCGACAAGTGCTGCCTCGACCGCGCGGGCGCGCTTCGGCGTCGCCGCCATGCCGCCATAGGCGATGCGGATGTCTGCCACGACACCGCCGCGCGCCAGCGTCAGATGGAATGCTCCGAGCGTCGAGGTGATGTCCTCGTCGCGCCGCTTGGTGACCTTGTAGGCGGCGAAATGGGCGCCTTTCGCCGGCACAGGCACATGCACGGCCTCGACGAACTCGCCGGGCTTCCTGTCCTGTTTTCCGTAGGCGATGAAGAAATCCTCGAGCGGGATCGTGCGACGCTTCCTGCCCTTGCGCAGCGTCAGCCGCGCGCCGAGCGCGATCAGCGGCGGTGGGCTGTCGCCAATGGGCGAGCCGTTGGCGATGTTGCCGCCGATCGTACCCATGTTGCGCACCTGCTCGCCGCCGATACGCTCGATCAGCGCGCCGAACGCGGGGATGCGTTTGCTGAGCACGCGATGCGCGTCGGTGTAGCTGACGCCTGCGCCGATGCTGATGACACCGTCGCTTTCCGAAATCTGCTTCAGCCCGTCGAGATGGCCGATGAAGACGACCGGATTGATGTCGCGCATGAACTTGGTCACCCACAGGCCGACGTCGGTGGAGCCGGCGACGATGGTCGCGCCCGGCTCGGCCGCAAGCACGCGTGCGAGGTCGTCGACGTCGGCGGGCAGGATCAGGCGTTGCTTGTCGGCGCCGATCTCGACGCGCAACCCGTCATCCATCGCTTCGAGTGCCGCGATGACCTTCGCGCGCTCGGCCCGCAGCGGGTCTTTCGTTGCCTTGCCATAGGTGGAGATGGCGCGGCCGGCGCGCATGATGGCCTCGTAGCCGGTGCAGCGGCACAGATTGCCCTGCAGCGCCTTCTCGATCGCGGCGTCGGAGGGATCGGGCGTACGCATCCACAGCGCGTAGAGCGACATGACGAAGCCGGGCGTGCAGAAGCCGCACTGCGAGCCATGGAAATCGACCATCGCCTGCTGCACCGGATGCAGCTGGCCGTTGCTGCCCTTGAGATGCTCGACGGTCACGACATGCGTGCCGTCGAGCGAACCGAGGAAGCGGATGCAGGCGTTGACGGTTTCATAGATGAGCGCGCCGGCGGACAGCCGCCCGACCAGAACCGTGCAGGCGCCGCAATCGCCTTCGGCACAGCCTTCCTTGGTGCCCTTCAGCGAACGGCGCAGCCGCAGGAAATCGAGCAGCGTCTCGTCCGGCTTCACGTCAGCCAGTTCGACCGGCTGGCCATTGAGGAGAAAGCGTAGCGTCCTGCGGGGCTTCGATCTGGCCACGGCTAGCTGCCCCGGTAGGTCGAGTAGCCGTAGGGCGAGACCAGCAGCGGCACGTGATAGTGCGTCTCGTCGCCCATGCCGAAGCGGATCGGAATCTGGTCGAGGAACGGCGTGTCCGGCAGCTTCACGCCGGCCGCGAGGAAATAGTCCTTCACGTGGAAGATCAGCTCCAGATAGCCGGTCTTGAAATCCTTGCCGGCCAGCAGCGGTTCGTCGCAGCGGCCGTCGGCATTGGTGACGACGGTCTTGATCAGCTTGTGGGAATTGCCGCTGACGCGGAAGATCTGGATCGTCAGGCCAGCCGCCGGCTTGCCCGAAGCCGTGTCGAGCACATGCGTGGTCAGACGTCCTGTTTTTACTGTCGACATCGCTACTCCGCTGCCCAATTGTGCGGCGATTCAAAGCCATGCATAAGACGCGGCGAGCGATAACGCCACAAAAAAACGCTGGCCCAGCAGAGACGGGGACCGATGCGATACGTACGCGACATGCTGGGCTACGGCGACAACCCGCCCGATCCGCACTGGCCGGGCGAGGCGCGCATCGCAGTGCAGTTCGTGCTGAACTATGAAGAAGGCGGCGAGAACTCGATCCTCCACGGCGATGCCGCATCGGAGGCGTTCCTGTCCGAGATCGTCGGCGCGGTCCCGTGGCCAGGCAAGCGACACTGGAACATGGAGTCGATCTACGAATACGGCTCCCGTGTCGGCTTCTGGCGGCTTGCGCGGCTGTTCCGGCAGGCCGAAATTCCCGTCACGGTGTACGGCGTGGCGGACGCGCTGGCGCGCTCGCCCGACCAGGTGGCTGCCATGCAGGCCGCCGGGTGGGAAATCGCGTCGCACGGGCTGAAATGGATCGATTACCGCGACCATGACATCGAGGCCGAACGCCGCGACATGGCCGAGGCGATCCGCCTGCACACCGAGGTGACCGGCAAGCGTCCGACCGGCTGGTACACCGGCCGCACGTCCGCCAACACGGTGCGGCTGGCGGCCGAGGAAGGCGGCTTCGCCTACATCTCCGACACCTATGATGACGAGATCCCGTACTGGCTGGACCATGACGGCCACGGCAACCCGATCGCGCCTCAGCTGGTCATCCCCTACACGCTCGACTGCAACGACATGCGCTTCGCGGTCGCGGCCGGCTTCTCGAACGGCGACCAGTTCTTCACCTATCTGAAGGACACGTTCGACACGCTCTATGCGGAAGCTGACTGGCGGCCGCGCATGATGAACATCGGGCTGCATTGCAGGCTGGTGGGACGGCCCGGCCGCTTCGCGGCGCTGAAGCGCTTCGTTGACTACGTGAAAGGCCACGAGAAGGTCTGGTTCGCGCGTCGCATCGACATCGCCGAGCACTGGCACAAGCACCATCCCTACCGGCCTGAGGAACTGCGCCCTCACCGCATGGACCTCGCGACGTTCATCCGCACGTTCGGCGGCATCTTCGAGCATTCCCCCTGGGTCGCGGCGCGGGCCTTCGAACTTGAGCTCGGCCCGGCGCACGATACCGCCGAGGGGCTGCACAACGCGCTGTGCCGCGTTTTCCGCTCCGCCAGCGAAGACGAACGCGTCGAAGTGCTGCGTGCGCATCCCGACCTTGCCGGCAAGCTGGCACAGGCCAAACGCCTCACCGCCGAGTCCACCTCCGAACAGGCTTCCGCCGGCCTCGACGCCCTGACCGACGCCGAGCGCGCAGAGTTCGAACGCCTGAATGCGACCTACACCGAACGCTTCGGCTTCCCCTTCATCACGGCGGTGCGGCGGTGGAAGAGCCGCGACCAGATCCTTGAATCGTTCCGGCTCCGCGTCGAGAACGATCGCCAAACCGAAATCGCCAACGCGGCATGGGAGGTGGAGCAGATCGCTCTGCTGCGTCTCAAGGACATGCTGAAATCGTAAGGCCGGCAGGCCGCACAGGAGGAGGTCGCATGGCCGGCCCGCATTATCAGTCACCCCCCGGGGGCGACGTCCCGCAGACCGAACTGCTGTCGGGCCGCGCCGTCTTTACCGAGGCCTACGCCTTCATCCCGCGCGGCGTCATGCGCGACATTGTCGTCAGCTACCTGCCGCACTGGCGGGCCACACGCGCCTGGATCATCGCCCGCCCGCTGTCGGGCTTCTCCGAGACGTTCTCGCAATACATCATGGAAGTGGCGCCTGGCGGCGGCAGCGACCAGCCGGAGCCCGAGGCCGGCGCCGAGGGCGTGCTGTTCGTCGTGCAGGGCGAGATCACGCTGACGCTCGCGGGCGAACAGCACCGGCTGCAGCCCGGCGGTTATGCCTTCCTGCCGCCTGCCTGCGGCTGGACCTTGCGCAATGATGGACCCGGTCCGGCGCGCTTTCACTGGGTGCGCAAGCTCTACGAACGTGTCGACGGCATAGAGCCGCCTGCGCCTTTCGTGCGCAACGAGCAG
>JBFXFO010000119.1:0-12934 GCA_050178915.1 Rhizobiaceae bacterium | reverse complement strand
GCCGGCGGGTTGCGCAGCAGGCCCATGATGGCCTTCATGGTCACCGTCTTGCCGGAGCCGCTTTCGCCCACCAGCGCGATCTGCGCGCGCGCCGGCACGTCGAGCGAGACGCCGTGCAGCACCTCGTTCACGATGCCGTATGTCCTGAACTCGACCGACAGGTCGCGGACGCTGAGCAGGGCGTCGCTCGAAGCAGCGAGGCTCATCGGACCTCCTGCACGTCAAAGAGGTCGCGCAGCCCGTCGCCGAGCAGGTTGAACCCAAGCGCGAGGAAAAGGATGGCGCAGCCGGGCAGCACCGATTCCCACCAGTAATCGGGCAGGAAAGCGGCGCCGGACGCAACCATGGTGCCGAGGTCCGGCGTCGGCGGCTGGATGCCGAGGCCGAGGAAGGAGAGCGAGGCGCCGACGAGGATGACGAAACCGCAGTCGAGCGAGGTTTTTACAGCAAGCGCCGAGACGCAGTTGGGCAGGATTTCGCGGAACAGGATGTGGAACTTGCTGGCGCCGAGCGTCTCCGCCGCCTCGACGAATTCCTGCGTGCGGATCTGCCGGGTGATCGAGTAGATCAGGCGCGTATGCCAGGTCCACCACAGCGCCGCGATGGCGAGCATCGAGGTTAGCAGGTCGGGTGACAGCACGGCGGCAACCGCCAGCGCCATCACGAGCGGCGGGATCGCCAGCGCGATGTCGGTGATGCGCATGATGATCGCCTCGACCCAACCGCCGAAATAGCCGGCGAGCAGGCCGAGCACGGTGCCGATCGGTATGGCGGTACCCAGCACCACCAGCGCGAGCAGCAGCGAGACGCGCAGGCCGAAGATCACGCGGCTGAAGATGTCGCGGCCGACATTGTCGGTGCCGAACCAGTACTCGAAGGAAGGCGGCTGGTGGCGGACGCGGAAATTGACGACCGCACCGACATGCTCGGGGTAGGGCGTGATGAGCGGCGCGAAGATCGCTGCCAGCACGCAGACGACGACGATCACCGCGCCGATGACCGCGCTCGGGTTGCGCGAGAAGCGGTACCAGTTCTGGTAGGCGTTGGAGAGCCGGCGCGGGCCGCCGGGCTCGAGCGTCACCTCGGCCATCAGCGCTGCCCCCTGATGCGTACGCGCGGATCGACGAAGCCCACAAGCACGTCGATCAGCAGGTTGATCAGGACGAAGAAGACGCCGGACACCATGACCACGCCCATGACGGCGTTGAGATCCTTCTGCAGGATGGTGCGGATGCCGTAGGCGGCCATGCCGGGCCAGGCGAAGATCAGCTCGACCACGAAGGCGTTGCCGATGAGCGACGCGAATTCGAGACCCGCGATGGTCAGCGGCGGCACGAAGCTCGGCCGCAGCATGTATTTGAAAAGGCGCACGCGTTCCGGCACGCCGAAGGCGCGGCTGACCTCGATGTAGTCCTGGCTCGACACGTCGATCATCGAGGAACGGGTGATGCGTGCGATCTGTCCGAGCGTGGCGGCCGACAGCGCGATCGACGGCAGCAGCAGGTAGCGCACCGCCTCGCCGAACACGTCGAGACGGCCGTGCAGCAGCGCATCCACCGTCATCAGGCCGGTGATGTCAGGCGAGAACACCATGCTCGGTGGCAGCCTTCCGGTCGTCGGCAGGATGTGCAGCACGTAGCCGGCGAGGATCTGCAGCAGCAGAGCCAGAAAGAAGCTCGGCGTCACCGCCGAGAAGATGGCGAAGAGCCGGACGAGATTGTCGGGCCATCGGTCTTTCCAGCGCGCTGCCGCGACACCCAGCGGCACGCCGATCACGAATGCGATGGTGATGGTGGCGAGCACCAGCTCGAACGTCGCCGCGAACGTGTCGCGGATGTCGTCATTGACCGGCCGCTCGGTGAGCAGGGAACGGCCGAGGTCCCCCTGCGCCAGGCCGGCGACGAACAGGCCGTACTGCTCGATCATCGGGCGGTTCAGCCCGAGCTTCTCGCGCAGTTCCTCGACCTGCTCGACGCTGGCGCGCGGCCCGAGCGCGAGGCGGGCCGGGTCGCCCGGTATGCCGCGCGCGATTGCGAAGATCACCACCGAAAGCCCGAACAGGACCAGCAGCGACCACAGCACGCGCCTCAGGAGGAAGAGCAGGAATTCCAACGGAAGATCGCCTTTCGGCTCAGGCCGATGTGTGCAAGCGGGAGCGAGCGGCAAAAGCCGTGGCGGTCATCGTCGCTCGCTGCCAGGGAGGATGACGCGGGGAATGCCCCGCGCCGCGGTGCCTACTTGCAGGTCCAGCTGTAGCGCGTGAAGTCGTAGTCGAACGACTGCATCGGCACGGCCGCGAAGCCCTTCAGGCAGTTGTCCATCGCGTGCTGGACGGTCTGCGTCAGCAGGAAGACGTCCGGCTGCAGGTCGACCAGCGCATGCTGCAGCTTCTTGTAGATCTCCGCCTGTTTGGCGGTGTCGCCGGTGCCGCGCGCCTCGTCGATCATGGCGTCGATCTCGGGGTTCTGCAGCCATTCGGCGGAGGCCCAGGTACCGGCTGCCTTCGAATGGTACTGCGTGAAGAACATCGAGTCGGGTGAGGGGTATGTCGGGCCGAAGAAGATCTGGTTCACCGCCGGGGTCGTCTCGACCTTGGTGGCAAGCTCGGTGATGCGGTTCCAGGGGTCGGCCTGCTGCGTCACCACGAAGCCGAGCTGCTCGAGGTTCGACTGCATCAGCAGGCTGATTTCCTCCTCGAACTTGGTGCCGGCGACGTAGCCGAGCGTGATCGGGATCGGCTGGCCGGCATATTTCGACTGGGCGATCTCGGCCTTCGCGGCTTCGAGGTCGAATTTCGGCTCGGCGACGTCGCCGGCATGGAAGTCGGCGAAGGCCTTCGGCAGCGGCGTCGACAGCACGCCTCCCGGGAAGATCACCTCGCGGATGGTGGCATAGTCGGTGGCGAGCGCCAGCGCGCGACGGATGTGGATGTCGTCGGTCGGCGCGACCTTGGTGTTGAGCTTCAGGTAGAACGCCGTCGAGGTGTCTTCCTTGGCGATGTAGAAGCGGCCCATGTCGACCAGCGCCTTGTAGGTGTCCGGCGACTGGAACTGGCTGGTCATGGTCAGTTCGCCCGAGGCGGCGAGCGAACGCACGGTGGCTTCGTCATTGGTGATGATCCAGCGCACCTCGTCAATCGGGCCTTCGCCGAAGCCCTTGTAGTAGTCCTTGTTGCGCGTGATCGTCATCTGCGCGCCGCGGTCCCAGCTCTTCAGCGCGTAGGCGCCAGCGCCGGCAACATTCGTTGCGAGCCAGGTCTGGCTGTCGTCCGAGCCGGCGTTCGCCGTCGCCAGTTCCTCGTTGAGGATGAAGATCGCCGGCACGGTGGCGAGGAACGGCGCGAAGGTCTTCGACAGGGTGAACTTCACCGTCTTCGGATCGACGGCGACGACCGCCCCGGGCGCGAGCACGTCGGCGAAGAGGTTGGCCGGGCCCTGATTGATGCGAAGGAGGCGCTCGACCGAGAAGACCACGTCGCTCGCTTCGACCGGCGTGCCGTCGGTGAACTTGGCGTCGGCGCGCAGCTTGAAGGTCACTTCCTTGGCGTCGGGGGAGACCTCCCAGCTCTCGGCGAGTTCGGGGATGAGATTGCCCTTGCCGTCGACGCTGACGAGGCCGTCATAAAGGTTCACGGCGGCCATGTAGTCCGTGTAGTCGGAGATCTTGGCCGGATCGATGGTGCCGAAGATCTGCACGGTGTTCATCGTCACGACGGTGTCGGCGAAGGCGGGCGCCGCCGACAGCGCAAGCGCCATCGCGGCGGTGGTGGCCCAAAGACGAGTTTTCATTGTTGTTCCCCTCTTGCTCGAAGCTTGTCCGCCGTCAGCATCGAGATATGCGACGGCGTTCCCGCCGCGCCGCGTGCGCGTCAGGTCATGTCGACTGCCATGTTTCGCTGCGCCGCGAGCGTTCCCATACCCGCTGGCCCATCGTCAGAGTTACGCAGGGGCGGGGCGTTAACAAGCCGTCAAAAGGATAGGTTTTCGATTAAATGGGATAGGTTTTCTATCGGGCCGGTCAGGTTTCGGGCTGAAACGGGCAGGGATCAGCGCCTGCAGCGACCGCTGGCGGCTGGGCCATCAGGCGACAAGCCCAAGCGCGCGGGCGGCGGCGATCGCCTCCTGGCGCTTGCTGCAACCAAGCTTGCGATAGAGGTTGCCGAGGTGGAACTTCACCGTGGCTTCACTCAGCCCCAGCGCGTTGGCGATGAACTTGTTGGCCGCGCCTTCCGCGATCATCAGCATGATCTTGGTCTCGCGCCGCGACAGCCCGGCGGCCTTGCCTGAGCCCTTCGCGGTCAGCCCGGTGTCGCGCAGCTTCTTCATGATCTGCCGCGCCGGCAGCGAGGTGTCGAGGAACTCGCTGATGCGGCGGTTGTCGAGCAGGTCGGTGACGAACACCCGCTCCTCCGCGAGCGCGCCGATGGCGCCGAGCCGCGCGGCGCTCTCGAATGTCTTCTGCAGCACCGACCGCGCCTGGGTGAGGTTCTTCTTGCGCTTCTGCGCGTAGGCGAGCCAGAGGTCGATGGCGATGCGCTGGCGGTCGGTGATGTGCAGGTTGTTGCCGATGGCGACGAGCTGTTCGTCGAGCCCCGCCCTTTCCGGCGTTTCGAACACGATGTGCCGCAGCCAGGTGAGCGCAAGCCCGATCTCGTCGCGGTCCTGCAGCAGGGTCAGTTCGCCGGTGTTGGCCAGCACCCACGCGCGCGTGATGCGCGACTCCAGCGCGGCAAGCTTCTCGGCCGCCTCGTGCCAGCGGCTGCCGTTCTGCAGCACGGCGGCCTCGCGGATCTCGATCATGTTGCGGAACTGGCGGTTGCGCAGCTGATAGATGCGCCAGCGGTCGAGGAAATTGCGCGCCGCCACCGTCGAGAAATGCGCCGAAAGCGCCTGGCTTCCATATTGTAGCGCGAACTCGATCAGGCTCGGCCAGATCTCGCCATGCGAGAACTCGTCAAGTTCGTTGCTGAGAAAGCGCGCGAGCGGCTCCGGCTTGCCGCCTTCGTACTCGACGCAAGCGTCGAGCAGGTCGAGCAGCCGCTGGTCGTTGGGGCTGTCGAAACCGATGCTGGCCAAGTATTGCGCGGCCTTGCCGGCATGGCGCCGGGCGGTGACGGCGTCGCCCATCATCAGCCGCATGATCGCCTGGTGCAGGCTGATGTAGAAGGAGAGCAGCGGCGCCTTGGCACGCTCGTAGTGGTGGTGCGCGCGCGCGGCGAGGTCGTCGGCCTCGGCGAAGCGGCGGCTGCGGATGTAGTACTCGAGCACCGAATTGTAGAAGCTGCCGCGCAGCAGGTGCGCCTCGCCGGGATACTCCGGCAGCAGTGCGAAAATCTGCTCCATCAGCCAGTCGGAGAAGAACACGTCCTCGTAGATCAGCATGACGAGGCGGAACGCGCGGAAGTCGCGCGAGAAGACCGAGCGGGGGGAGAAGACATGCTGCGGGTCGTTGGCGGTGTCGCCGAAGCGGTCGGCCAGCAGGCGGCGGGCGAGCGCCACGTCGCCGCGCTTGCAGGCGAGCATGGCGAGGCTCATGACCAGCGCCTCGCTCTGCGTGGCGAAGCTGGTCGGGAAGCCCGCGAGCACACGCTCGAAGGCGTCCGGCCCGTGGTAGTAGAACAGGAACATCCCATGCGCGGCGACGAAGGCGCGCAGCGCAAGTTCGTGGAAGCCGGCCTTCTGATAGGCCTCGATTGCCTCGATCACATTGCCGCTGGCGGCAAAGGCCTCGGCGATCTCGCGTGCTTCCGCTGGCTTTGACAGGCGCGCCTCGATGGCCGCATCGATGGCGACTTGCAGCGGGGCGCGGATCGTCTCGGCGGTGAAGGTGAGGCGGCCGGTTGCGTCGCGGCGGACGAAGGGCACCATGTCCTCGGCGTCGGAGATCACCGCGTCGCCGCCGAGCAGCGCCTTCAACCTGACAAGTTCGGCGCTGCCGAGTGGCGGCAGAAGTTCCTCGCGCAGGAAGGTGCCCAGCGCGTCTTCGCCAGCCGCACCGCTTTCGGCGAGGCCGAGCAGCAGCGGCCAGCCGCCGCTCAGGCGCAGCAGGCGCTCGCCGATCGCGGAGCCGGTGTGGCGGGCAAGCTCCTCGCGGGTGAGGAGCAGGTCGGCGGTGCGGAAGTGCGCTGCGCGGCCATACATCATGGCGCGCGAGAGGCCGCGCAGTTGCGTCTCGCGGCGCTTGGCGATGACGATGCGGCCGCCGCCATGGATATAGCTTTCCGGCAGCGCGGCCGGCTGGGCGCCGGGCGGAATGTCCCAGAGCGTCAGCCGCTGCGAGTCGGCTTGCGGTGGTGCGTCGGCGCCGACATGCAGCAGCGCGCCGGCGCGGCTCGCGATCTGCCGGAGAAGCGTCGACTTGCCGGTCCCCGCCGCGGCTTCGACGACCACGAGCGATTCCACGCGCGCCAGCAGCGCGTCGACCAGCCGGCCGCGCGCGATCTCGCGCGGGCTCCCCCGCATGGTCGAGGTGAAGATCGTTGGTTGCCGCGCTTCCATTGCGTGTTTGCCGTGAGCTTCGCAGTTTATGCGCCCGGCGCGATGCCAGCCGCAAGAGCCGAAGACAGACGGTACATGAGCCGAAGCTTAAGGATCAGGTAACGGCAATCGCCTTACCTTGCCGCCTTTGTGGCACAGGACGGGGCATGGCATGACCAACGAAGAGATTTGGGCACAGGTCCGCTCGCAGGCAAGCGCGACGCCGGCGGTTTACGGCGCGGTCGATTTCGACAGCTCCCCCGAGCGGTTCACCGCCATTCCCGGCGAACCGAACGAGCTGCAGTCGGCGGGCGATGCGGTGCGCAACCAGATCCTCGGCGATGCCGGTTTGATCGACCGCATGCGCGCCTACACCTTCATGGGTGACCGCATCGCCGATCCTTACGCGGCGCTGATGCCCGAATATGGTTTCAAGCAGCTCGTGTACATGCTCTCCGATGCCTGCGACCGCGGAATCGACGCGGTCAGCGGCGCACCGCCGGAACTGCGCCGCTTCATCGAGGCCATGGAGCGCGTGCCGGACTGGCTCGACATGAAGCTGGTGGAGGAGGGCGCTCGTGCCGAGCGTGCGGAGGTCGCGGTCGTCAGCCCGTTTTCGCTGCGCGCCGCGTTCATCGCCACCTTCATGAACAAATACTCGGCACTGCCGATGGCGTTCACCGGAACGCTGTCGAACGAGAGCGCTGCCCGACGCGTCAAGGAGACGGCGACGTTCTTCGCCACCTCGGTCCTGCCGGGCGCGCTCGCGCGCAACGGCGCTGGTTTCAAGGCTGCCGCGATGGTGCGGCTGATGCACTCGATGGTGCGTTTCAACGTCATGCGCAAAGGCCGCTGGGACGTGTCGGTCTATGGCATTCCGATCCCGCAGGTCGACCAGATGCCGGCGGGCCTCATCGGCATCACGCTGATGGCGCAGCGCATCATCGAGGCCGGCCGCGAGAGCTTCACGCCGGCCGAGCGTGCCCGCGTCGAGCTCAGCCGCTATCGCTGCTATCTGCTTGGTCTGCCGGAGACCCTGCTTGCGACGGAGCCGATGGAGATACTCACGCTCATGGGCGCTCGCCAGGCCACGCTGCGCTCCGAGTTCGACGACCAGATCTGCGGCGACCTGGTGCGGGCGACGATGGGCGCGTATCTGCCGGCCGACCGCTCATGGCGCTCGCGCCTGTTCGACAGCTTCGAACGCGGCTTCTCGAAGCTGCTCTTCGTCAAGCAGTTCGTCGGCGGCGACATGACGCGAGCGAGGGATATGGGCATCGGTGTCGGCGGCTTCGACCGCCTTGCCTATGGGCTCTGCGCCACGATCATGGCAGTCAGGCTCGGCGTGTACAAGCTTGCCGCGCGCCTGCCGCTGGTGGCCGGAGCCGCAGACCGACGGATTGTCGCGACGATCGAACGGCAACTGGCCTCTTACGGCCACGCGCATTTTACCACGGACGCGTCAGCCTACCGGCCTGCCGCCAAACCCGAAGAGGCGGTTGGCCGCTAGGCAACCTTAACGAGGACGGCGTTCTCGAATTCGATGACCTTGTCGCCGGTGGAGTCCGTACCGCCGGCGATCACGGTCACCATCTGCCAGCCGGGGCGGCTCGCAACGGGGCGATGCGAGACCGCGGTACGCGTGAAGGTGACGGTCTCGTTGACGTAGACGGGCTTGGTCCAGTTCAGGTTCTTCAGGCCAGGCGAGGCGCTGAACACCGGCGCCGGACCTTCGCCGCGCCAGCGGGTCGGCACGGTGTCGGTCTGCGTCAGCATGTTGTACTTCATCCACATGGACGCGGTATGCCAGCCGGACGCGCAGAGCCGGCCGAACACGCTGTCCTCCGCCGCTTTCTCGTCCATATGAAACGGCTGCGGGTCGAACTTGGCGGCAAAGGCCTTGATCGAGGCGGCGTCGAAGAAATGCGAGCCGAGCGTGATCGTCTCGCCGATGCGGAAGAATGCGTCGAGGGTCGTCGCCATCACGCCGCCTCCCGCTTGAGGAACATGCCGGTGTTCTCCATTTCGAGCACCGTCTCGCCGCGCTGGTTGACCAACTCATGGCGGCAGGTGACCAGTCCCATCGAGGGGCGCTTGGCGGATTCACGCGCCGCGGTGACGATGCTCCGCGCGGTGACGACATCGCCCGCGAGCACCGGCCGTTTCCAGCGCACGTAGTTTATCCCGGGGGAGCCCTGCGAGGTGGAGTGCAGCAGCAAGCCATCGCACAGCAGCCGCATGAACATGCTGCAGGTGTGCCAACCCGACGCGGCGAGCCCGCCGAGGATGCTTGCCTTGCCCGCTTCCTCGTCGAGATGCATCGGCTGAGGATCAAACTCGCTGGCGAATTCGATGATCTCCTCGGCGGTCACGAGCTTCTGGCCCAGCGCGATCGAGGTGCCGACCGCCAGGTCCTCGTATGCCCACTTCTTGTTCGTCATGCAGCGTCCCTGACCAAGGCGCCGCACCATAATGCATCGCGCCCGGCGGGCAAGCCGCTGCGTATTGGCTCAGGACAGGATGTCGTCGAAGGGCGGGACCAGCCCCGGCCGCATGCTGAAGGCCTCGCGGATCGCAGCAGCCATGCCGTCGATGGCGCCGCTGCGGGCATTCGGGTTGCGGTGCATGACGACGTTGGACCGGTCGATGGCGCCGAAGCCGTCTGCGTGCGTCAGTTCGCGGCAGCCTGCCGGGATGTTGGAGCGCGAAACCGGCGCGATGGCGAGGCCGGACGTCACCGCCAGCTTCAGCCCGCCGCTGGTCTCGGTTCTGTAGGCGACGCGGTAGGGGAGGCCGCGCTCCTCCAGCGAGCGCAGCGCAAAGTCGCGGCACCAGCCGGAACTGGCGTAGAGCGCGATCGGGATCGGCCGCTCCGCGTGTCGCTGGTGCAGTTCTGATGTGACCCACACTGTCGGGTCGCGCATCAGCACCTCACTGTGGGAGAAGTCCTGCCATTCGAAGACGACGGCGAGGTCGAGTTCGCCAGCGGCGACGGCGGCGGTCTGCGCGGTCGAGCGGGCGTAGCGCACCGTCACTTCCACCTGCGGATGGCGCTTGGCGAAGGCGCCGAGCGCGCGCGACAGGATGGCGTCGCCATATTCTTCCGGGATGCCGATGCGGACTGCCCCGTCCAGCGCAGGGCCGCTGAGCGATGCCGCGGTCTCGTCGAGGAGCGATACGATGCGCCGTGCATTGGTCAGCAGCGAGTCGCCCTTGCGCGTCAGCGTGACGCCGCGCGAGCCGCGGGCGAAGAGCGGTTCGCCGACGCTCGCCTCCAGCTTGCGCACCTGCATGGAAACGGCAGACTGCGTGCGCCCGAGCGTGTCGGCGGCCCTGGTGAAGTTGCCGGCTTCGGCAATCGCCACGAATGTGCGCAGGAGGTCGCTGTCGAGGTGTGGAGGCATAGGCGCGGCATCAGAAATGCTTATGGCAACGATCATCGCTATTCGTTTCGTCTATGTCAAACGCGGGGATATGGTGTTGCCGCTCGCCTGGCGACTTCTGCGGCCGCCGGGCTGAACGATCCTCACTCTGCCCGCCGTACCCATGCGGCGGGTTCTTTTTTCGTGCCCCGGCGCTGCCTTGCGCGGGCCAGACCCTTCCGCTATAGAGCCGCCACCCGCGTAGACACCCTTGGAGGCAACGCGGTTGAGGGCGGCCAGCGGCCGCTTTCGACATTTTCGGGCATCGGCTTTGCGCCGTTCCGGAGATGCTCCAAACAACGAAAGGTAATGCCATGAGCCACGAGAGCTACGAGCTCGAGGCCGAGGCGCGCGAACGGGTCGGTAAGGGGTCCGCCCGTGAAGTTCGGCGCAACGGCAAGATTCCCGCTGTCATCTACGGCGACAAGCAGCCCCCGCTTGCGATCGCCATCTCCTACAAGGAGATCTACTACAAGATCCACGGCGGTGGTTTCCTGACCACCATCGCGACGGTCAATGTCGGCGGCAAGAAGATCCAGGTCCTGCCGAAGGACTACCAGCTCGACCCGGTCAGCGATTTTCCGGTGCATGTTGATTTCCTGCGCATCGGCAAGGACACCGAGGTCAACGTGAACGTGCCGGTGCACTTCATCAACGAGGAAAAGTCGCCCGGCATCAAGCGCGGCGGCGTGCTGAACATCGTTCGCCACGAGGTCGAGTTCCACTGCCCGGCCGACGCGATTCCGGAGTTCATCACTGTCGATCTGGACGGTGCCGACATCGGTGACTCGATCCACATCTCGGCGGTGAAGTTGCCGAAGGGCGTGAAGCCGGTCATCTCCGACCGCGACTTCACCATCGCGACGATCGCCGGTTCTTCGGCGATGAAGTCGGAAGCCAGCGAAGGCGACGAGGCTGGGGCCACGGCGGAGCCGGCCAAGACCGCGGAGTAATTCCGTAGCGACCGGAGGCCCTGTCGTGCTGATCTTTGCAGGATTGGGCAATCCGGGCGCCGGCTACTCCGGACATCGACACAATGTCGGGTTCATGGCGGCGGATGCGATACACCGCCGCCATGACTTTTCCCCCTGGTCGAAGAAATTCCAGGGGTTGATCGCCGAGGGCAGGCTCGGCGGCGAAAAAGTCCTGCTCATCAAACCGCAGACCTTCATGAACCTGTCCGGCCAGGCGGTCGGCGAGGCGCTGCGCTTCTACAAGGCCGAGCCGGAAGCCGTGACGGTCTTCTATGACGAGCTCGACCTTGCGCCCGGCAAGGTCCGCATCAAGCGCGGTGGTGGCGCCGGCGGGCACAACGGCATCCGCTCGCTCGACCAGCACATCGGCCAGCAGTACCGGCGCGTGCGCATCGGTATCGGGCATCCGGGCGCCAAGGAACTGGTGCATCACTGGGTCCTTGGCGACTTCTCAAAGGCCGACCAGCAATGGCTGGAGCCGCTGCTCGATGCGCTGGCGGGCAATGCCGACCTGATCGCCAAGGGCGACGAGAACGGCTTCATGAACAAGCTCAGCCTCGCCGTTCCGGGCGCCGCGAAAGCCGAGCCGCGCGAGGCCAAGGGCCCTGCCGTGTCGAAACAACCGAAAGGCCAGAGCCACATCCGGCAGGCGCGGACGCAACAGCCGTCGATCAAGCTTCCCGAGAGCGGCCCGATGGCCGCGATGCTGAAGAAGCTCTTCGGCAAGGAATAGCGGCGCGCTTGCAAGCGCACTTGGGCGAAATGCAGCCGGCCCTTGACGATGGTCCAGCCTTTCGCCCATACGCCGGGCCAAATCCTCTCATTGCCGGGACGTTTTCATCATGGGCTTCAAATGCGGCATCGTCGGTCTGCCGAACGTCGGCAAGTCGACGCTGTTCAACGCGCTGACGCGCACGGCGGCCGCGCAGGCGGCCAATTATCCCTTCTGCACCATCGAGCCGAACACCGGCGAAGTGGCGGTGCCGGACCCGCGTCTGGAAAAGATCGCGGCGGCCGCCAAGTCAAAGGAGATCATCCCGACCCGCATCTCCTTCGTCGACATCGCCGGCCTGGTGCGCGGCGCGTCGAAGGGCGAGGGGCTCGGCAACCAGTTCCTCGCCAACATCCGCGAGGTCGATGCCATCGTGCACGTGCTGCGCTGCTTCGAGGATGACGACATCACCCATGTCGAGGGGCGCATCGATCCCGTCGCCGACGCTGATACGGTCGAGACCGAACTGATGCTGTCGGACCTGGAAAGTCTGGAGCGCCGTGCGCTGCAGATGCGCAAGCGCGCTGCCAGCAAGGACAAGGAAGCCATGACCCTGCTGCCGGTAATGGAGCAGGCGCTGGCGCTGCTGACCGACGGCAAGCCGGTTCGCGTGATGCTCAAGGGCATTGCCGCCGAGGACCTGAAGATCCTGCAGGGTCTCAACCTGCTGACCGCGCACCCGGTGCTCTATGTCTGCAACGTCGCGGAAGCCGATGCTGCCACCGGCAATGCCCATACGAAGGCGGTGGAGAAGATGGCCGAGGCGCAGGGCGCCAGCACGGTCGTGATCTCCGCAGCGATCGAGGCGGAGGTGGCGCAGCTGCCGGAGGCCGAGGCGAAGGAATTCCTCGACGCGATGGGGCTGGAGGAGCCAGGCCTCGACCGGCTGATCCGCGCCGGCTACGACCTCCTGCACCTGATCACCTATTTCACGGCCGGGCCGAAGGAAACGCGCGCCTGGACGATCTCGAAGGGCACCAAGGCGCCCGGCGCCGCAGGCGTCATCCACACCGACTTCGAGCGCGGCTTCATCCGCGCGCAGACCATTGCCTACAATGATTTCGTCACGCTTGGCGGCGAAGTCGCGGCCAAGGAGGCCGGCAAGGCGCGCGATGAGGGCAAGGAATACGTCGTGCAGGACGGCGACGTGATGCTGTTCAAGTTCAATACCTGAGCAGCCGGCCCCTCACCGTTCCAGGGCGTCGAGAAAGCGGTACCAGCCGATCGCGGCTGCAATGCCCACCATGCGGAATCGGTGGAAGGGGATCGGCCGTACTGGTGTGACGGGCA
>JBFXFO010000118.1:0-13042 GCA_050178915.1 Rhizobiaceae bacterium | reverse complement strand
AGGAGACATCATGGGTCTGATTCAGGCGGTGGTGGGTTCGATCGGCGGTACGCTGGCCGATCAGTGGAAAGATTTCTACACGGTTCCGGAGGACCTGCCGGCAACCGCGGCCTTGTTCGCGGCGGTGCCGCAGGGCACCAATGCGGGGCGAGGATCGAACTACAAGAGCTCCTCGAACAACATCACCAACGGCTCGAAGATCGTCGTTCCGGAAGGATACGGTCTGCTGCTGTTCCAGGACAACGCCATCACCGGCTTTGCCGCCGAGGCAGGCGCATATGAATGGCGATCGGACGACATCAACTCGAAGTCGATCTTCGCGGGTGACGATCTGGTCGAGTCGCTGGTCACGCAGAGCTGGGAGCGTTTCAAGTTCGGCGGACAGCCCGGCTCGCAGCAGGCCGCCTTCTTTGTGTCGCTGAAGGAGCTGCCGAACAACCGCTTCGGCACGCAGTCGGAGATCTACTGGGAAGACGGCTTCCTCGGCACGCAGGTGGGTGCCGTCACGCGCGGCTCCTACACGCTGAAGATCATCGACCCGATCCTGTTCGTGAAGAACTTCGTGCCCGCCTCCTATCTGCAGGCGGGCCAGGTCTTCGACTTCACCGACCTCGACAATGCCGCGGCCAGCCAGCTCTTCAACGAAGTGGTCGCCTCGCTTGCGCCGGCGTTCAGCCTGTACACGAACGATCCGAGCAAGGGTAACCGCATCATCAAGCTGCAGCAGGATTCGCTTGGCTTCGCCAAGAGCCTGTCCGACGCGGTGGAGAGCGCCTTCCAGTGGAAGTCCGATCGCGGACTGAGCATCGTCAAGACCGCAATCGTCGCGATCGAGTACGACGCAAACACGCGGGAGCTGCTCAAGACCGTGCAGCGCGCCGACGCGCTGGCCGGCTCTCGCGGCAATTCGAACCTGCAGGCCAGTGTCGCGCAGGGCATCCAGTCGGCGGGCGAGACCGGCGGCCCTGGCGGCGTCGTCGGCCTCGGCATGGCGACCGGCATGCTGGGGGGCCTGCAGCAGCCGGTGC
The DNA here is from genome assembly GCA_050178915.1 of Rhizobiaceae bacterium. GTDB lineage: Bacteria > Pseudomonadota > Alphaproteobacteria > Rhizobiales > Rhizobiaceae > JBFXAF01. The sequence goes on along the minus strand of JBFXFO010000118.1, from coordinate 12,014 downwards.
AGCCGGCGGCGGAAGACCCCGTGGCCAAGTTGAAGAAGGCCAAGGAGATGCTAGACCTCGGGCTGATCACGCAGACCGACTACGACGCACTCAAGGCCAAGGCGCTGGGCCTGTAAGGCCCACGGTCCGCCATGTCGAACACCGATGCTCCGCCGCCCTACACCGGCCCAGGATCGCCGCAGGACGTGCCACCGGAACCTGGCAGCTCGCCGATAGACCCGGCGACGCTGCCGAAACCAATCCGCGACGAGCTGCTGGCGCCTGACCCGGTGGCGATCGACACGGCGTCCGCCGAACTGAAGGACGGCGTCAACCGCTGCCCGAAGTGCGGGGCCACCGATTTCCGGCAGAAGCCCGGCACCGATCTCTTGGTCTGCATGTTCTGCCGCACGGAGTGGCATGGCCAGCGGGTCGAGGAGGAGTTCGGGCTGGGCGACGGCATCGACCAGCTCAAGGGCACGATCATCGCGTCGGGCGCGCAGGACATCGACGCAGACGCCGCCAGCCTGATGAGCTTCAAGTGCTCAGGCTGCGGCGCCGAGGTCACGGTCAACACCCAGAACGCGATGACGGCGCGATGCCACTGGTGCCGTCATGTCTTCGGCGTCAACGAGCAGGTGCCGAACGGCGCGGTGCCCGATGCCGTGTTGCCGTTCCATATCCCGAAGGACGATGCGGTCGCGCGCATTCGCCAGTTCGTCGACAAGCGGCGACTGTTCGCGCTGAAGGCATTCAAGCAGGAATTCACGCCGGAAAACGTCGTCGGAGTGTACATGCCGTACATGATCGTCGACGGCAATGCGAGCGCGGCCGTTGCAGGCCATGGCGAGATCGAGACCGCCCGCTACACCCGGGGGACGGACAAGAACAAGAGGACCTACTACGACGCCGACATCTACCAGGTGGATCGCCAAGTCGATTTCACCGTGGACGATCTGCCGCTGGAATCCTCGGCCGAGCGGGGAAACCTCGACACGCGGGTCAACACCAACAACATCATCAACACGATCCTGCCTTTCGACACGAAAAATGCGTTGAAATGGAACGCGTCCTTCCTGGTCGGGCTCAGCTCCGAGAAGCGCGACCAAAACGTTCAACAGATGCAGCCGCGGCTGGAGGACCAGCTCCTCTCCATCGCGCGCGCGCAGGTGGTCGATTCGGTCAAACGGTATGATCGCGGCGTGCGGTGGGAGCGGGAAAGCCTCGACGTCCATGGCACACGCTGGGTGTCGATGTACCTGCCGGTGTGGCTCTACTCCTACCATCAACCGGGCAGCAATGGCGGCCTGCTGCACTACATCGCCGTGAATGGCCGCACGGGCGAGACGATGGGCAGCGTGCCGGTGCAGCGGTGGAAACTGCTGCTCGCCGCGCTGACGGTCGGCACCGTCATCGAAGGCGCGGCGATCTGGATTCTGGGGCTCATGTCATGAGCGAAGATGCCGATCTATGGCTGCTGCTCTCCGGCCCAGCGGGTGCCGTCGGGTTGTACTGGTATCTCTACCGCTACTACCGAAACACCGATAAATCGCATGCGTTCGAGCGTGAAACGGCGGTCGTGGCCAAGCCTGTGACCGGTGAAGAGGCGGACCAGAAGGTCGACGAGATCAAGGGGACGCAGGAAAGCCGGGTCAGGGGCGACAACGTCCATGCCTATCGCCAGCGCGTCGAGCGCGTAAACCGCGGCGGCGATTGATCGCGACGGCGGGCTGTCCGGTGCCGAGGTGCAGAACGCCGCTGGCGGGATTTCACAAGGCGCGGATCTCGGCCAGTTCGAGATAGTTGCGAACCGCATTGGCGCGGTTGCTGCGCTTGCGCACGAGCACGGTCTGGACCCGGAAGTCAGGATGCTGGACGGGCCGGACCTCGACGTTGTGGCCAAGGAAGCCGATCAGGCTCTTCGGGTAGATCGTAACGCCGCTTCCGGCCGCAACGAGGCCGAGGAGGGCCAACGTGTTCGACGCCTCGATCTTGATGTCGAGCGGCACGCCCTCGCGCGAAAACATCTCGCCGAGGCGCCAGCGGTAGGCCTCCCACTCGACCATGTCGCCAAGGATCAAATCCTCCCCCACCAGATCATTGGGCTGTATCGCCTGGAGACTGGCGAAACGGTGGCCGAGCGGCGTGACGACATAGAGCGGGTCGTCAGCCACCAGCAGGCTCTCGAAGTCGCTGTGGTCGAACGGTCCGATCATGTAGCCGAGGTCGACATCATCATCAGCCAGCGCCAGCTTCTGGCCCTGCGTGCGGATGTAGCGAAGGGTGACCTGGATATCCGGATAGAGCTGGCGGAAGCGCGATACTGCGCGCGGCATCAGCTCGGTCGCCGCGAACGCCATGTAGGCGATGCGCAGCGTGCCCGTCTTTCCTTCTGCGATCATCCGCGCGCCGTTCACCGAACGTGCGTAGTTCTGAAGCAGTAGCGCATTGTCTTCGTAGAATGCGCGCCCGGCCGGCGTGAGCGCCACGTCACGCGTTGTCCGCTCGAACAGCGCAAAGCCGAGAATGTGCTCCAGCTTCTGGATGCGCCGCGTCAGTGCCGACTGGTCAATGTGCAGCCGCTCGGCGCTGCGGCGGAAGTTCAGTTCCTCCGCCACCACCGTGAACGAATGAGTGAGGTCGAGGCCCGCTCCCAGCTCCATCATGATCGCTCCGTCGGCAACGCTTCCAGCCTAACGATTGATGCGCTCTACGCAACAATAATTGGCGAATCGCCAATTCCATCATTGATGGCCGTGCCGGATGGTGATGCTGAAGCCGCGCGGGCGTTCCGCTCGGCACAGACCAACGCCAGTGGCTGCGAGGCGCGGCCGAAAGGGAGCTGACATGAGCGACGTCGACAACAGGGAACTCGACCGGATGCTGCAGCAGGCATTCGCGGCGTCGACCAAGATCTATCAGGAGCGCGGCTTCCAGCGCCGCATCGGTTTCGGCAGCCGGCCGGCACTGGTCAGCGTCGACCTCGCCAATGCCTGGACGCGGCCCGGCAATCCCTTCACCTGCGATCAGGAAGCAATGGACAACGAGATCATGCCCGGCATGCAGCGCCTGCTGGCAGCCTGCCGCGCCAATGGCCACCCGGTAGTCCACATCACCACGGCCTACCAGATCACCGACCGCAACGCCGGCTTCACCGACATGGGTCTGTGGCACTGCAAGATTCCCGTCGAGGTGGTCAGCCTCGAAGACAAGGAGCTCTGGGCGATCGATTCGCGCATCGCCCCTGTCGACGGCGAGTACACGCTGCTGAAGAAGCGCGCGAGCGCCTTCCACGGCACCGGGCTCGGGGGCCTGCTGCGCGCCGCGGGAGTGGACACCATTCTGGTCACCGGCGTCACCGCCACCGCCTGCGTGCGCACCACCATCTGCGATGGCCTCGCGGACGGCTTCCGCACCATCGCGGTGCGCGAATGCATCGGTGACCGCGTTCCCGGCGCCGTCGCCTGGAACCTCTACGACATCGACGCCAAATTCGCCGATGTCCACAGCGTCGACGAGTGCGTCGCCTATCTCGAGAATGTCAGCGCGATGGCGACGCCGATCGCCGCCGAATAGACGCGACGGGGAGCGCGCCCCTGCACGGCGCGCTCCCCCATTTCGGGTCGAACGCTGACCATACGCCCGCGCCTTGGCCAAACCGCGTTTTGCCAGCGTCGTATGACAGATCCAAGTTTTTGATTTTACTGGTCGGAGCGACAGGATTCGAACCTGCGACCCCTTGACCCCCAGTCAAGTGCGCTACCGGGCTGCGCTACGCTCCGAGCCAGGTGCTTCCTACTGGCGGGCCGGCAGGCGGTCAACCGAAATCGGGCGACCCGTGACGATCGACTTCGCGCTGCGCCCTGCCGCCGCGATCTGGTGGCGGTATTCGAGCCCCATCGCGCCCCACACCATGCCGATCAACAGGTAGAAATGTCGCCAGTGGTCGGTGTCGATGAAGGTTCCGAGGAACACGTGCCCAACGAACACCACGTAGGCGCACAGCAGATAGGGCTGCCAGGGGCGGTCACGGAACAGGATGCGGAAACCGCCGACGATGGTCCACAGCACCATCGTCAGCCAGCAGGCGAAGCCGAGCCAACCATAGTCCATCAGCGCCTTCAGCCAGATGTTGTGCGTGTCCTCGCCGAGCAGCTGGCCGAACATCAGCGGCCCGATGCCGAACGGGTTCTCGGCCGCCATGCCGAAGCCGATGCCGTAGCGGGCGAAACGGCCGAGGCGCGCGCCGTCATAGTCCTGCACCAGCTGCGCACGCGTCGTGAACAGGTCGGAGATGGCGGGGATCTGCAAAGCGATCAGCAGGGCGAGCACGAGGAGGGTGACCGCGGCAATTGTCATCACCGCGACGCGCAGGCGGAAGCGGCCGCTGCTGCTCTGCAGGAAGAGGCAGCCGACCAGAAGCACCGCCGAGGCGAGGTAGAGGCCCCAGGCGCCGCGCGAGAAGGAAAGGAAAAGGCCGCCGAGAATGAGCAGCAGCGGCACGGAGTAGAGCAGCATGCGCACCGGGTCCAGTATGATACGCTGCAGCAGGTAGATCCCGGGAAGGACGAGGAACGGCCCGAACACGTTCGGGTCCTCGAACGCGCCGGCAGCGCGATCGTACCGCGTGAAGATGTCGGCACCCGGGAAGGCATGGAAGTAACCGGCGATGCCGAGGAAGGACGTCAGGCAGGCCGACACGATCCACGCGCGAAACATGACGCTGTAGAGCGCCGGCCGAACTTCGACGGCCGCCGCGATGAAGACGGCGGTGAAGGCCAGGAACAGCGACACGGCGATGTATAGCGGCGGATAGACCGGCGAGCGGGCCATGTCATCCATAAACGACATCGAGAGCACGCCGCCGATGTTGAAGACCACCAGCAGGATCAAGAGCGGCATGACGAAGCGCGAAAGGCGCAGGCCGGCGAAGGCCCACACCGCGATCAGCGCCGTCATGAACAGCTCGTATGGTGCAGGCTCGTTGATAACGAAGCCGGAGAGAAAAACGCCCAGCCCGACGGCTGCGCCGGTGATCAGGGCGATCGCCTTCGCGTTGACTGCCGCGCGCGGCAGTTCATGCGGGAAAGCGGTCAATAGGCGTTTTCCGTGTTGAGCAGCTTGACCGGAGTCATCAGCAGAATCTTGAGGTCGAGCCAGAGCGACCAGTTCTCGATGTAGTAGAGGTCGTATTCGGTACGCATGCGGATCTTCTCGTCCGTATCCATCTCGCCGCGCCAGCCGTTGATCTGCGCCCAGCCGGTGACGCCCGGCTTGACGCGATGACGAGCGAAATAGCCGTCAACCACCTCGGTGTAGAGCTTGTTGTGCGTCTTGGCCGCCACCGCATGCGGACGTGGGCCGACCAGCGACAGCGAGCCGAACAGCGAGTTGAAGAACTGCGGCAGTTCGTCGATCGACGTCTTGCGGATGATGCGGCCGACGCGGGTGACGCGCGGGTCGCCCTTGGTCACGGCGCGCACGGCGCTCGGGTCGCTCATGTTGTGATACATGGAGCGGAACTTGAAGACCTCGATCACCTCGTTGTTGAAGCCGTGGCGCTTCTGCTTGAAGAGGATCGGCCCCTTGGAGTCGAGCTTTATGGCGATCGCCGTGCCCAGCATGACCGGCGAGAGCAGCACGATGCCGAGGATTGAGAAGACGATGTCGAAGACGCGCTTGGCGACGGAATCCCAGTCGTTGATGGGCTTGTCGAGGATGTCGAGCATCGGCACCGAGCCGATGAACGAATAGGAGCGCGGACAGAAGCGCAGCTGGTTGGAGTGCGCCGACAGACGAATGTCGACCGGCAGCACCCACAGCTTCTTGAGCAGCGAGAGCACCCTCGCCTCCGCCGTGATCGGCAGCGATACGATCAGCATGTCGATGCGCGCGATACGGGCAAACTCGATCAGTTCCGCCACGTTGCCGAGCTTGGGATAGCCGGCGACGATCGGCGGCGAACGGCGGTCGTCACGATCGTCGAAGATGCCGCAGATTCGGATGTCGTTGTCGGGTTGCGCCTCGATCGAGCGGATCAGCGCCTCGGCCGCCTTGCCGCCGCCGACGATGACGGCGCGACGCTCCATCTTGCCGTTGCGCGCCCAGCGCCGGATCAGGCCGGCGAGCACGAAACGCTCGACCACCAGCGCGGCGAAGCCGGAGATGTACCAGCCGGCGAACCAGACGCGGGAGAAGTCGGCGGAAATCTTCATGAAGAAACCGGCCAGCGCCATGATTGCAAAGGCTGCCGTCCACAGGCCTAGGATGCGGGTCAGAAAATTGATCGGCCGCAGCAGGTTCGGGATCTGATAGGCGTCGATCATCTCCAGCAGGATCACTGCCGTCAACGAACCGCCGATGATCACCGCCGGATATTGCCAGAACAGATGCGTGGTGAAGCCGACATAGATGCCGTAGAGCACGGTGCCGGCAAGCACGAGCAGGCCAAACTCGACGAACCGCAGCACGCCGCTGACCATGACCGGCGACATCGTCTCGCGCTTGTACTGCGTCGCGACCTGGCGGGCGACCGCGCCGAGGCTCGCGGGCAACGGGGCGCCGCCGCCTTCCTGGAACTGGCGGATCTTCTCCGGCGAATAGCTTTCAGAAGGATCGATATCGCTCATGTCAGGCGTCCTGAAACGTCCTGCACGACTACCAACAAGTGGCTAAGAAAGCATTGAACGGACGGGACCAAAGCCATCCGTTGCCCCCTGTCAGGACTTCGGCCTGAGGGCCGCCCAGTAGGCCTTCTCGATGTCGGCAGCCATGACGGCTGCGGAGAAGCGCGAGCGCAGCTCTTCGGCAGAAGGCATGGCCAGCGCGAAGGCCTCCGGATCGCCCAGCGCACGCGTCATCGCCTCGCTGATCTCCTCGACGTCGGGCCGCACCAGCGCGGGCGAGCCCTGGCTGAACACTTCGGGAATGCCCCCGACAGCGGTGGCAATCATCGGCATGCCGGCGGCGAGCGTCTCCAGCACGATGTACGGCATCGCCTCGGCGCGCGACGGGACCACCGAGATGCGCGCAAGCGGAAAGGCGGCGCGCGCAGGCATCGGCATCTCGAAGCGCACGCGGTCAGCCAGTCCCAGCCTGTCGACCTGCGCGATGTAGCGCTGGCGATCTTCGCCGTCGCCGACCATCACGGCACTGACACGGCGGCCGAGCCGCATTTCGGTACGCGCCAGCGCGTCGATGAAGAGGTCCGGGCCTTTCAGGTCGCGCATCATGCCGATGTATAGAAAATCGGCGGCTTCGGCGTCCGGAACGATCGGCTCGAACTCCGCATCGCGCAAGCCGTTGTAGATCAGGTCGAACGGCACACGCGGCCTGCCGACCTTGCGCTCGAAGGCGCGCCGCTCGTAGTCGGACACGAACAGAAGCCGGTCCGTGAAGCGCTCCATCAGGCGCTCCAGCGCGAAGAACAGCCTCCCGGTCAGTGTCGCCTCGTCATAGTGGAGGCTGCCGCCGTGGGCGGTATAAAGGCGGGCTACGCTAGACCTGGACACCCGCAACAGTGAGCCGAACAGACGCGCATAGACGCCACCCTTGGCGCCGTGCCCGTGCAGCACGTCCGGCTTCAATTCCTTGATCAGACGATACGTGCGCCAACCGGCGGTCACATCGCCCGGGCCGATATGGCGCTGCATGGGCGTGCGTTTCACGCCCAGCGCCAGCATCGGCCGCATGTCTTCGAAAAGCTTCTCTTCCAGGGCGCCACCGGTGGTGGAATCGCAGATGATTCCAACCAGATGGCCGGCCGCGACCTGCGCTTCGGCGAGATCGCGCACATGGCGGAAAATCCCGCCCACCGGCGAGCGGAAACAGTGGACGATGCGCAGTTGCGCCACGATCCTGACCGCCTCCTAGAACAGACGTTCGCGCACGTAGATCGTGTCGCCGGGCAGGATCGGATCGGATGTCAGCACGCGGCCGGTCATTACCTTGCCGTTGATGTCGCGGTTGATGTCGACATTGTCCTGGGTGGCGCGCGGCGTGAAGCCGCCCGCGACGGCGATGGCCTTGTAGACGGTCATGCCGGGCACGTAGGAGTACTGGCCGGCCGCTCCCACCTCCCCCATCACGAAGATCGGGCGATAGCGGTCGATCTCGACCGACACGTCGGGATCGCGCAGATATCCTTCGCGCAGCCGCGCAGCGATCTGGCCTTCGATCTGCTGGGCCGTATGGCCGCGCGCGGCAATGGCGCCGACGAGCGGGAACGCGATGTAGCCAGACTGGTCGACGCTGTAGGTGTTGGTCAGGCTCTCCTGCTCGAACACGGTGATGCGCACGCGATCGCCGGCGCCCAGGCGGTATGGCTGGTTGATCGCCTCATGGAAGGCAGCCGGCGCCGGACGATAGCCGGAACAACCGGAGACGACCGCCGTGGCAACGAGCGCTGCAAGAACGAGGGTTGCGCGTTTCATGACCGACCTTCGACAGGTGCCGGAAACCGCCCGGCTCGAACTACTCGGCCTGCGTTATCGTCCTGTTAGGGTTAATACCCGGTAAAGCTGCGGAACGCCGCGCCTGCATCAGCGGTCGAGGACAAGAGATTTACACTTCGTCAAGAAAGGAAAACGGCAGATTACCGCAGGCTTAACGGTCAAGTTACCATAGTTGTTTACCCTTCGGCGGAACTCAGAGTCCGGAGTCTGCCCATGTCCGCCGTCAATACCAATGCGAGCGACGTCGATGTCGACCTGCGCCAGCTGTTCGCCAGCCTCGTGCGCAAATGGCGGCGCATTCTGGGCGTCGCCCTCGTGGTCGCGGCGCTGGCCTTTCTCGCTGCCTGGAGCGCGACGCCGCAGTTCAAAAGCGAGACGCGCATCCTCATCGAGACGCGCGAATCTCCCTTCACCAAGCCTGAGAACAACGCCGAGGCCGACCGTCCCATCCTCGACGAGGAAGGCGTCATCAGCCAGGTCGAAGTGATCGGCTCGACCGATATCCTCAAGCAGGTTGCCCGCCAGCTCGAGCTCAACAAGCTGAGCGAATTCGACCCGGCGGCCGAGATGTCGATCATCAGCCGCGTGCTGGTGATGGCAGGGCTGAAGAACGATCCGAACGAGATCCCGGCTGACGAGCGCGTCCTCAAGGCCATGCGCGAGAAGCTCAACGTCTTCCGCGTCGAGAAGTCGCGCGTCATCGTCGTCGAGTTCTCGTCCGAGGATCCGAAGCTCGCCGCGAAGATCGCCGACGCCATCGCCGACGCCTATATCGGCATCAGCCGCGACGCCAAGCTTGCCTCCAATACCGACGCAACCGACTGGCTGGAGCCGGAAATCGCAGACCTGCGCGCCCGCGTGAAGGAAGCGGAGACGAAGGTCGCGACTTTCCGCGCGCAGAACGATCTGCTGATCGGCGAGAACAACGACGTGCTGGCGACCCAGCAACTCGGCCAGCTCTCCACCGAGCTGTCGCGCGTCCGTGCGAACCGCGCCGCGGCAGAAGGCAACGCCGCCGGCGTCCGCGCCGCCATCGAAGGCGGCTCGTCGCTCGACGCGCTGCCCGAGGTGGTGTCGTCGAGCCTCATCCAGAGGCTGCGCGAGCGACAGGTCGAGATCAAGGCACAGATCGCAGACCTCTCGACGACGTTGCTCAACGGCCATCCGCGCATCCGCGCGCTGAACTCGCAGCTCGTCGACCTCGACGGCCAGATCCGCACCGAGGCGCAGAAGGTATTGCAGAGCCTCGAGAACGAGGCCCGTACGGCGCAGATGCGCGAGAAGCAGCTGGTCGCCGAGGTCAATACGCTGAAGGCCGAGTCCGCTCGCGCAGGCGACCAGAATGTCGAACTGCGCGCGCTGGAGCGCGAGGCCGCAGCCCAGCGCGAACTGCTCGAATCGTACCTGACCCGCTTCCGCGAAGCCTCGTCGCGCCGCGACCGCAGCTACCTGCCTGCCGACGCCCGCATCTTCTCGCGCGCCGTCGTCCCGGCGGAGCCCTACTTCCCGAAGGTGCTGCCGATCGTCGGCGCCGCCTTCGCCGCGGCGCTCCTCCTGATGGCGATCATGACGCTGCTGCAGGAGCTGTTTTCGGGCCGCGCCATGCGGTCGGCCAGCGGCGCCGCGTTCGAGCCTGTCGAGGAAGTGGCGATGCCGCAGGTCCGGCATGTCGACCCCGTCGGGGCGGAATCGGTGGCTGCTCGCCCGAGCGTGCAGGCCAACGACGATCATGCCGAGCCAGAGGTTCCGGTGCGCCAGCCTGCACCGTCGATCCTGCAGGCTGCCCCTGCTCCGACCGAGCCGGTCCGCCGAGCACCATCGGGGCTTGGCGAGATCGGCATCGAACGCGCGGCCGAGAAGCTGATCGCCGGCGGCGCCGCCCGCGCCATCTTCATCTCACCGGAAGGCGATGAGGCAGCGGCTGCCGCCGTGCTGGTGGCGCGCGAAGTCGCGGATGCCGGCCTGCGCGTCCTGCTGCTCGACCTCACCGCCTCCGGCGCTGCCTCGCGTCCGATGCTGGAAAGCATCCGCCACAAGGGAATCACCGACCTTCTGGCGTCCGAGGCGCAGTTCTCGGACGTGATCCATGCCGACCACTACTCCGATTGCCACGTGATCCCGCTCGGCACCGCCAATCCGGCGCGCGCCATGCGCGCCGCCGACCGACTCCCGCTCATCATGAACTCGCTGACGACGGCATATGACGTCGTCATCGTCGAGTGCGGCCCGGCCGATGCGAATGGCATCCGCCGGCTGGTCGGGGACGGGACGGAAATCCTTGTCAGCGTGCTGGAGCCAAGCGACTCTGCAATCGCGGCCACGACCGCAGAGCTGGAAGCCAACGGCTACGGCCGGCCAATCCTTGTCACGCCAACCGGGCATGAGCCGCCCTTCGCACCGACGCCCGGACGCCGCGCAGCCTGAGCGCGGCCGCGGGATGTCTATTCGGCCGGCGTGCTGCTCGGCGTCTCGTTGATCTGCTGATCGCCGCCGCTGCCCGTCTGCGGCCGCGGATTCTTCTCGACCTCGGGGTTGGTGATCGTCCCGCCATCCGTGGTCGTGCTGCCGGTGGTCTGGCTGTCGGTGGAGTCGCTGCATGCGGCGAGCAGCAGCGTTGCTGCCACGGCAAACGGGATTGCCAGTCTCATTGGACAGTTCCTTCTCTGGGCTTCGGTCGACGGGCGATGGCCGTGCTGGTCACGGAGACCGGATCGCTTGCCGGAAAGCTGTCTTCGAGCCCCTCATCCAGCTGCTCGTCGAGCGTCTCGGCATCGACGGCACGCCCCGGGGTCTTGCGCTTCGGTTGGACAGTGGAAACAGGCGTATCGTTGTCAGGCAAAGCGTGCGTGCTCCGTTCAGCCTGATCTAACAGGTGAACAGCACCTTTTGTTCCCGCGCGCCGGTGCGTCCGGCTCCGCGCTGGATCAAGGCCGCGTCAGCGCACCTGGTCGAGCAGGCGCTTGCATTCGAGCAGGTCGAACAGCGCCTCTTGCAGCAGCGCCCGGTTGTCGCGCGAGAGCCGGCCGTCGCCGGGTTGTACCGGGCCCTCCTCCTCGGACTTGCCGAGGCCGAAGAAGCGGCGGCTTGGCTTCACGCGCGACTGACCGACAAGCAGCTCGTCATCGGCGTGCTGGGGCGGCTGGGCCCCCGGCGTCAGCGGCTGCGGCTCTTCCTGCTGGCGTCGCTGCGCGATCGCCTCGACTGCCGCGAGATCGCCTGAGCCAACGGCGATCAGAAACTGGTTGCCGTTCTCGCGCAGCAGCTTCTGCACACCCTTGATGGTGTAGCCCTGGTCGTAGAGCATCGCGCGGATGCCCTTGATCAGGTCAACGTCCTGCGGACGATAGTAGCGGCGGCCGCCGCCGCGCTTCATTGGCTTGATCTGGGTGAAGCGGGTCTCCCAGAACCGCAGCACGTGTTGCGGCAGATCGAGATCCTCCGCCACTTCGCTGATCGTCCGGAAGGCGTCGGGACTCTTGTCCATAGGCGCAACCCTCACTGCGAAACGCCCCACCGCGATTCGACGGCGCATTGCACCGTTTCAGGCGCGACGTTTCAAGAGTCGCACGACTGTTTTTCGTC
>JBFXFO010000117.1:0-13187 GCA_050178915.1 Rhizobiaceae bacterium | reverse complement strand
GTTTGGTGTTGGCTCAGAAACGGCGTGCGGTTCGAAGAGCGCTGGTTTTCCGAAGTCAAGCCAAACGCTGAATCGATTCCCTGGGTCGGTGTTGGATGCATTCCGTCGATATGCTGTGGTATTGATGAAATATATCGTCTTTATCGGCGTAGGAAGATTCTTAGAGCTGAAAATCTCGTCGGTCTCTCCGTAAGCTGTCTGCTCATCAGGGCCGCCAACTATTGAGGTTGTCACCTTAAAGGCATCTTTGCGCAGATGTTCTATCCGTTGAGCGAACGCTTCTTGCGACTCGCCCTCTTGGCGCGTCAGCATCGCTAAGAGTCTCTCACCGTCAGCTTTCACGAGCCGTTCCAGTTCGCGATAGACAGTGCGTATCTGGGGAAGACTCAGTGAACACCCACGAATTGGAATTTCGTCCTCATACGTGACGATGTCTGTAAACGTGTCGCGGGCAAGAATATTGTCGGCCAAGCTAGTCTCCAGAAGAGTTTCCTAAACATATTACGACCAGCAGGCGAGACAACTTGCATCAGAAATTTTGCAGTGAATTACGCCGTATCTAGTGAGAGCGCCAACATTCCAGAGGTCGCTTGATAGTCAGGAGGGTGGGTTGGGCAGCCATTTGGATGCGTCGATGACCGGCACCGTCCGGACGCCACAGGGGGTTATCCACAATGCCGGGCTAATATTCTACGCAACCGAAACGTGTTCGCGCTGCTCTGCGGCGAAAGCGGGACGGCTCCGCTCGAAGTCGTACGACTCACCCAACCGTTTCTTAAACACTGCCGGATAAGCCTGAACGCAAGAGACCGGAGAACGGAGTGTCTCGCGTGCGCTTTTCCGCGGCAACAACGGCCGACAGGCTCCTGCCGGAGCGTCTGGCTGTTGTCGCTCGCCCGCTGCTCGGTCGGGTGGATGCCCTCGTCTTTGCGCGCGACGAACGCGGCGTCGCAGGCCGCGTGTCACTGATCGCCTTCGCCATACGCATCTTCAGCGCCGTCATCGCCTTCGTCAGCCAGGTGCTGCTGGCGCGCTGGATGGGCGGGTTCGAGTACGGCATCTTCGTGCTGGTGTGGACGACGATGGTGATCGTCGGAAACATCTCCTGCCTCGGCTTTCACACATCGGTCATCCGCTTCATCCCGGAGTATCGCGAGAAGGGGATGCTGGCGGAGCTACGCGGCGTCATGCTTGCCTCGCGGCTGATGGTGCTCGGTTTCTCGACCACGACCGCCGCCCTCGGCGCGGCGGCGGTCTATTTCTTCGCGCCGCAGATCGACCACTACTACGTCGTGCCATTCCTGCTCGGCATCATCTGCCTGCCGATGATCGCGCTCTCCGACATGCTGCAGGGCATTTCGCGGGCAAACTCCTGGGCGTTCTCGGCGCTGCTGCCGACCTATGTCACGCGGCCCATCCTCATCCTGGTCTTCATGGGCATCGCACTTGCCGCCGGCTACGAGCCCTGCGCGCAGACGGCACTGCTGACGGCGATCGTCGCCACCTACGTCACCACGCTGATCCAACTGGTGCGCGTCACCAACCGCGCCGACGGCCGCGTGCCGCCCGGTCCGCGCCGCTTCCTGCTGCGCAGCTGGTTCGCGGTGTCGCTGCCGATCTTCCTGGTCGAGAGCTTCTTCTTCCTGCTCACCAATGCCGACGTGCTGATGGTCGGCGTGTTCATGCAGCCGAACGACGTCGCCATCTATTTCGCCACGGTGAAGACGCTGGCGCTCGTCCACTTCGTCTATTTCGCCGTGAAGGCAGGCGTGGCGCAGCGCTACGCCACGATCGCCCACACCGACCGCACGCGGCTGGCGGAATTCGCGCGCGAAACGGTGTCGTGGACGTTCTGGCCGTCGCTGGCGCTGGCGCTGGTGGTGCTCGCCATCGGCGAGCCGATGCTGCTGCTGTTCGGCCCCGGCTTCGACGCCGGCTATCCGCTGCTCTTCCTGCTGGTGTTCGGCGTGGTGGCGCGCGCCGCCGTCGGCCCTGCAGAGAGCTTGCTCACGATGAGCGGCAACCAGAACGTCTGCGCCGGCGTCTATGCGCTGACGCTGGCGCTTAACATCGCGCTCTCCGTCGTCCTCATCCCGATGTATGGCCTGTGGGGGGCGGCCATCGCCACCGCCGCCTCGATGATCTTCGAGGCGAGCGCACTCTCCTTCACCGTCTGGCGCCGGCTCGGCATCGTGATGGTCATATTCATGCCGGCGACGGCGCAACCCAGGGGAGCCTGATGGTCGCCCAGCCATTGCTTGAGGAGATGAGCGGCAGCGCGTCCGCTCCGATGATCGCCGGTTTCGCCGACGTGCATGCACAGGCGCATCACGCCCACACCGAGCTGGTCTCCGGCAACCGTCCGCCGCGCCGCCTCGCCATCTACCAGGCGTCCGCCGGCTTCGAGATGGTCGAGGAGCTCGACCATCTGTGCGCCCGCACGATCGAGTCCAACGTCTTCTTCAACCCGCGCTTCCTGGCGCCCGCCATGCCGCGGCTCGAGGATCGCGAGGTGCGGCTGGCCGTCATCCGCGACGGCGACGAGTTCAAAAGCCGCCTGCGCCTGCTGGTGCCGTTCTCCATCGAGAAGCCGATCACGCCGCTGGGCGTCTCGGTCATGCGCACCTGGGCGAGCCCGTTCGGTCCGCTCGGCACGCCATTGCTCGACCGCGACGATCCCGAGCGCGTGATCGAGGATTTCTTCGCCATGCTGTCGCGAACGCACCTGCGGCTGCCCAAGGTCTTCGTCATGCCGGATGTCCGGCTCGAAGGCCCGGTCTCGAATCTGTTGCACCGCGCCGCCGAGACACGCGGCCTGCCGCTGGTGGTGACAGGCCGGTTCGAGCGGCCGTTCCTGGACAGCACGCTGGAGCCGGACGCCTATCTCAAGCAGGCGCTGAGCCCGCACCATATGCGCGAATTCCGCCGTCTTCGCCGCCGCCTCGCCGACAAGGGCAAGCTCGAATATGTCGTGGCGCGCAGCGTCGAGGACGTGCGGCTCGGACTGGAATCCTTCCTGACGCTGGAAGCGGCCGGCTGGAAAGGCCGCGAGCGCACCGCCATGGCGATCGACCGCTACCGCGCCGCGTTCGCGCGCGAGGCCGTCAGCCGGCTGTCGGAGCAGGATCTCTGCCGCGTGCATTCGCTGACGCTCGACGGCAAGGTCATCGCCTGCGTCATCGTCTTCGTGGAAGGCGGCACCGCCTATACCTGGAAGACGGCCTACGACGAGACCTACGCGGCCTATTCGCCGGGCACGCTGCTGATGCTCGACATCACCGCCAACCACCTCGACGATCCAAACATCGAGGCGACGGATTCCTGCGCGGTGCCGGACCACCCGGTGATGAGCCGCCTCTGGACCGAGCGCAGGTCGATCGGAACGCTGGTGGTCGGGCTGACCCCGGACGCCGACCGCGCAACGCGGCAGGCCGCCTCGCAGCTTCACCTCTACCGCGAGACGCGCAACATGGCGCGCATCCTGCGCAACCGGGTGCGCGGACTGCTGCGGCGCTAGGGATCACGCCCCGCCGCACATGTGCTGGCTGTCGCTCAGCGCCCAGTTGCGCTGCGTGACGGCGTTGTAGGTGAGGTAGAGCCGTCCACGGTCGTCGCCGGTCGGGCAATCGCGCGGGATCTGCATCAGGCAGATGACCACCCGCTGACCCACCTCCGAGGCATAGATCGCGTCGTTGGTGCTGTAATCGACCTGATAGCCGCCATTGGCGAAGGTGACCGATGTGCCGGCCCCGGCTTCGGCCGTGTCCAGCGGTTCGCCGAAGCGCGTCGCCAGTTCCTCGATCGTGGTGACCGCGCACTGTCCGATCTGCTCCGGCATGGGCTGGTTGGCGCCTTTCGGGGCCTTCGCGTTCAGCTCCGCCGCCTTGAAGCCGAGAAGCGCCTGCGCGTAGTCATAGATCCATGGCGGCACCGCGCCGTAGGTGGACAGCATGCTGTACATGGCAGCCGCCACGCAGGGCCGGTCGGCGCCGCAGCTGCGCCGGTCGGCCAAGAGTGCGGCGGCGATCTGCTGCTTCGACTGGTCATAGGCCGGCTCGAAGGTGAGGTAGCCGGCATTGATCATGCGATCGACGCGCGAAAGCAGCGGATCGCCGCAGATGACCTTCTCGTCCGGCGCGCTGGCCTTCCTGCAATCGAAGCCCGGGCCGGCGTCCACGGCACCGGCGGCGCTGCCGAGCCAGAGTCCGGCAGCCAGCGCGGCAGCCGACAGAAGCAGAATGCGCATGGGAAGATCCTCGGCGGATGGGTTTCCCCAGCGTGATCCAAAACGCCGCCCGACGGAAGAGCCCGCGTGGAACCGGCGCGTGGGCCAGTGCTGGCGCCTTGCACGCCGCCCGCCGATGGGGCAAACGGAAGCCCCTCGCAAGCCATCCATGGGGCCTCCATGTCGACCGCAGTTTCGCCGCTCGCGCCAAAGAAGTACCCGAAGATGCCGGCCATCGCCGGCCTGCGCATCGCTACGGCCGAAGCGGGCATCAAATACAAGGGCCGCACCGACCTCATGCTCATGGTCTTCGACCCGGGCACCGAGGTGGCAGGCGTGTTCACCCGCTCGAAATGCCCGTCGGCGGCGGTGGATTTCTGCCGCGACAATCTTCCCGGCGGCAAGGCGCGCGCGCTGGTGGTCAATTCCGGCAACGCCAACGCCTTCACCGGCAAGAAAGGCCGCGAGACGACGCGGCTGACGGCGGAAGCCGCGGCCAAGGCTGCCGGCTGCAAGCCGTCGGAAGTGTTCCTCGCCTCCACCGGCGTCATTGGCGAACCGCTGGATGCAGGCAAATTCTCCGGCCTGCTGGCCGGGATGGCGAAGTCGGCGCAAACCGGCCTGTGGTCGGAGGCCGGCAAGGCCATCATGACCACCGACACCTATCCGAAATACGCCACCGCCACCGCCAGGCTCGGCGATGTCGACGTCACCATCAACGGCATTGCCAAGGGCGCCGGCATGATCGCGCCCGACATGGCGACGATGCTTTCCTTCGTCGCTACCGACGCGCCGCTGTCGGCGGCGGTGCTGCAGGATCTGCTCGGCAAGGCGGTGGGCAAGAGCTTCAACGCCGTGACCGTCGACAGCGACACCTCGACCAGCGACACGCTGCTCTGCTTCGCCACCGGCGCAGCCAAGGGCGCGCCGCGCATCACCGACCCGAAGGACGCGCGGCTTGGCCAGTTCCGCCGGGCCTTCAACAAGCTGCTCAAGAACCTTGCGCTGCAGGTCGTGCGCGACGGCGAGGGGGCGCGCAAGCAGATCGAGGTCATGGTGACGGGAGCCAAGTCGGCGCGCTCGGCCAAGCGTATCGCGCTTTCCATCGCCAACTCGCCGCTGGTGAAGACCGCCGTCGCCGGCGAGGACGCCAATTGGGGCCGCGTCGTCATGGCCGTCGGCAAGGCCGGCGAGCCGGCCGACCGCGATCGCCTGTCCGTCTGGTTCGGCGATATCCGCGTCGCGCATGAGGGCGAACGCGACCCGGCCTATTCGGAAGCCGAGACCTCCGAATACATGAAGCGGCCGGATGTGCGCATCCGCGCCGATATCGGGCTCGGGCGCGGCCAGGCCAGCGTGTGGACCTGCGACCTCACCAAGGAATATGTCGAGATCAACGGCGACTATCGGAGCTAGGCTGATGCCGCACGCTGCGGCCAGCGGCCTGCCGCTCGTGCGCCGCTACGAGGCGGCGGGCTTCCGCGCGTGGCCGGCGGCGCGCGTGCGTTACGACGGCACATGGGTCGTGCGCCTCACCGACAGGCATCCGGCCAAGCGCCTGAACTCCGTCAATCCGCTCGACCCGCGTGACACGGCGCGCGTCGCCGAGCGCATCGGCGCCGTCGGCGCCGAGTTCGACGCTGCCGGCCGGGCGCTGACGTTCCGACTGTCGCCGCTGTCGGGCGCCACGCTGGACGGCCATCTGGACGCCGCCGGCTGGAGCCGCTTTTCCGAATCCGTCGTGATGGACGTGGCGATCACACCGGATCTGGTGCAGGGCGCGATGGACCATATCCCGCTCAAGGAAGTCGGTCGCTTCATGGACGCGGTGAAGCCCGTGCACGGCCTTGCCGACGCGGAGGCCGACGGCCTCGCCAGCGTGCTCGCATCGATCAGACCCAATCTCGGCCTGTTCGTGCTCGATCGCGGCGCCGAGCCGCTGGCCACCGTGGTCTGCGTGCAGGACGGCGATCTCGCCGGCCTGTTCGAGGTGGCAACGCTGGAGGCCGAGCGCGGCATGGGGCATGGGCGCCGCGCCATTCTCGCGGCCTTGCGATGGGCGCGGCTCGCCGGGGCGCGGCGCGCCTGGCTGCAGGTCGAGGCCGACAATCACGTGGCGATCGGCCTCTACGCCTCGCTCGGGTTCCGCGAGGTGTACCGCTATCACTATCGCCGTCCACCGGAGACAGGCGCATGAGCGACACCGGCAAGCCAACCCTGCTCGTCGTCGCATGCGCGCTGGTCGACGCGGACGGGCGCGTGCTCATCTCGCAGCGGCCGGAAGGCAAGCAGCTCGCGGGCCTGTGGGAGTTTCCCGGCGGCAAGGTGGAGAAGGGCGAGACGCCGGAAGAGGCGCTCGTGCGCGAGCTCGCCGAGGAGATCGGCGTCGAGACCAAGGTGGCGTGCCTCGCACCGCTCACCTTCGCCAGCCATACCTACGAGAACTTCCACCTGTTGATGCCGCTCTACGTCTGCCGCCGCTTCTGGGGCATGCCGGTGGCGAAGGAAGTCGCGGCGGTGAAATGGGTGCGGCCGAAGAACCTGCGCGACTATCCGATGCCGCCGGCCGATGCGCCGCTGATCCCGTTCCTGATCGACCTGCTGTGATGGGCTGCCCCGCGGCTGCCATCATCGTTAATCCATCCTTCAGCCTATCGTGAAAAATTGCACGAAAGTCAGCGACTGCACTGGGGGCAGCGATGCAGCCGGACAAGGAATTCGAGATCGACCGGCCGGTGACCGGATTTCCGGGCATCGGCCTGCTGCGTCCGACGCTGCTTTTCGGCACGGCGGCCATCGCGCTCGCCCTGATGATCGTGCCGATGCTCGATTCCGGTGAAAGCCGTGGAATCGGCGGCAGTGTCGCGCAGAACAACCCGTTCCCCGGCGATCTCGACCTGACGACCACCGGCTCCGTGGGGGGGGGCGGCGGTGCCTATGTCATCCGCCGCAGCGTGCTGCAGGCCTCGCCCGACTCGGTCTGCGTCATCCGCGCCAACGGCCGGCGCAGCGGCGACTGCTGATCACGGTCGCGGCGTTAACTATTCCTAATCGGGTGGAAGGTACGTGTTGGTGCGGGCAATGGATGCAAGGCCGATGAGCAACATCATCAAACGCTTCCTGCGCGACAAGACCGGCGCGACCGCCATCGAGTACGCGCTGATCGTCGCGGTGCTTTCGCTTGCGATCGTGGGCGGCGTCAGCACGCTCACCAACAGCCTCACCGACCTGTGGGGCAACAAGCTCGCCGGTGCGCTGAAGGAGTAGCCCGGCGCCTGCCTATTCCCCGCCGCTCCGCTTCAGCGCCTCGCTGAGCCGCATCGTCGCCGATCCCGGCTTCAGCGGCTTCTGCTGCGAGGCATGCGGCACCCAGCCCGACATCCAGACGATGTTGAACGTGGCGCGGATGCGCCCGTCGGCATCGGCATGCCGCCCGCGATAGATCGCATCGGCACGCACCAGCAGCGCGCGCGACGCCGGCTTGCGCGAGCGATCGAGCAGCGCATTGGTGGCGCCCATGGCGCGCAGGTCGCGCACCAGCGCCGGCAGCCCGCCGTAGCGTACGGTCAGCGGTTCGAGATCCGCAACCGGAAGGGCGAAACCGGCCCGCTGCAGAAGCGCGCCGGCGTCGCGGACGTCGGTAAAGGGCGAGACACGCGGGCTGGCGCCGCCGCTGACTTCCGTTTCGGCGGCAAGCAGGCTGTCGCGCAGCTCGGCCAGCGTTCCGGCGCCGGCGAAGGCAGCGAGCAGCAAGCCGTCCGGTCGCAGCGCGCGGCGCACCTGCACCAGCATGCCGGGCAGATCGTTGGCGTCCTGCAGCGCCATCAGCGATACGGCGAGGTCGAGCGAGGCCGGCTCGAACGGCACCGTTTCGGGTGTGGCGACAAGGCCCGGCGCGCCTTGCAGCAGCTCGGGATGCGCTTCGACGCGCACGATCTCGCCCACCTTGCCCGACATGGCGAGCGCTTCCACCGGCAGCGCGGACGCCGGAAACAGCACGGCCGCGCGCTCGAAGCGGCGCTCGATGACGGACAGCCGCTCGGCGAGGTCGTCCGCTACGCGCGCCAGCAGGAAGTCGGCGCCTGGCACGGCCTGCCGCAGCGCGCGGCGCCGGCGTTCGATGATCAGCTGTGTGTCGAAAAGCTGCTGCAAGGCGGAAAAGCGTTCCTCGCGCACGGGAATTGTCTTTGCTAGGCTCCCGCCGCAGACGTGGTGGTGACCGATCCGATGCTGGAGATCAAGGGCCTTGCGGCGGGACTGATGCGTGCGACCGCGCGCCTTGCCTTTCCGCCGGTCTGCGCCGGCTGCCGCCGCATCGTCGCCGAGCCCGGAACGCTCTGCGGTGACTGCTGGCCGAAACTCGCATTCCTCGAGCCGCCATGGTGCCCGGTGATGGGCACGCCCTTCGCCCACGACATGGGCGCCGGCTTCCTGTCGGCCGAAGCGATCGCCAATCCGCCGCCCTTCGAGCGGGCGCGGGCGGCCGTCTCCTACACCGGCGTCGCCCGCGAGATGGTGCAGGGGCTCAAATACCACGATCGCACCGACCTCGGGCCCGCCATGGCGCGCTGGATGCTGCGCGCCGGTGCCGAATTGATCGCTGACGCTGACGTGGTGGTTCCGGTGCCGCTCCACTGGCGCCGTTTCGTCGGCCGCCGCTTCAACCAGTCGGCGGAACTGGCGCGGGCGCTGACGCGCCTGTCGGGCGTGCGCCATGCGCCGCTGGCGGTGGAACGCAGGCGTGCGACCTCACAGCAGGTGGGGCTCGCGGCGCGTGCCCGCGAGGACAATGTGCGCGGCGCCTTTCGTGTCCCGCCGGAGCGCGAGATCGAGATTTCCGGCCGCCGGGTGCTGGTGATCGACGACGTCTACACCACAGGCGCTACCGTCTTCGCGGTCGCGAAGGCGCTGAAGCGCGGCGGGGCCGCTGCGATCGACGTGCTCACCTTCGCGCGGGTGCTGCCGGAGGACTACCGGCGGGAGGACTTTCGACCGGCGGATGCGGGGCCTATATACGCCGACGAAGGAGTTCGGACCGGCCATGGTTGACGTCACGATCTACACACGCATGATGTGCGGCTATTGCGCGGCGGCGAAGCGGCTGCTCGACTCGAAAGGCGTGCAGTACACCGAGCACGACGCCAGTTTCTCGCCGGAACTGCGGCAGGAAATGATCAGCCGGGCGAACGGGCGGTACACCTTTCCGCAAATCTTCGTTGGCAGTGTGCACGTCGGCGGTTCGGACGAGCTTCACGCGCTCGACGATCAGGGCAAGCTGGACGGACTGCTCGCCTCGGGTACACTGGGTTAGGGAATGTCGATGGGTATCTTCAAGGCAGCTGCCATCCAGATGCGTTCGGGCGTCGACGCGGCGCGCAACGCCGCCGACTTCGAGCGGATGGTGCGCGAAGCCGCGGCCAATGGCGCGAGCTATGTGCAGTCGCCCGAGATGACCAACGCGCTGGTGCGCGAGCGTGCCGCGCGCGAGGCTGCCTTCAGAGACGAGGCGAATGACCTGATCGTCGCAGCGGCGCGCAAGCTGTCAGCGGAGCTGAGCATCGCCGTGCATGTCGGCTCGACCGCCATCATCCTCGGCGCCGACCGCTACGCCAACCGGTCGTTCCTGTTCGCCCCGGGCGGCGAACTGGTCGCCCGCTACGACAAGATCCACATGTTCGACGTCGATCTCGACAATGGCGAGAGCTGGCGCGAATCCGCCGTCTATGAGCCGGGCAAGCAAGCCGTGGTGGCCGACCTGCCGTTCGCGCGGCTGGGCTTCGGCATCTGCTACGACATGCGCTTTCCGCAGCTCTTCCGCGCCGAAGCGCTGGCCGGCGCCAATGTGCTGACGGCGCCGGCGGCGTTCACGCGCCAGACCGGCGAAGCGCACTGGCATGTGCTGCTGCGCTCGCGTGCCATCGAGAACGGCGCCTGGGTCATCGCCGCCGCGCAGGGCGGCGTGCATGAGGATGGCCGCGAGACCTACGGCCATTCGATCATCATCGACCCGTGGGGCCGCGTTGTCGCCGAGGTGGACAGCGCCGAGCCGGGCATCGCCTATGCCGAGATCGACACGCAGGCCTCCGTCGACGCGCGGCGCAAGATCCCGAACCTGAAGAACGCGCGCGAATTCTCGGTGGCGCAGGCGGGTGGCACGGTGGAGCCGCTGCGGGGAGCGGCATCTTGATCCGCTATTC
Source organism: Rhizobiaceae bacterium (assembly GCA_050178915.1). Taxonomy (GTDB): domain Bacteria; phylum Pseudomonadota; class Alphaproteobacteria; order Rhizobiales; family Rhizobiaceae; genus JBFXAF01. The sequence goes on along the minus strand of JBFXFO010000117.1, from coordinate 2,765 downwards.
CCTCGTGTGCGAACGCTCGCACGACTTCGAAGCCTGGTTCCGCAACAGCGACGACTATGACCGCCAGCGCAAGCGCGGCCTGGTCGAGTGCCCGGAGTGCGGGTCGGCCAAGGTGGAGAAGGCGCTGATGGCGCCGTCGGTCTCGACCTCGCGTGGCCGCGAGAAGATCGCGCTGGCCATGGGCGCCGAACAGAAGAAGGCGATGGACGCGTTGCGCGAGATGTCGAAGAAGATGCTCGAAGGCGCGGAAAATGTCGGCGACAAGTTCGCCGAGGAAGCGCGCAAGATCCATTTCGGCGAGACCGAAGCGCGCGGCATCTATGGCGAGGCGACGCCCGAGGAGGCCGCGGGCCTTGTCGAGGACGGCGTCACCTTCATGCCGGTGCCTGTCTTCTCCGACGACCGCAACTGATCCCGATAGCAAAGCCGATCGCGCCGATGCCACTGATCTGGAATTCGGCGCTCGGCCTGCTGCTCGTCACCGGCTGCTTCCTCGGCCTGTCGCTGCCCTTCGGCAAGCTGGCGACCGACGCCGGCGTGCCGGCGATGCTCTGGTCCTTCGTGATCTCCGCCGGCGCCGGCGGCGTGCTGTTCGTGGCGCTCTGCGCCATGCGCCAGCGTCTCACCGTCACGGCGCACGCGCTGCGCTACTATTTCATCGCCGCCGCCGTCTCCTACGCGATCCCGAACCTGCTGATGTTCTCGGCGATGCCGCATCTTGGCGCCGGCTACACCGGCATCATGTTCACGCTGTCGCCGGTGATCACGCTGGTCATGTCGATCCTGCTGCGCGTGCGGCGGCCGAACCTGCTCGGCATTGCAGGCATCGGCGTCGGCTTCGTCGGCGCCGTCATGGTCGCCACCACGCGCGGCGAGGCCGGCCAGCCGGCCGATCTGTTCTGGGTGGCGATGGGCCTGCTGATCCCGGTCAGCCTCGCCACCGGCAACATCTACCGCACGTTCGACTGGCCGCAGGGCGTCGGCCCGATCGAGCTCGCCTCGGGCAGTCATCTCGCCTCGGCGCTGATGCTGCTCGTCGGCATCCTGTCGCTGCATGGCGGCGAAGCCTTCGCGCTGCTGGGCGCCGTGCCGTGGCTGGCGCTGGCGCAGGTGGCATCGGCGTCGCTGATGTTCGTGTTCTTCTTCCGCCTGCAGGCGGTCGGCGGGCCGGTCTATCTCAGCCAGATCGGCTATGTCGCGGCGGCGATAGGCCTGCTGGCAGGCACCTTCTTCCTGCACGAGACCTACGCTGCGCTCACCTGGGCCGGCGCGGCGATCATCGTCGTCGGCGTGTTCATGACGACCAAGGCGCAGAGCCGGCCGGGCTAGCCGACGAAGGCCCTCTGCAGCGTCCTGGGAGAGACGTTCAGCCAGCTCGTCCGCAGCGCGCTCTTCAGCGTCGGCTCATCGGCCTGCGCCAGATGCACCGAGGTCCAGCCCTGCCGGCCCCAGCCGCCTTTCACAGGGGCGAAGATCGCCGGTTCGGCGGCGCACAGCAGCTCCTGCTGGTCGCGGGTCAGCTTGATCACGCCACGGTCGGGTTCGGGCAGGCTGGCGAAAATCCTGTTGTTCACGCGGAAATCGGCTTTGCCGAAATGCGATTTCTCCTGAGCCTCCGGCAGGTCGAGCGCACAGCGGCGGAAATCGTCGGCGTCCATCGGAAGGCTCCTCATTTGGCAGGGGAGTCTAGCGCGACGCCGGACCGCGCGATTGAAGAAATGTGACCCGCCGGAGCAACTCCGGCAACAGTGCCAACGGTCTTGCGCACCGGATAGCGCCCAGTCGAAGACAAGGCGTTTCAACGCTGCGCGAAGCTGCGAAACGCCTCAGGCGGCCGACAGCTTCTCCGCCAGCACCATGTAGTTGACGTCGAGATCGGTGGAGCGCTGCCAGCGGTCGGCCAGCGGGTTGTAGACCACGCCGGTGCGGTCGGCGATCGACATGCCGGCCTGCGCCAGGGCCTTCTCGAGTTCGTCCGGGCGCACCAGCTTGCCGAACTGATGGGTGCCGCGCGGCAGCCAGCGCAGGATGTATTCGGCGCCGATGATCGCCAGTCCGAGCGCCTTGAGCGTGCGGTTGATGGTGGCGACGAACATGATGCCGCCCGGCTTCACCATTTCGCCGCAGCGGGCGATGAAGAGGTCCACGTCTGCGACGTGCTCCACCACCTCCATGTTGAGGATGACGTCGAACCTCTCGCCCTGGTCGGCGAGATCCTCGGCGGTCGTGGCGCGGTAGTCGATGCTGACGCCGGCCTGTGCCGCATGCAGCTTCGCGACCTCGATGTTGGTCTCGGAGGCGTCGGCGCCAACGACGGTTCCGCCCAGCCGCGCCATCGGCTCGCACAGCAGCCCGCCGCCGCAGCCGATGTCGAGGAAACGCAGGCCTTCGAAGGGACGCGCGGCGCGCGGGTCGCGGCCGAATCGCGTCGCCACCTGGTCGCGGATATAGGCGAGGCGGACGGGATTGAACTTGTGCAGCGGCCGGAACTTGCCGTTCGGATTCCACCACTCGGCGGAAAGCCTTGAGAAGCGTTCGACCTCTCCGGCGTCGATGGTCGTTCGTCGGGCCTCGGGCATAGGCTGGTCTCCTCGGGAGGGAATGAAGTCGGGCGATGGCGCGGAAAAGTCAAGCAACCGTGTTCGCGACCTGCCCGGATGGCGAGTGATGTCAGTTTCGTTGGTCCGGCGGATTGGTCACGGCAAGTTGAACGCCTATATGCGGGCGCGCGCCATCGCCGGCCGGGGAGCCGTCGGCGGCGCTGG
>JBFXFO010000116.1:0-13256 GCA_050178915.1 Rhizobiaceae bacterium | reverse complement strand
CTGCTGGCGGCGTGGCATATTGCCCGTCCTGCCATAATGGACGGGCCTCGTGACGGGCGGTATTATACTTCCTGCAATACACTGGAAGCAGCATGAATTATCAGCGATTTTTCGAGGCAGCGATCGCGCAGGTGCATGCCGAGCGACGCTACCGCGTGTTTGCAGACCTTGAGCGCATAGTCGGGCGTTTCCCGCAGGCGGTGTGGCGCGCCAATGGCGAGGCCCGCGAGATCACCGTCTGGTGCTCGAACGACTATCTCGGCATGGGCCAGCACCCGGACGTGATCGCGGCGCAGCAGCAGGCTGCCGGCAGCATGGGCACCGGCGCCGGCGGCACCCGCAACATTTCCGGCACCAATCACCCGCTGGTCGAACTTGAGCACGAGCTCGCCGACCTGCACGGCAAGGATTCGGCGCTGGTCTTCACCTCCGGCTTCGTCTCCAACGAAGCGGCGATCTCGACCATCGGCCGCCTGCTGCCGAACTGCCTCATCCTGTCGGACGAACTGAACCATGCCTCGATGATCGAAGGCGTGCGCCGCTCCGGCACCGAGAAGAAGATTTTCCGCCACAACGACGTGGCGCATCTGGAAAGCCTGCTGCAGCAGGGCGGCTGGGGCCGCGCCAAGCTGATCGTGTTCGAGTCGGTCTATTCGATGGATGGCGACATCGCGCCGATCCGCCAGATCGTCGAGTTGGCCGAGAAGTACAACGCCATGACCTACATCGACGAGGTCCATGCGGTCGGCATGTATGGCGGGCGCGGAGGCGGCATCTCCGAGCAGGAGGGGCTGGCGCACCGCATCGACGTCATCGAGGGCACGCTCGCCAAGGCGTTCGGAACACTCGGCGGCTACATTGCCGGCGAACGCGCCGTCGTCGATGCCGTGCGTTCCTATGCGCCGGGCTTCATCTTCACGACCGCGCTGCCGCCGGCGATCGCGGCTGCGGCCACCGCCTCGATCCGCCATCTGAAGAATTCGCAGTCGGAGCGCGACCTGCACCAGTTGCAGACGCGCCGCACCAAGGACGTGCTCGCGGCTGCCGGCCTGCCCGTCATGCCGTCGGCGACGCACATCGTGCCGGTGCTCGTCGGCGATCCCGAGCTCTGCAAGATGGCGACCGACCGCCTGCTGTCGCATCACGGGATCTACATCCAGCCGATCAACTATCCGACCGTGCCGCGCGGCACCGAGCGCCTGCGCATCACGCCGACGCCGTTCCACTCCGATGCGCTGATCGGGTCGCTGCGCGACGCCCTGGTCGAGACCTGGGATGCACTCGGCATCCCCTACAACGCTGCCGGCGGCACGCAGCTGCCGGACAACGGCCGCATCGTTTCGCTGCTGGCGCCCCGCGCCGGGGGCTGATCCCCCGGCAGGACGTGCCTATCGCTTGCTGATCCAGTCGGCGAGGCGGTGCGACGCCTCCTCGACCTGGTCGAGCCGGCGGTGGAAGCAGATGCGGAACATCGAGTCCCAGCCTTCCCCGAACGCCGTGCCCGGCGCCACCCCGACATTTGCCTGGTCGACGATCGCGAAGGCGGCGGCGCGGCTGTCGGCGATGCCATCGACCGAGAACATCAGGTAGAACGCGCCCTGCGGCACGGAGAACCGCGCGCGGCCGGTGCGCCCGAGGATGTCGCAGACGATGTCGCGCGCGGCCCGCGCCCGCGCCACCTGCTCGGCGATGAAGCCGTCGCCCTCGTCGAGCGCGGCAACCGCGCCCCGCTGCATGAACTGCGCCACGCCGGAATTCGAATACTGGATCAGATTCTCGAACACCGCCTGCAGCGACGGGTGCGTGCGCAGCCAGCCAACGCGCCAGCCGGTCATCGCCCAGTTCTTCGAGAAGCTGTTGACGAACAGCACCCGGTCGTCCGGCTCCATCACGTCGAGAAAGGACGGCGCCCGGCCGCCATCGTAGTGGAACAGCGCGTAGATCTCGTCCGCAATGATCCACAGCCCTTTGGTCCGGGCGAGTTCGAGGATCGCACGCAATGTCGCGTGGTCGGCGGTCCAGCCGCTCGGGTTTGACGGCGTGTTGATGAACAGCGCCTTCGTCCGCGGCGTGACGGCGGCGGCCAGCTTCTCGACGTCGAGCGACCAGCCATTGGCGCCCTGGTCGAGCCGCACCGCCACCGGCTTTGCGCCGGCCACGCCTGCGGCGGCCGCGAGGTTGGGCCAGGCCGGACCGGTGTAGACCACCTCGTCGCCCGCGCCCGCCACCGCGTCGAGCGCCAGCTGGATCGCGTGCATGCCCGAGCCGGTGACGAGGAATTCCTCCGGCTGGAAGGTCCTGCCGAAGTGCCGGCCGTAATAGCGCGACAGCGCTTCGCGCAGTTCAGGAATTCCGCGCTGCCAGGTGTAGAAGGTTTCGCCGGCAGCGAGCGAGCGCGCCGCCGCCTCGCCGATGAAGGCCGGTGTCGGCAGGTCGCCCTCGCCGGCCCAGAGCGGAATCAGGCCCGGCCTGCCGCGGCCATGGTTCATGACCGCGACGATGCCGCTTTCGGGCGCTAGCCGGGCTTCGGCGCGAAGGGCATCGAGGAGGGTCATGCACGGGCGTTCCAGATTCCGGAGCGCCCGTGACTATCGGCTTTCAGCTGACCACGCCACCGCTTTCAGGCGGTCCAGCGGATGCTTCAGGCCCGCTTGGCCAGCAGGTCCCTGATTTCGGTCAGCAACTGCACATCGGCCGGCGGCGGCGCGGCCGGAGCTGCCGGCTTTTCCCGCTCGACGCGGCGGCGGAGATTGTTCACGCCCTTGACCATCAGGAAGATGATCCAGGCGAGGATCAGGAAGTTGATCACCACGGTGATGAAGTTGCCGTAGGCGAACACCGCGCCCTGCTTCTTCGCCTCTTCGAGCGATGTCGCGGTCACGGCGTCAGACAGCGGGATGAAGTAGCCAGAGAGGTCGAAGCCGCCGAAGATCGCGCCGACCAGCGGCATGATGATGTCGCCCACCAGCGACGAGACGATCAGACCGAAGGCGCCGCCGATGATCACGCCGACGGCGAGATCCATCACATTGCCCTTCGAGATAAACTCCTGGAATTCCTTCAGCATCGCACCCTCCGCGATTCGCAGCCCCGGTATCCCACCCCGCACTTACATTAGCTCTCCACGGCGAAAGCTCAACCGACATTCTCGGCTCATCCTCCGGTTGAATGGACACGCGCCGTGGCCTGTGCTTGCGTGCCTCCCGCTTGGGCATGAGCCGGAGGGACCTTGCAGGGCTGGTTGGTCGTCATCATCGCGATCGCGTATGTGACGCTGCTCTTCGCGATCGCCAGCCTTGGCGACCACCGCGCCCAGCGCGTTGGTCCGGGCCACACGCGGCCGTACATCTACGCGTTCAGCCTGGCGATCTACTGCACCTCCTGGACCTTCTTCGGCTCGGTCGGGCTGGCGTCGGAGCGCGGCTTCGAGTTCCTGACCATCTACATCGGACCGGTGCTGGTGTTCGTGTTCGGCTACCCGCTCCTGCGCCGCATCATCCGGCTGGCCAAGGCAGAGCGCATCACCTCGATCGCCGACTTCCTCGGCGCGCGCTACGGCAAGAGTTTCGCCGTCGCCGGCATCGCGACGCTGATCGCCATTGTCGGCGCCGTGCCGTACATCGCGCTGCAGCTGAAGGCGATCTCCGGCTCCGTCAGCCTGATGGTGGAGCACTACAGCGGCGCTCCGCCGAGCTTCGATCCGTTCGTCTCGGACATTTCGCTGATCGTCGCACTGCTGCTGGCGATCTTCGCCGTGCTGTTCGGCACCCGTCACGCTGACGCGACCGAGCACCAGGACGGCCTCGTGCTCGCCGTGGCGGTGGAATCGGTGGTCAAGCTGGCAGCGTTTCTCGCGGTCGGCTGCTTCGTGTTCTTCTTCCTGCTCGGCAGCCCGGGCGAACTCATCTCCGCCATCGGCGACAACGCCGCTGCGCGGGAGGCGATGTCCTACGAGACGTCGCTCGACACCTGGATCGTGCTCTCCTGCCTTTCCGGCTTCGCCATCATCATGCTGCCGCGGCAGTTCTACGTGATGATCGTCGAGCACCGGCACGACAGCGAACTGCGCCGCGCCAAATGGATCTTCCCGCTCTACCTCGTGGCGATCAACCTGTTCGTGCTGCCGATCGCGCTTGCCGGCCTCACCTTTGTCGGCGACCGCACCAGCGCCGACCTCTACGTGCTCTCGACGCCGCTGCTCGCCGGGCAGGACTTCCTGGCGATGGCGGCATTCATCGGCGGCCTGTCGGCGGCAACCGCGATGGTCATCGTCGAATGCGTGGCGCTGTCGATCATGGTGTCGAACGACCTGATCATCCCGCTCTTCGTGCGCCGGCTGCTGAAGACCGAGAAGCCGGAGACCGAGGACTGGTCGGCGCTGATCCTCAACGTTCGCCGCGCCGCGATCTTCGCCATCCTCGTCGTCGCGTTCCTCTATTACCGCGAGAGCACGAGCAATGCGCGGCTGGCCTCGATCGGCCTGATGTCGTTCGCAGCCATCGCGCAGCTGGCGCCGTCCTTCTTCGGCGGGCTGGTCTGGCGCGGCGCGAACAGCCGCGGAGCGACCCTCGGCATGGTGGCCGGCATTGTCGTCTGGGCCTACACGCTGCTCTACCCCTCGCTCGCCGGACCGGACGCGGAGGTCGTCAGGAACGGCCTGTTCGGGCTCGAGTCCCTGCGTCCGCAGGCGCTGTTCGGCACCGGCGGCGAGCCATTGAACCACGGCGTGCTGTGGAGCCTCGCCATCAACACGCTGTTCTACGTGCTTGGCTCGCTGTCCCGCTCGGCACAGCCGTTCGAGCGCATCCAGGCGGCGGTGTTCGTGCCGCGCGACGCCAGCCCGGTGCCTAACCTGATGCGCTTCCGCACCGCCGTGACCGTCAACGACCTGAAGGACACGATCGCCCGCTACCTCGGCGCCGAGCGTACCGAACGCTCGTTCCAGACGTTCCAGAAGCAGGAAGGGACCACGCTGGACGGCGGCCTGCCGGCGAACACCTCGGTCATCCGCTTCTCCGAGCAATTGCTGGCGAGCGCGGTCGGCTCGTCGTCGGCGCGGCTGATCCTGTCGCTGCTTTTCCAGCGCAACGACCGCTCGTCGCGCGATGCCTTCCGCCTGCTCGACGACGCCACCGAAGCGCTGCACCAGAACCGCGACCTGCTGCAGATCGCGCTCGACCAGATGGAACAGGGCATCACGGTGTTCGACCGCGATTTCCGGCTCACTTGCTGGAACCGGCAGTACCGGGCGCTTTTCGACCTGCCGGACGACATGGGACAGGTGGGCGTTTCGCTCGGCGACATCCTGCGTTTCCTCGCCCGCCGCGGCGACATTCCGGCCGACGCGGTGAAGGGCACGCTGGCGCGGCTCACGCAGTTCGGCACGCCGTGGACGATGGCGCTCACGACCAGCGGCCGCACCATCGAACTCCGTTCCAACCCGATGCCGGACGGCGGCATCGTCGCCACCTATGCCGACATCACCCAGCGCGTGGAATCGGATCTGGCGCTGAAGCGGGTCAACGAGACGCTGGAGCAGCGCGTGCGCAGCCGCACGGCGGAACTGACGCGCGTCAACGAGGAGCTGGCCCAGGCGCAGGTGCTGGCCGAGGAAGCCAACCTCTCGAAGACGCGCTTCCTCGCCGGCGCCGGGCACGACATCCTGCAGCCGCTCAACGCGGCGCGGCTCTATTGCTCGTCGCTGATCGAGAAGACCGGCGCCGGACCGGTCGGCGATGCCGTATCGAACATCGAGTCGTCACTGGAATCGGTGGAGACGATCCTCGGTGCGGTGCTCGACATATCGCGTCTCGACACCGGCGCGATGAAGCCGCAGGAAACGGTGTTCCGGCTGGACGAACTGCTGCGCCAGATCGGCAACGACTTCGCGCCGCTGGCGCAGGCGAAGGGTCTCGACCTGACCATCGTGCCCTCCTCGCTCGCCGTCTCGACCGACCGCAACCTGCTGCGCCGGCTGGTGCAGAACCTCGTCTCCAATGCGATCAAGTACACCCGCTCCGGCCATGTGCTGGTCGGCGTGCGGCGGCGTGGCGAACTGGCCGAAATCCAGGTTCTCGACACCGGGATCGGCATCGCGCCCGACAAGCTCAATTCGGTGTTTCGCGAGTTCACCCGGCTGGAGGAAGGCGCGCGCGAGGCGCAGGGGCTCGGGCTCGGCCTGTCGATCGTGGACCGCATCGCGCGCGTGCTGCGGCTGGAAATCCAGCTGCTCTCCCACAAGGACCGCGGCACGCGCTTCTCCGTGCTGCTGCCGACGACGGAAATGCCGTTGGCGGCTGTCGTCGCGGACGCGCGCAGGCCCGTACACCCGGCCGCGGCGCTCGCCGGACTGTCGGTGCTCTGCATCGACAACGATCCGCGCATCCTCGACGGCATGCGTCTGCTGGTCGAGGGCTGGGGATGCTCGGTGGCGACGGTGACCGGCATCGACGCGCTTCCGCCGAAAGCGCCCGACATCATCCTCGCCGACTACCATCTCGAACCCGGGACCGGTCTGGAGGCGATCGCGCGGCTGCGCCATCAGCATGCACACGACATCCCGGCAATCCTGATCACCGCCGACCGCTCGAACGAGGTGCGGACGGCAGCGGGCCTGATCGACGTGCAGGTCATCGCCAAGCCGGTCAAACCGGCGCTGCTGCGCTCGATGATGACACAGCTGCGGCGGGTGTCGGACGCGGCGGAATAGGCTCAGGCGGACGTCTGCACCGGGTCGGCGCCGATCTTGGACAGCAGGATCACGGCCTGCGTGCGGCTGTCGACGCCGAGCTTCTGCAGCACAGCCGAGACATGCGCCTTGATCGTCGCCTCCGACACGCCAAGCTCGTAGGCGATCTGCTTGTTGAGCAGGCCTTCGGCAAGCATGCCGAGCACGCGCGTCTGCTGCGGCGTCAGCGTACGCAGCCGGTGGATCAGGTCGGAAATCTCGGGATCGCGCTCGACACCGAGCTCGATGCCGGTCGGCGCGTAGATGCCGCCCGACAGGACGAGTTCGACCGCGCTGCGGATCTCCTCAATGCTGGCCGATTTCGAGATGAAACCGGAGGCGCCGAGGTCGAGTGCGCGGCGGACGGTCTCGGCATCGTCATGCGCGGAAACGACCATCATCGGCACATCGGAAATTCCACGCAGCGAGATCAGGCCGGAAAGGCCGCTGGCGCCTGGCATCGAGAGGTCGAGAAGCACGAGGTCGAGATCGTCGCGATGCGCGACCACGTCCTTCGTGGCGCCGAAATCGCCGGCCTCGATGATGCTGGTCTGCTCGGCAAAATCGGCGAGCGCCTGCTTCAGCGCGCCGCGGAACAGCGGGTGGTCGTCGGCGATGACCAGGCGGTAGCCGGACTGCAAATCGATCCCTCCCCTCGGCCGCTCCCTTTTGCACACCATGGCGGAGTTATGCGTGCGCCGCGCCGGCAATTCAAGCCGGCGGCGGCGTCTCGCCAGGCAAGCTCAGATGCGGGTCGCGTCCTTGCCGGAATCCTTCATGATCGTCATGAAGCGGCGCATCAGCTTTTCCATCGTGTCGAGCGAGCGGTCGAGCTCCTCGTCGCTGGGCAGCAGGCCGCCCGGATTGAGGATGGTCGACTTCTCCAGCGTGGCCAGCCGCTCCTCGATGGAAACGACCTTGCCGTAGAGCCGGTCGATCTCCTCCTGCAGCGCCTTGCGCTCGTCGGCGGCGACGCGGCAGACGAGCTGCGTGCCGCTTTCCTCGCACACCGAGACCTCGCCGGTCTGGGTATCCATGCGGACGTAACCCTTGTCGGTCTTCTCGATCGTGTAGCGCTGCGCATCCTCGGCCTTTGCCGGGACCGCCACTGCGACAGCGAAGAGCGCGACCGTCGCGAAGAGCGTGTTGGCGTGCATCGTGATCCTCCTTACAGGCAGGGCCGGAAGGTGCGGCGACAATGCGCCGGAAATGCGGTGAAAACCCTCCCCGGCGCTTTCGCGCCGGCCGCATCGGACGTATAGCGCCAGCATGAGCGCGACCATCTACAAGATCTGCCCCGAGACGCTGTGGCGCGAGGCGGAGGCTGCCGGACGCTTCGACGGCGCCTCGATCGACCTGACCGACGGCTACATCCATCTCTCGACGGCCGAGCAGGCGAAGGAGACGGCCGCGAAGCACTTTGCGGGCCAGGCCGGCCTGCTGCTGGTCGCGGTGGATGCGGGCAGGCTCGGCGACGCGCTGAAATACGAGGTTTCGCGCGGCGGCGCCCTCTTCCCGCATCTCTACGCGCCGCTCTCCCTCGATGCCGTGCGTTGGGTCAAGCCGCTGCCGCTCGGCGCGGACGGCCACGTCTTCCCCGCGATGGAGCCATGATGCGGACGCTCGAATGGATCGGGCGGCAGGCGCTCTTCACGTTCGATCCGGAAACCGCGCACGGGCTTTCGATCGCCGCGCTCAAGACAGGCCTGCCGACGCCCTTCGGCGCGCCGCGCTCCGACCGGCTGGCGGTGACCGTCGCCGGGCTGAACTTTCCCAACCCGCTCGGCATGGCCGCCGGCTACGACAAGAATGGCGAGGTGCCGGACGCGCTGCTGCGGCTTGGCTTCGGCTTCGCCGAGGTCGGCACCGTCACGCCGCTGCCGCAGCCGGGCAACCCGCGCCCGCGCATCTTCCGGCTGACGTCCGACGGCGCCGTGATCAACCGGCTCGGCTTCAACAATGAAGGCTATGATGCCTGCCACCGCCGCATGACGGCGCGGGCCGGCCGCGCCGGCATCGTCGGCGTCAATATCGGCGCCAACAAGGATGCCGCCGATCGCATGGCCGACTACGAGGCCGGCGTGCGGCGCTTCGCGGCGCTCGCCTCATACCTCACCGTCAACATCTCGTCGCCGAACACGCCCGGCCTGCGCACGATGCAGAACCGCGCCGCGCTGGAAGAACTGGTGCGCCGCGTTCTCGCCGCGCGCGCGCAGGCCGGCGCGAACCCGCCGATCTTCGTGAAGATCGCGCCCGACCTCGACGAGGTCGAGCTGGACGACATCGCCGGTGTCGTCGCCGACACCGGCGTCGACGGCGTCATCGTCTCCAACACGACGATCTCCCGCCCGGCGCTCGCCAGCCGCACCCATGCGGCCGAGACCGGCGGCCTCTCCGGGCGGCCGCTGTTCGAGCGGTCGACCATCGTGCTCGCCAAGATGCGCCAGCGGCTCGGGCCGACAGTCGCGATGATCGGCGTCGGCGGGGTGGATTCGGCCGAGACCGCGCTGGAGAAGATCCGCGCCGGGGCCGACCTGGTGCAGCTCTACACCGGCATGATCTATGCCGGCCCATCGATGCCGGGACGCATCGTGCGAGGGCTCGAACGCCGGCTCGAACGCGAGGGTATCGCCAACGTCGCGACGCTGCGCGACAGCGGGCTGGCTGCCTGGGCCAGGAAGAGGCTCGACTGACCGTCGTTCAAATGCGCGTGAATGGCGCGGGTGCGGCGTAACAAAGCGGCCGCTCCGCTCGTAGCTCACGGCAGGTACGAACGAACGGAGCTTTCCCGTGCTGCATCGCAGGATGTTTCTTCTGCTTGCCGGCGTCGCCGCAGTTGCGATGGCCGGCTCGCGCGGCGGACGCGCCGTCGCCGCCCAGGATTTCGAGGTTACCCTCTCCGATGACGAGTGGCAGAAGCGGCTGACGCCCGAGCAGTACGACGTGCTGCGGCAGGCCGGCACCGAACGGCCGTTCACCAGCCCGCTGCTCGACGAGCACCGCAAGGGCACCTTCGCCTGCGCCGGCTGCGACCTCGACCTGTTCGCCTCCGATACGAAATACGACAGCGGCACCGGCTGGCCGAGCTTCTGGCAGCCGCTCGACAACGCGGTCGCCAGCGAAGAGGACAACTCGCTCTTCATGATGCGCACCGAGGTGCACTGCCGCCGCTGCGGCGGCCATTTGGGGCATGTGTTCGACGACGGCCCGCAGCCGACCGGCCTGCGCTACTGCATGAACGGCGTCGCCCTGACCTTCAAGCCGGCGGCAGCCTGACAGGGAGGACGACCGCATGCCACGTCATTCGCTGAAATCCCTATCCCGCCGTACGGCTCCCTTCCTCGCGGCGGGACTGGGCATGGCCGGCTTCCTGGCTGCCATGCCTGCGCCGGCGCAGGAGGGCATCGCCATTCCTGCGCCGGCAGTAACCGCGGCGGCCGACGCGAGCGCGACGGCGGTCTTCGCCGGCGGCTGCTTCTGGGGCGTGCAGGGCGTGTTCCAGCATGTCGAGGGCGTGACGAACGCGGTCTCCGGCTATGCCGGCGGCGCGGCCGAGGACGCGCACTACAAGCGCGTCGGCTCGGGCGAGACCGGGCATGCGGAAGCCGTCAGGGTGACCTACGATCCGGGCAAGGTCAGCTACGGCAAGCTGATGCAGGTGTTCTTCTCGGCCGCGCACGATCCGACCGAAGTCGGGCATCAGGGACCGGACTGGGGAAGCCAGTACCGCACCGCCATCTTCCCGCAGGACGCCGCGCAGGCGGAAGCGGCGAAGAGCTACATCGCCACTCTGGACGGCGCGAAACTGTTCCGCCAGCCAATCGCCACGACGATCGAGCCGGGGCATACATTCTACCCGGCCGAGGACTATCATCAGGACTACCTGACGCTGCACCCCGACCAGCCCTACATCGTCTACAACGATCTGCCGAAGATCGAGAATCTGAAGCGGCTGTTCCCGAAGCTGTACCGCGACGACCCGACGCTGGTGTCGGAAGCCGCCTCCTCGAACTGAGGTCAGACGAGCTTCTGCGCCAGCAGCGTACGGCCAGTCTCGAGGAGCATGTCGCGGATGTCGATGAGCGGACGGCCGATGAGCGCGGTCGTCGGCGTCGAGTCGAACGTCTTTACCACGTCGAGTTCGCCGAGATTGCCGCGCGCGGCGCAGATCGCCAAGCCGACGCTCTATGGCTATTTCCCCGACAAGGAGGCGGTGTTCGCGGCGCTGGTGCAGACCCTCGCCGGCGATCTGCGTCACGCTGTCGATGCGGCGCTGGCCGGGCCGGGCGACGTGATCAGCCGCATCGCCGAGGCGCTTGCCGCGAAGTACGGCGTCATCGCCCGGCTGCTGGAAGGCTCACCGCATGCCGAAGAACTCTACTCCGAGCATGACCGCACCGGCGCAACGGAATTCGCGGCGATCGACGCGGCCATCCGGGGCAGCATCGCCGCAGCACTCGCGAAGGCCGGCGTGAAAGAGCCGGAGGCGCTGGTCGAGCTGCTGGTCGGCGCTACCTACGGGCTGGCGCGCAAGACGCACTCGCAGGCCGACCTCGCCTCGGCGATCCAGTTGCTCACGCAGCGGCTGGTCGAGCCGGAACTGCCGAGGCGCGGGCGCAAGACGTCAACGGCCGCGTGATTGCCGCAGCAAGGGGCAGGCTGTAGCGTTCCTGCCCACAACCGGGACCGATGGATGAAAGCCAAGCCCGCCCCCGCGAAGAGCCCGAAACCGAAGGCGGCGAAGCCGGGCGCGGTGGTGCTGCTTTCCGGCGGCAATCCGCAGATCGCCAAGGGCTACGGCGATGAGCCGGTGCAGGCCTACATCGCGGCCATGCCGGGCTGGAAGAGCAGTCTCGGCCACCGGCTCGACGTGCTGATCGAGAGCGCGGTCCCGAAGGTGCGCAAGGCGGTGAAGTGGAACTCGCCTTTCTACGGCATGGAAGACGATCTCTGGTTCCTCAGCTTTCACTGTTTCGACCGCTACGTGAAGGTGGCGTTCTTCCAGGGCGCGTCGCTGACGCCGCTGCCGCCCGGAACGTCGAAGCAGAAGAACGTGCGCTATCTCGACATCCATGAAGGCGAGTTCGACGAGAAACAGTTTTCCGCGTGGGTCAGGCAGGCGTCGAAGCTGCCCGGCGAGAAGATGTGAGGAGGCTTTCTTGAAGCAGAGCATCAGCGCGGCGACGAAGGCGAAGGCGACCGCGTCGCCGGCCGATCTCATCGACGGCAGGATCAGGGAACTCGGCGACTGGCGCGGCGAGACGCTGGCGCAGGTGCGCCGGCTGATCCATGCCGCCGACCCGGACGTCGTGGAGGAATGGAAATGGCGCGGCGTGCCGGTGTGGGAGCATGACAGCATCATCTGCACCGGCGAGACCTACAAAGCGGCGGTGAAGCTCACCTTCGCCAAGGGCGCTTCGCTGTCCGACCCGAAGAAGCTTTTCAACGCCAGCCTCGACGGCAATGCGCGCCGCGCCATCGACATCCACGAAGGCGAGGCGATCGACGGCGAGGCGCTGAAGGCGCTGGTGCGCGCGGCGGTCGCTCTCAACGCCGCAAAGCCTGCGAGGAAGAAGGGCTAGTCCTCGAACCGCCCTCCTGCACTGCGGTCGCGCTCGTAGCTGCGGCTGAGCGGAAGGCGGGGCAGCCATGTTTCCCGTCGCACGGCCCACAGTTCGTATGTCGGCCGCAGCCGGTCGGTGTCGTCCAGCGATCCGATGTTCACCTCGACCTCGTCGCCGCTGCGCGCGAACACCGACGAGCCGCAGCGCGGGCAGAAGAACCGCCCGGCATAGCCCTGCGGCTCGCCGGTCACGGTCACTGCCTCCTGCGGGAAGATCGCCGAGGCGTGGAAGAGTGCGCCGTGATGCTTGCGGCAGTCGAGGCAGTGGCAGATGCCGACGCGGTACGGCCGGTCCTGCGCGACGAACCGGATGTCGCCGCAGAGGCAACCGCCCTCGAACTGTTCCATCGCCGCAACCTCCAGACCGTTTCAAGCCGAGGCTACGACGAAGCGGGGTTTCACCGCCATGCCTCATCGCAGCTTGCGCATTTCGTCGACGGCTGCCGCAGGGCGGGCTGCCTGAACGAAGCGCATTGCCGGGCGCGTGGCGAGGCGCTAGCCATGTCGTCGGAGACAACGAGGTCGAGCATGCGCACGAAGTCGGTACTCGCCGCCGCCGCACTTGCGGCATTCGCAACGCCCGCGCTGGCAATCGAGTGCCAATTCTACAGCACCTCGCCCGAGCAGTCGCTCGACGGCGAATGCACGGTCGAGTACGGCGATCAGGGCACCGTCATCCAGATCGGCAAGAAGAAGATCGTTTTCGTCGAGGCCTCGCGGCAGGGGCAATGGACCGTCGGCACGTTCGACGGCAAGCCGGCCGCCCGCTACGAGATCAATCGCGAGCAGTATTCCTACGCGACGCTCGACCTGACGGTGTTTGTCGACATCGCCGAATAGTGCGCCGCCACGACCGGCGTTGGCGATTGCCCGGCCCCGGCGCGCATGTTAGTCAGGCCACTGCGC
>JBFXFO010000115.1:5502-13419 GCA_050178915.1 Rhizobiaceae bacterium | reverse complement strand
GGTCGAGCGGGGAGGAACCGGCGCCTCCGCCGGTGGCTCGTAACCACTGCCCGGGGAGGCTCCGCCGAAGGTTCCCCTCCCGGAACTACGCCCGGGGTGCGCTGGACGAGCGCTAGAGGCATGGGCCGCAAAGGCCGCTGCCATAGGAAGCGGAACGGGCGGAGTCCTAAAAATGCCGGACGGGCGGTCGCGAGGCCGCACTTACAACTAGATGAGCGACTTCGAGGCCGCCCGTCTTTCCACCCAATGGCCAGATCGCGAAGCGGGGCGTGGCAATGCTCTCGCATGCCAAGAAGCAGACGGACGAAGGCGCGGTGACGAACCCCGCTCGGGTCTTGGCATCGCCGATCTTGCCAAGCCGTTTCCGCCCCTGCATGGCAGGACAACAACTTTCGGGGGGATTCGACATGAGACTGTCCACGACGCGCTCGGTTCTGGGCGCGCTCGCCGTTCTGCTGGTGGCGGCAACGCCCGCTGCCGCGCTCGATCCGGCGCCGCAGGCGGCGATCGTCACGCCGCTGGTCTCCACCGACAGGACCGATACCGGGCAGCCGCTGGTGCTGCCGCGCGACAATGCGCGTGTCGTCGCCTCGATCTTCGAGATTCCGCCGGGCGCGGTCCTGCCGGTGCACAAGCATCCGTCGGCCCGCTACGCCTATGTGCTGGCCGGCAATCTGCGCGTCACCAATGCCGACACCGGCGCCACCAAGGACTACAAGGCAGGCGATTTCGTCATCGAGATGATCGACGCCTGGCACCAGGGCGCCAACACCGGAACCGACTCGGTCCGGCTCCTGGTGATCGATCAGGTCGAAGGCGACGCGCCCCACACCGTGCTGAAACCGCAGGGCTGAACGTCCGCCGGGGGCGCCTGTGTACGTCCGGCCTAAGCCTTCCCGGCCTCGATCTTGTCCTGCGTCTTCGTGTCGAAGTCGGAGGCGTCGTGGCGCTCGTGCAGCTGCTGCGACGGATCGCCGGACAGCTTGTTGACGATGCGGCCGCGCTTCACCGCCGGCCGCGCGTAAATCTCGTCGGCCCAGCGCAGCAGGTTCTTGTATTCGTGCACGGCGAGGAACTCGCCGGCATTGTAGTTCCAGCCCTTCACCATGCCGCCATACCAGGGCCAGATCGCCATGTCCGCGATCGAGTATTCGCTGCCCGCCACGAACGCATTGTCGGCCAGCCGCTTGTCGAGCACGTCGAGCTGCCGCTTGGTCTCCATCGCGTAGCGGTTGATGGCGTACTCGATCTTCTCCGGCGCGTAGGCATAGAAATGCCCGAAGCCGCCGCCGAGGAAGGGCGTCGAGCCCATCTGCCAGAACAGCCACGACAGGGTTTCCGCCCGCGCCGCGACGTCCTTCGGCAGGAACGCTCCGAACTTTTCCGCCAGATGCACGAGGATGGCGCCGGATTCGAAGACGCGGATCGGCTTCGGTCCGCTGCGGTCCACCAGCGCCGGAATCTTCGAGTTCGGATTGGCTTCCACGAAGCCCGACCCGAACTGGTCGCCTTCGTTGATCTTGATCAGCCAGGCGTCGTACTCGGCGCCCTTGTGGCCGGCCGCCAGCAGCTCTTCGAGCATGATGGTGACCTTCTGCCCGTTCGGCGTGCCGAGCGAATAGAGCTGCAGCGGGTGCTTGCCGACCGGCAGCGCCTTTTCATGCGTCGCGCCGGCCGTCGGCTTGTTGATGCTGGCGAAAGCGCCGCCGCTCGGCTTGTCCCAGGTCCAGACTTTGGGCGGCGTGTAGGGCGTGTCGGTCATGTTCGGGATCCGCTGCTGAGCTCGGGAGGGGAGGCCCGCATGCGGGCCGATCTGAAAGTGTGGCCGCGCGGCGGCCGGCGCAAGGGCATGGCCTACCCCGATCCCGCGGCTGGCCGAAACGCCTTGCTCCGCCCTAACCCGCGTTGCGGCGCACCCACTGGTGCCACTGCCCTTCCGAACCGTGGAACACGTTCAGGTCGATCTTGCCCTCGACGCCGTGCGAGAGACCGGACCCGGAATACTGCCAGAACACCCATTTGCGGTTCGGGTAGACCTTCGACGGATGCTGCGCCACGGCGCGCAGCCAGAACGGGTAGTCCTTGAACTCGCCGCTCAGATTGTCGCGGTAGAAGTCGGGAGCTGTGTAGATGACCGGGCGCTGGCCGTAATGCGCCTCCAGCCTGTCCATGAAGACCTTCATCTTCTCCAGCACGAGCTTGCGCGACAGCCGCTTCTTGCAGTTCGAGAGGTGGTTGTATTCGACATCGATGACCGGCGGCAGCGCGCCCTCGACCTTCGGCACGTTGCGGATGAACCAGTCGGCCTGCTCGCCGGCACTGCGGCACCAGTAGAAGAAGTGATAGGCGCCGCGCCGCAGCCCCGCCTTGTGGGCGCCGCGCCAGTTCTGCCTGAACATCGGGTCGAGATGGTCGCCGCCGTCCGTCGCCTTGATGTAGGCAAAGTTGGCGCCCTGCGAGCGCAGCTTCTCCCAGTCGATCTCGCCCTGCCAGCGCGACACGTCCACGCCATGCACGGCGAGCTGTTTCGGCGAGGTCTTCTTCCCGAAATTGATCGGCTTGGCGTCGCGGAACCGGCTGCGGTTGATCGAGCCGGCGATTGCCTTGGCCGCGGCGGTCGGGTTGTCCGGCGCGATCATCGCCACCGCCTGCACGCGCGGTTCGATCTCCGTATCCACGACGGCCGTCTGGACGTCCGTCGCGATCTCGTCCAGCTGGCCGGCCGCCGCTTCGGCCTTCAGCGGCACATTCGGGCGGACCGAGTTGGTGATCTCCAGCGAAGGCTTGTCGAGCACATCGCCAATCCCGGATTTCGAGGTGCAGCCGGCGACGCCGAGGCACAAAAGGAGAGCGAGTGCGAAACCTTGCGGGCGCATCGGGGACCTGTACGCAGAACAAAACAGACCGAGGGCAAGCGCCGCCGGGACGAGCCGCATTTATGAACGGGAAATTACCAACAAAGTTTGAATCCGAATCAGTTCGGTGCCGTTCGCACGCATTTCTACTGCCGCGTTAACGCAAAGGTGATCGGCCTCGCCGCAGCATGTCGCGATCGCTGCGAGGGCACGCTCACTTGGCCGACATTCTCGATTTCAGGACCCGCCGCAAGGTCGAGCCCCGGCCCTGGAAGCCGCGCCGGAGGCATACAGAGGATGAAACGCGCGAACGTCCCGGGTCGACGCTGCGGCGCTCCTATGGACTTGTCCTGCTGGCCGCCATCGCCGGCGTTGCCGTCTGGGGTCAGGCGAAGGGCGTCCCGATGCCGGCCATGTTCTCCGCGCCGGACACCGGGACCGCATCGCGCAGCTTCACGATCTGCGGGGCAGGCAAGCGCATCGACTGCGTCGTCGACGGCGACACCTTCTATATGCGTGGTGAGAAGATCCGCATCGCCGACATCGATACGCCGGAGGTTTCGAGCCCGAAATGCGCGAGCGAAAAGCTGCTCGGCGACCGCGCCACGGCGCGGCTGCAAATGCTGCTCAACGGCGGGCCGATCGAACTGCGCAGCGGCCAGCGCGATCGGGACCGCTACGGCAGGCTGTTGCGCACCGTGCACCGGAATGACCATTCGCTCGGCGACACGCTCATCGCCGAAGGACTTGCGCGTCCCTATGACGGTGGCCGCCGCAGCTGGTGCGGCTGACAGGTTCCAGAAAAAACAAGAGCCGGCGCTGGCGCCGGCTCGAACACGGGTACGCGACACGCACAGACTGTTCAGGCGCAGAGACCGCGCTGCTTGCAGAGCTTGTCGATGATATGCGCGGCAGGAATGAAGGAACGGGCATCCATCCGATAGGCGGCGCGATTGAACAGTTCGCGCACGTCGTCCGCCTCGACACCGTCGCTCGCCATGACGAGCTGGATCAGAGGATCGTTCAGGAGTTCGTTCAAATCTTTTCTCTCGGCCATCGTCACCTCCTGCAGCCCGCCCGGTGCTTAGATAGGCACGCGATCATGGCTCGCCAATGATGCGGATGCGGCAAACTTGTGACGGCGGCCGAAAGTCCGGCCGACGCAAACGTCCTTCGAACGCGTAGACGATACCCTTTCATCCAGCTCCGGTCCCTGTCCAAGAGGCGAGGATACGCCCTCGCCTGTCGCAATCCTTTTCGTCGCGCGCTTTCTCCAATGCCATTCTGCCCGCGATCCGAGATCGCCGGAGCATCGACATGGCCGCCGAAATCCCCAGCATCGACATCGCGCCTCTTTTAGGCGGCGCCTCGCCCCGGCGCGACCGCGCCGATGCGGCAATCCTCGCGGCGGCCTCTGGCGTCGGCTTCATGACGGTCCATGGTTTTCCCGGCGATGAGTGGCTGACGCCCTCCAAACGAGCCGAACTGCTGCGCCTATTCTCGCTGGCCGACGCGGAGAAGGCGAAGCTCCTGCGCTGGAACTTCGATCCGAGCCGCCCGAACGTCTATCGCGGCTGGTTCCCGCTGCAGCCGGCCGCTGTCTCCTACAAGGAGGGCATCGACATGGGGCCGGATGTTGCACATGCGCGCGACATCGCCGACCACACCGACCCGTTGTGCGAACCGACCCCACTGCCGGAGGAGAGCGCCCTGCCCGGCTGGCGCGCCGCCGCCGCTGCATACTATCGCGCAATGGAAGCGGTCGGGATGGCGCTCATGCGAGCGATCGCGCGCGGCCTGCATCAGCCCGAGAACATCTTCGACGCTTCGTTCGAAGGCGGCATCTCGACCTTGCGGCTGATCCGCTACCCGTTGCGCGACGCGAGTACACCCGTCGATCTCTCCAGCGCCGAGTTCAGCGTGGCGCACAAGGGCGAGCGTCGCACGATCATCGGGCGCGAACACGCCGATTCCGGCTTCGTGACGCTGCTCGCGCAGGACGGCGTGGAGGGACTGCAAGCGGCCGACATGTGTGGCGAGTGGATCGACGTCCCACCGGCGGATGGCACGCTTGCAGTGAATTTCGGCCTGCTGCTCGAACGCTGGACCGGTGGGCGCGTACGTGCGACCAGGCATCGCGTCATTGCCCCGAAGACGGAGCGCTTCTCGATCCCGTTCTTCTTCGAGCCGCGGGTCGATGCCGAGATCGCGCCGTTGCCACTGAGCGGCACTGAACGCTTCGAGCCATTTCTCTACGGCGACTATTTGTGGGAAGCGGCGACAAATTTTGTCGAGATGCGCGGCGTGAAGCATCTGCGCGCACCGCGCCGCACGGCGTCCTGACCTACCAGAGATTCTTGCCGTCAATGACGGTGACGGGCACGACGTCGAGATCGAAATCGTCGAACAGCCGGGCGTTCACGACCACCAGGGGATTGTCGAAATCCGGTTCGCCGGTGGAGAAGTCCGGCGTCTCGTTGAATGTCGAGTTGCCGCACGTCCGGCAGAAGTGAAACCGGCCGACCTTCCAGCCCCACTGGTAGACACCCGCATCTTCCTCGGCGAGGATCTTCACGTCGGCGCGCGGATAGTATGCCCAAAGCGCGCCGCGCTTGGAGCAGTTCGAGCATGTGCAGAAGGTGACGGTCTCGGGTGCGGCGGACACCTCGAAGCGCGTGGCCTTGCAGTGACAGGTTCCGGTCAGCGGCATCGCTCGTCTTCCTGTGCTTCTGATCTGCCGGACCATAGCAGCCACATCCTGACAGCATCTGTCAGGAAGTTATTTCTGCCGCGGCTCCGCCAAATGCTGGCTGGGCATCACCAGGCGCCCCGCGCGCTGCTGCATCAGCCCCTCTGCCAGCGTCCGCGCGACGTTCTTCACCTCGCCCTGCATCTCCGTGTCGCGATCGAGTTCGTCGTGGCTGGTGGCGTAGGGTTTCCAGTAACCGATGTAGCGATCGAGTTCGGCGAGCGGACCGGCCGGCATCAGCCGCATGAAGCGCAGCCAGTCGGAAACCGAACGGCGCGCATTCTCGGCGCCTTCGACATCGCCATGGACGGCCACCGCGAACAGCCGGCCCGAAAGATGACGTGGATAGTCCCATCCATCCAGCTCCACCTGCTTGGCCTTTTCGGCGTCCTTGCCCTGAGTCAGCGTCGGATCCGGATTGCCGCCATCGGCGCAGACGAGACGGTCGATCATGAGCTTCAGCGGAGACGACACATGATACCAGTTCACCGGGCTGATGATCATGATGCCATGCGCCCCTACCCACAGAGGGTAGATGTCGTTCATCCAGTCATGTGTGTGCCCGAGGGAATGGTTGGGGTAGCACGAGCAAGGCCAGTGGCAGAGCGCCGCCGCGGTCGAGAAGCATGCCTTGCAGGGATGGATGTTGAGTCCGTACTCCGAGGTGAGGCGCGACATGTCGAGCAGATCGACCTCCAGCCCCGCCTCGGTGAACACATCGCGCGACAGCACCGCCAAGCGGTAACTCTTCGACATCTCTCCGGGACAGGTATGTTCGCTGCGCGAGGAGCCGTTGATCAGCAGCACGCGGCGCGGCAGTGTTGGATCTTCGTAGCGCTTCTGCGCTGCCTGGATTGCAGCGCGCGCGGCGAGCCAGTCTACGGACAGGTCGTAGTCCGGATCGGCAAACTCCGGTCCGGCCTTGCGCGTGATCGGCGATTTGCGCGAATCCGAATAGGCGTTCCAGGCGACCTCGGCGATCTTCGCCAGTTCGGCCCGCAGCGGCGCGAAGGCAGGATCGACGAACTGCTCGGCATACCGGCGCTTGAATTCGCTTTCGGAAAGTTTCGGGCTGGGCATGCCCTTTCGCACGGTGGCCGCCGACATGGTCGCTCCTGACCGGTCCATAACAGCCGGCGGACGACAACGTGCGGCGTCGAACGCTGGTTGCAGGCGACGGCCAATGCGTCGGTCAGTGCCGCTTTGCCTGCACCAGATACGCGTCGATTTGCAACTCGCCGAGCCATTTGGCCGCCTCGAGCGTCAGGGCTCTGTCACCTTGCCATCCGTTCCGCTCGAGGCGTCACCCGGCGCAGACTGGGGATCGGGCGGCGGTGCTTCGCGCAACAGACTACGCACCTGCTCCGCAAGCCGGCAGGCCGATCGCTGCTTTGAGTTGCGGCAGGGATCCGGCGGCGGAGCCGGATCCTTCGGCTTTGGCGGCGCGGGGTTGTTGTCCTCGGCAAGGACGGCGGACGAGAGCACGACCGGCGCTGTCGCCGTGACCAATGCCAGGGCAATCAGGGCGGCGCGAACGGCGCTTCCACGCATGTGGCACCTCGATGGTCGATGTCCCCTGCCCCGCAGCATGCCCTCGCCAAGGGCTGGCCACATCTCCCGCGCGGGAGATGCCTAGCGCCGCTGCCGCAGCATTGCCGTCAGGCGCTGCACGGCCTCAACGGTCTCGCCGATCTCGGCGGTGGTGTTGTAGTGCGCCGCGCCGATGCGCACGACGCCCTGCTCCGGCGGAATGCCGAGCTGATGCACCACCTCCCAGGCGTAGTTGTGCCCGGACCAGACGAAGATGCCTTCACTGGCCAGCTCACGCACCAGCGTCTCGGGCACGATCCCGTCGACGGTGAAGGAGACGGTCGGCACGCGCTCGAGCACGCGCTTCGGATCGGTGATGCCGTGGATGGTGAGCCCGGGCACCGCCTGCAGCCCCTCGATCAGTCGCAGCGCCAGCGGCGCCTCGTAGGCGACGGACGCGGCGTAGGCGGCGGCGATCCGGTCGCGCCTCGAACCGTTG
The DNA here is from genome assembly GCA_050178915.1 of Rhizobiaceae bacterium. Taxonomy (GTDB): domain Bacteria; phylum Pseudomonadota; class Alphaproteobacteria; order Rhizobiales; family Rhizobiaceae; genus JBFXAF01. The sequence continues at coordinate 5,786 of JBFXFO010000115.1, read as the reverse complement.
ACGCCGAGCGCTTCACCGACACGCTCGAAATAGGCAACCGCCGCCGACACGCCTGCCATCAGCTCGATCTGCGGCGTGCCGGTCTCGAAACGGTCCGGCAGCGTGTTGGACGAGCAGCGCAGCTTGTAGGGCACCACGCTTTCCAGCACCTCGCGCCGGCCGTAGACGATGCCGGCATGCGGGCCGAAGAACTTGTACGCCGAGCACGCGAGAAAATCGCATCCAAGATCGGCGACATCGACCAGCCCATGCGGCGCGAACTGCACGGCATCGACGTAGGTCAG
>JBFXFO010000115.1:0-5402 GCA_050178915.1 Rhizobiaceae bacterium | reverse complement strand
GCCGGTCAGGCTGCTTCCGGCACCAGTTCGTTGAACTCGTCCAGGTCGATGTAGAATATCTTCGACATCTCGAGGATCAGTTCGTCGGTGCGCACGCCACGCGAGCGCAGGATGTTGATGGCCGTGATGATGTCATCACGCTCCACCAGACGACGCTTCGCGCAGTCGTCGATCGTGTAGTCCATTGCAGCCCCCAGCCGCCCGATGGAACACAAACTTACGCTTGATCTGGAATGCCCACCCAGGCTGCTTTAGCGCAAAGCAAGCAGCTCTTTTCCTGGAAGCAGCCGGTAAACCCGAATCTTGAAAGCGTCCGGCAAACCCGACTCGCCTCATACAAGTATACTATCATTGCAATGCCGGCTTGACCTACAAAATCTTGCCCGTAACTTCTTGGACTTTGACGCCCGGACTAGGCGCTCGTCAGCCGCCCCCGGCAACGGACTGTGGTCGCCGCAGGAATATGCGGAAGCGGCCGATTGGCTCGCTCTCGCGGTAGTCCTGCCAGATGCGGCGAAACTCCGGATAGCGGTCGAAATATTCGAGATAGTCGAAGTCGATGCCCTCGAATGCCAGCTTGCGTGCGCTGGAATCCACGGCGATCACGCCAGGATGCAGCCGGTCGAGATCTTTCAGCACCTGCGCGTCGTGCCGTTCGGCGGCAGCGTAGATCGAAGCGCGGTGGACGCTGGCCACAGCTCGCCGCTCCTCCTTCACCAGCGCCGGCAGATATACCATCGCGCCCGCTGCATTGCCCCAGTGCAGGCCCGACCGCAGCACCGCGGGGTGAATGTCGCGCGGCGAGGTTATGAAGGCGAAGACCGTGTCGTTCGGACCGGGATTGGCTTCGAAGAGCGCCGCGAGGCGTTTCACCCGCTCATTCGTTCCATCCGGCGAATAGCCGTCGATGAGGTTGAGGACAGGCATGCGCAGGCCGAAGGCAAGCGCCGCCGCCACCCCTGCCCGCGCCAGCAGCCCCGCCGGCTGGCGATCGGTGGCGACAAGCAGGCCGAGCACGAAGACCGCATAGGCAGCGGCCGGCAGGCAATGGTAGCTCCAGCCCTTCTGCTGGAGGGCAGCGGCGACGATGAAACCAAAGGCGGCAGCGCAAACTGCGCCCGGGATTCCGAGATCTCTAGGGAAACGGCGGCCGAGAAGATAAAGCGCCGGCGCGAACAGGAAAACCGCGAGGTTTTCGGTCAGCAGAACGACGAGCGAGGCTCCGCCGGTTTCGAAGCCGTCATAATTGCTCAAGGCGTCCGGCAGCACCTCGGTGAGGTAGGCCGGGGCGAGTACCGCGACGGCAACGATGTACAGGATGCCGGTCGCGACCATCGCGATCAGTTCGGGCCGCAACAGCAGCGCCGGCCGACGCGAGGCTGCGAGCAGCCAGATCTCCACGCAAAGCGGCACAGCCAGGAAATGAGGCTTGGTGCCGATGGCGATGCCGGCGACGGCGCCGACGACGATTGCGTGCGCCGCGCCGACTGCGACACGCCGCAGGCGGCAGGCGGCGAGCAGGACATAGGGCAGCACCATCGCAGCCACGAACTGCTCCCGTTGCGCGAAGTCATAGCCCGGCAGAGCCAGCAGAGCGAAGGCGAGGAACAGGAGCGCTATTCCGAGCGCTTTGCCTGAAAACCCAAGCCGCCTGAGCAACCCTGCCGAAGCCGCGATCGCCGCAAGACAGACCAGTACGGCGAAGCTCCGCATCGAAAGCTCGGGCGACAGGCCGGTCGCTTTCGACAGCAACGCCGGGATGGAAAGCAGCCAAGCCGTCATCGGCGGGTTGACGTCGAAGACATCGCTGCCGAGTTCCGCCCCGGCGAGCATCTGCATCGCGACATTGAGATGCCAGGCTGCATCGTGATTGAGCGACAGCGGCATCTGCGCAAGGACGATGGCGGCAACAGCGAGCGCGCCCAGCCATAGCCAGGTTGGCCCGTTCGCGCCCTTCGCCTCGATGCCGACCAATCAATTGCTCGCTGATGCCCGGTCGAGCATCGTCCGCGAAACGAGAATTTTGGGTAAATCCGGCGATCAGACCGTCAGGTATTTGCGCACTTCCGGCAGATCGAGGTCGGAGCCCGGGCCGGTGTGGACGATCAGCCCGCGCTCCATGATGTTCACCTCATCGGCCAGCTCGCGGCAGAAATCGAGGTACTGCTCGACCAGCAGGATGGCGATGCCGGCACTGTCGCGCAGATAACGGATGGCGCGGCCGATGTCCTTGATGATCGACGGCTGGATGCCTTCCGTCGGCTCGTCGAGCACCAGCAGCTTGGGCCGCATCACCAGTGCGCGGCCAATGGCGAGCTGCTGCTGCTGGCCGCCGGAAAGATCTCCGCCACGGCGGCCGAGCATCTGCTTGAGCACCGGGAAGAGCTCGAACACATGCGCCGGGATGGTGCGCTCGCGGCGCTTCAGCGGCGCAAAGCCCGACTCCAGATTCTCGCGCACCGTCAGGAGCGGGAAGATTTCCCGCCCCTGCGGCACGAATGCGATGCCCGACCGGGCGCGGTCGTATGCCGCGCTCCGGTCGAGCGCCTTCCCCTCGAAGGCTACGCTGCCCGACGTCAGCCGGTGATGGCCGACGATCGATCTCATCAAACTGGTCTTGCCCACGCCGTTGCGGCCGAGCACGCAGGTGATCTTGCTAGCATCCGCCTTGAGCGACACGCCGCGCAGCGCCTGCGCGGCGCCGTAGTGAAGCCTGGCGTCGGTCACCTCAAGCATGGCGCAAGGCTCCGGCCTGGTCCCCCCGTGCTCCCGCCGGAGAGGCGGGAGTGGCTGGCCTTCCGGCCCACCAAGGGGGGTTCGTGAAACTGAAAGGCAGTCTGTTAGCGAGGCGTCGAAGCACCCCCGGGAGAAAGGTGACCCGAAGGGTCGGTGAGGTCGTGATCCCTGACCGCTCGAACCTGCTGAAATCCGCGCGCCAGTGCATCGTCAGCGCCCCAGATAGACTTCGATGACGCGTTCGTCGGAGGAGACGAAGTCCAGCGAGCCTTCCGACAGCACCGAGCCCTCGTGGAGGCACGTGACCTTCACGCCGAGCTCGCGCACGAAATGCATGTCGTGCTCGACCACGATCACCGAGTGCTCGCGCGCGATGTCCTTGAGCAAGCGCGCCGTTTCTTCGGTCTCGGCGTCAGTCATGCCCGCGACCGGCTCGTCGACCAAAAGCAGCTTCGGGTCCTGCGCCAAGAGCATGCCGATCTCCAGCCACTGCTTCTGCCCGTGCGACAGGTTGGCGGCGCGGTCGTGCCGCTTGTCGCCGAGCCGGATGGTGCCGAGGATCTCGTCGATGCGGCGCGCCTCGTCGCCGCTGCGCTTGTGAAAGAGCGCCGGGAAGATCGAGCGCGGTCCTTTCAGCGACAGCACCAGATTGTCCTCGACCGTGTGGCTCTCGAACACGGTCGGCTTCTGGAATTTGCGGCCGATGCCCATCATGGCGATGTCGGCCTCGTCGTGGCGGGTGAGGTCGATCGTGCCGTCGAAGAACACCTCGCCTTCGTCGGGCCGCGTCTTGCCGGTGATGATGTCCATCATCGTCGTCTTGCCGGCGCCGTTCGGGCCGATGATCGCGCGCATTTCGCCACGGTCGAGCACGAGCGACAGTTCGCGGATCGCCTTGAACCCGTCGAAAGAAACCGAGACGCCGTCGAGGTAGAGGATGGTGCCGGACTTTGCCATCGTGTCACTCCGCCGGCTGCGGCTTGGGCGGAGGTGCCCAGCCCGGTGTGGAGGATGTGCCAGAGCGGACAACCGCCGTCGGCTCGCCACGGTCGGCCGGCGGCTCGGCGGACTTGCGCACGGACGAAGTGCGCAACCAGCCGCGCATCTTGTCCCATGTGCCGACGATCCCCTTAGGCACGAACAGCGTGACCAGCACGAAGAGACCGCCCAGCGCGAACAGCCAGAGTTCCGGCAGCGCGCCGGTGAAATAGGATTTGCCGGCGTTGACCAGCAGCGCGCCGACGATCGGACCAACGATGGTTCCGCGCCCGCCAACAGCTGTCCAGATGACGACTTCGATGGAGTTGCCCGGCTCGAACTCCCCCGGGTTGATGATTCCGACCTGCGGCACGTAGAGCGCGCCGGCGATGCCGGCCATGACGGCGGAAATGGTGAAGGCGAAGAGCTTGATGTTCTCCGGCCGCCAGCCGATGAAGCGCGTCCGGCTTTCGGCATCGCGCACCGCCACCATGAGCTTACCGTACTTCGAGCCGACGATGCGCCAGGTGACGAAGACGCCGAGCGCCAGCATCAGTGCGCTCGCAGCGAACAGCCCGGAACGGGTGCCGTTCGACTGCACACTGAAGCCGAGGATGTCCTTGAAGTCGGTCAGGCCGTTGTTGCCGCCGAAACCCATGTCGTTTCGGAAGAAGGCCAACAAAAGCGCGTAGGTCATCGCCTGCGTGATGATCGACAGGTAGACGCCCGTCACCCTGGAGCGGAATGCAAACCACCCGAAGATGAAGGCCAGCAGCCCCGGCACAATCATCACCATCAGAGCGGCGAACCAGAACTGGTCGAAGCCGTACCAGTACCAGGGCAATTCCTTCCAGTTGAGGAACACCATGAAGTCGGGCAGGTCGGGATTGCCGTAGACGCCGCGGCTGCCGATCTGCCGCACCAGATACATGCCCATCGCGTAGCCGCCGAGCGCGAAGAACGCGCCGTGGCCGAGGCTGAGAATGCCGCAGAAACCCCAGACGAGGTCGAGCGCCAGCGCCAGGAGCGCGTAGCAAAGATACTTGCCGACCAGCGCGACCACATAGGGCGAAACGTGCAGCGCGCGGTCGGGCGGCACCACGACGTTGAGGATCGGCACGATGATGGCGACGGCGACGAGGATCGCCATCGTGATGAGGATGCGGCGGTCGGCGCCGGCAGCGAAGAGGCGTCCGGTGATCATGCCTCGACCGCCCTGCCCTTCAGCGCGAACAGGCCGCGCGGGCGCTTCTGGATGAACAGGATGATCAGCACCAGCACCAGGATCTTGCCCAGCACCGCGCCGGCGTAAGGCTCGAGGAACTTGTTGAGGATGCCGAGCGAGAACGCGCCCACCAGCGTGCCCCACAGATTGCCGACGCCGCCGAACACCACGACCATGAAACTGTCGATGATGTAGCCTTGGCCCAGATTGGGCGAGACGTTGTCGATCTGGCTGAGCGCCACGCCGGCGATGCCGGCGATGCCAGAGCCAAGCGCGAAGGTCAGCGCATCGACCCACGGCGTGCGGATGCCCATGGAAGCGGCCATGCGCCGGTTGGCGGTCACGGCGCGCATCTGCAGGCCCCACGCAGTGCGCCTCATGACGTAGAGCAGCACGGCGAAGACGACGAGCGCGAAGATCACGATCCAGAAGCGGTTCCAGGTGAAGGCCAGTTCGCCGATCT
>JBFXFO010000114.1:0-13531 GCA_050178915.1 Rhizobiaceae bacterium | reverse complement strand
ACAGCCCCCAATTTGCCAAAACCGCCCCCACTACGCAACGGCAAAAAATCGCTATTTTTTTAGTGTTTCAATGTGCTTGAGCGTGATCCAGAGTGATCGAATTGAGGTTAGTGGGGTGATTGTGGACAAGGATGAGCGCCGTGGATGACAGCTCCAGCGCGCGGCGGACGACCTCGCGCGGGTATACCGGCGTGTGGTCGACAGTGCCCTGCTGCTGCACCTCGTCGGCGATCAGCGCGTTCTTCTTGTCGAGGAACAGGATGCGGAACTGCTCGCGCGTCTCGAAGGCCATCGCGGCGCGGCAGTAGTCCAGCACGCGGTCCCATGACGAAAGCACCTCGCGGCCCTTGATCTCGCCGTGCGTCATGCGGCGCGCCGCGCCGGCGACCACCTTGATGTCGAAGGCGACAGCGGGGCCGACGCCCTCGACCTCCTGCAGCAGCGAAACCGGCGCGCCGAGCACTTCTGCAAAGCTGCCGAAGCGGGTCAGCAGCATCTTGGCCAGCGGCTTGGTGTCGGCGCGGGGGATCGAGCGAAAAAGAATGAGTTCGAGCAGTTCATAGTCGGCGAGCGCGTCGCCGGCGGCAGCGAACCGCTCGCGCAGGCGGTCGCGGTGGCCGATATAGTGCGGCTTTTCCCGTGCGGATTTTTTTGACGCGCGGACGGGTGCAGCGGGCGGCATGACAGGCCGCTCGGCGAAGAAATCGCGCTCGTTGTCCGTGTCGTCCGACATGGTTCCCGCCACCGGATCGGGAAATCTTAGGCGAGCGCGAAGACCGGGTCGAGGGCCTTCAGGCCGCGGGCAGCCCGGGACGATCGAGCCCGGCGGGCGAAAGCGTGAAGATCTCGCAACCGTCGGCGGTGACGCCGACCGTGTGCTCGTACTGGGCGGAAAGCGAACGGTCGCGGGTGACGGCGGTCCAGCCGTCGGACAGCACCTTCACGTGCGGACGTCCCAGATTGATCATGGGCTCGATCGTGAAGATCATGCCCTCGCGCATTTCGGCGCCCTCGTTGGGCGAGCCGTAGTGCAGGATGTTGGGCGCGTCGTGGAAGAGCAGACCGACGCCGTGGCCGCAGAAGTCGCGCACCACGGAGCAGCGCTCGGCCTCGGCATAAGTCTGGATGGCGGCGCCGATGGCGCCGGTGCGCACGCCGGGCTTCACGGCGGCGACGCCCAGCATCAGGCACTCATGCGTGACCTCGAGCAGCCGCTCGGCAGCGCGCTTCACCTGCCCGACGGGATACATGCGCGAGGAATCGCCATGCCAGCCGTCGAGAATGTAGGTGACGTCGATGTTGACGATGTCGCCGTCGCGCAGCGGCTTGTTGTCCGGAATGCCGTGGCAGACGACGTGGTTGATCGAGGTGCAGGACGACTTCGTGTAGCCGCGGTAGTTGAGCGTGGCGGGCAGGGCTCCGTGGTCCATGCCGAAGGTGAAGACGAAGCGGTCGATCGCCTCCGTCGTGACGCCCGGCTGCACCATGGGCACGAGCGCATCGAGGCACTCGGCGGTGAGCCGGCAGGCCTTGCGCATACCCTCGAAGCCCTCGGGACCGTAGAGCCGGATCTGTCCGGTGTTGCGCAGCGGCGCGATCGTGGCGTCGAGATAGTTCACCATAGGTCCATACAATTTCACGCGGCAGCGGCGCGGATATCCGGCGCTGCCCTCATGTGACATCCAAAATGGGCAGGTTCAAGGGGCGACGCCCGGCTCAGGCGGGAAGCCGGTGGCACTGCTCGATCTGCGGCGTATGCGGCGCGCGCAGCGCCTCGGATGCCGAGGCGGCGAGGCCAAGCAGCGGAATCTGCGGGATCGCCACTCCGAAGACGAGGGCCAGACAGAAGGTTACGCGGCGCAGACGCATGTCGATTCCCGAACGTGTGCATGAGCATAGGTGGCACCGGTTGAGCCGACAACGTTGCGGCTCTTCACAAAGAGAGGCGGCGCTTCGCATGCAAGGCGATCGGGGCGGTCTCCTGAAGCCGGAGCGAGAGGACCATCTCGGCCGTGGCGGCCTTGTACTTCAGGAAGTGCGGGGTGGTGAGATGGGCCTCGTAGGCTGCCTGGTCCGCATAACCTTCGATGACGCGCACCGCGTTCGGGCTGCCCGCGACGGCCAGCGCAAACAGGAAGATGACGCCCGGCTCAAGCCTGACAGAAGCCTCGATCTCTTCGGCGAGCAGGGCGCGGTGGGATTCGATGCGGTCAGGATCGATGTCGAGTTCGGCAATCCTGACGATCATGGCAGCCTCCTTGCGAGAGCCGAACCATTTCAGCAACGACGCGCACAGGCCAGCTATTCCGTCATGAAAGGTTCGTGGCGGGCCATTCGGGCGATTCCAATGGCGATGGGCGCGCCGACGACCGAGGCCAGCACGAAGCTGAACGTGTCACCCAGATGGGCGTCGAGTTGCAGGAACAGGGCGTTGATCAACAATGCGCCAATGGCGCCAGCGACAGCGCTGCGCACGGTGCCAAAGGCGTTCGGCATCGTCTTCTCGGCCATAACGCCGATCACGACGCCAGCGACAAGCGCTGCGATCCAACCCATTGTTGTCGCTCCGGAGATGACCGGCCACCGTGGCCGGGCTTTCCTGATAACTCGGGGATGCCTGCGGCAGTTCCTAGGCGGGAACGCGACGCAACCGCGGTTTCAACGCGCTGATTTCTGGCTGCGGGAAAGTTCTGGCACGCCCAAGGGGAATCGAACCCCTCTCTCCACCGTGAAAGGGTGGCGTCCTGACCGATAGACGATGGGCGCACAGAACGGGGCGCTTATAGTTGGCAGTAGCGCAGGCGGCAACCCCGCCAGGGCGCTCTGGCGCGCTTTTTCAGGCGATACGATTGGTCGCGGGACGATGACGTTACGGCACGGACCGGAATGGCCCTCCGGCAGGGCTCTCGAGTGCCGAATATCGACGCTGGGAAGGCTAGTGGCGCTTCTTGCGCTTGCCGCGGCAGCGCCAGTTCCAGTCGCGCTCCGGACCGACGTCGATGTGAACCGATTCGGTATGGCAATAGGTGCCGACGCCGCCACGGCCCGGCATGGAGCGGACAAAGGCGGCGAGTTCCCACTTGGAGACGCCGGGCACCTGAACGTCGGCGGCGGCGCAATACATGTGGAGCGAGTTCTTCGCGCCGCGAGCCCGACGGTTGCGCTGCTGGTCACGGTAGCCAGAGGTAACGCTCATCTTGCGACCGTAATGCGACTCGACGGCCTTCAGCACGCGCACCAGCGACGGCTTCAGGCAGGCGACGTCCACGTTTTCGGTTTGGGTCAGCAGGCCGTTCGGGGCGAGGCGGGCGAGACCGGCCGCCGAGGCGACCTTGTAGCTGCCGCCGAAATCTTCCTCGTCCTCATGCAGGTCGACATCGCTGTCGTCGTCGATGCCGGACTTGCGGCGAATCTCGAACAGCGCAGTCTTGCGCACACCGGGAAGGGCATTGTCGCCGCCGGCAAAAGCGGCTGCGCGCACAGCGCCCGCCTCATCCGGATCGACCGATGCAAGCTGCACGAGCGGCTCGACCGGCTTTTCCTCGACCACAGGGGTCACGGCGGCGCGCGCCGCCGGCTTCATCGGCGCAGCCTGCGCGCTTGAGGCGAAGAGATTGGAGAGGAAGCCGCGCTTCTTCGGCGGCGCCGCGGCGGCAGGCGCGGGAGCGGCGGTCAGGATGAATTCAGAATCGGCAGCGGCCGGCGCGGCCGAGGCGACAATTTGGCCGGTCGATCCGGTGGACTGGTCGGCTGCGGCAGTCGGCGGAACCGGCGTCGAACCCGCGGCCTCTGCGGCGACGGCCTGCGTCGCACCGCCGGCATCGGCGGTGGCGGGTACGGCCGGGAATTCGGCGAGCCCACCGGTCGGGCTGGGCGTCGGCGCGTAGGCGACCGTCTCGGGCAGCGGCGAATCGCTGGGGTCCATGACCGTCAGTATCGCCGTGGCGGTGCCTGGCGCTGACAGGTCTGCGGAAGCGGAGAGGTTTTCGGGGATCTCGCCATTCGGAGCGGGCGCTGCGGCACCTTCACCGGCTGCGGCGGCCGCGCCGGCCGCCGCGAAGGACGGATTCGTCATGCCGAAACTGTTGTCGGAGGATGAGGTGGTGCAGCCGGCAAGAAACGCGCCGAGAATCGCAACGGGAACAACGACGCGCCATTCCCCGGTCGCAGTGCGCGATCGCCGTGCTGACAAACCGGTTCCCCTTCTCCACTTCCGGATTCACGCCGCCCGCGCTTGTCCGAAAGTTACGCTCTCTCCACGAACGGGAGACGAGCCGAGCGATCACTGCAGGTGCCCCGTTTTGCCCGGCTAAGGACGAATTGGGGCGGGATCGTGTTCACGCGCCGCATTTCGCCCGCTCCGACCCCGGGGGTCAATTCACGGGACATTACGCGATGTTACACACGCACCTTCACATAGGTGCCGGGAGCGTCTCCGAGCGCCGCCGTCTTCCCGCCGAGTTTGCGCGGCGCGACGCGGCGATCGTCCTTCGCCTCGACCCAGCGCTGCCAGTGCGGCCACCACGAGCCAGGATTTTCCGTCGCCTTGTCGACCCACGTCTTGAAGTCACCGACGGGAGGGCCGTTCGTCCAGTGCTGGTACTTGCCGAGCGCCGGCGGGTTGACGACACCGGCGATGTGGCCGGAGCCGGCCATGACGTATTCGACCTCGCCGCCGAAGAAGCGGCAGCCGAGGAAGACGGAGCGCGCCGGAGCGATGTGATCCTCGCGCGAGGCCAGGTTGTAGATCGGGATGGTGACGTCGGACAGCGAGATGGTGCGGCCGGCGAGCTTCATCGTCCCGCGCGTCAGATTGTTCTCGAGGTAGCAGTTGCGCAGATAGAACGAGTGGTTGGCCGCTCCCATGCGGGTCGAATCGGCGTTCCAGTAGAGCAGGTCGAAGGGCAGGGGCTCCTTGCCGCGCATGTAGTTGTTGACGACGTAGGGCCAGATCAGGTCGCCCGAGCGCAGCATGTTGAAGGCGGTCGCCATGCGCGTGCCTTCGAGATAACCCTTCTCGCCCATCGCCTGTTCGAGCGCCACGATCTGCTCCTCGTCGACGAACACCTTGAGGTCGCCCGCGTGGGTAAAGTCGACCTGGGTGGTGAACAGCGTGGCCGATTTGATGCGGTCGTCGCCTTCCTGCGCGAACAGTGCCAGCGCGGCGGCGAGCAGCGTGCCCCCGACGCAGTAGCCGATGGCGTTGACGGCCCGCTCGCCGGTGGCGGTCTCCACCGCGTCCAGCCCGAACTGGATGCCTTCGCGAATGTAGGCTTCCCAGTCCTTGGCGCCGTGACGCTCGTCGGGGTTGACCCATGAGATCACGAAGACGGTGTGGCCCTGCTCGACCGCCCAGCGGATGAACGATTTTTCCGGGTTCAGATCGAGGATGTAGAACTTGTTGATCCAGGGCGGGCAGATGAGCAGGGGCCGTTTCAGGACCTTCCCGGTCGCCGGTTCGTACTGGATGATCTCGGCGAGGTCCGAGCGGGCGATGACCTTGCCGGGGGTCATGGCGAGATTGCGCCCGATCTCGAATTTCGAATAGTCGGCTTGCCGCAGCTTCAGTTCGCCATGGCCGGCCTGGATGTCCTCGGCGAGCATCTTCATGCCGCGCACGAGGTTCTCGCCGTTCGAGGCGACCGTCTCGCGCAACAGTTCGGGATTGGTCAGGATGAAGTTGGACGGCGAGATCGCGTTGGAGACCTGCTTCACATAGAAGCCGGCCTTGTGCTTCACATGCGGGTCGAGCCCTTCGGCCTGCTCGACCAGATCGGCCGCCCAGCGGGAGGTGACGAGATACGCCTGCTTGAGGAAGTCGAAGAAGGCGTGCTTGCCCCAGTCGGGGTCCTGAAAGCGCTTGTCGCCCCGATCCGGCCTTACTTCGTCGGGTGCCGATTCGCCCGAAGAAAGCCGCTGGATCGAATTCGCCCAGATGCCCATGTAGCCCGAGAAAAGGCGCGTCTGCGCCTCGAGAGCGCGCTGCGGATCGGCGAGCCAGTATTCGGTGAGCTTGGAGAACGTCTTGACCATGTCGGTGACCGGCTCGGTCACCGTGTCGGTCTTCTCGCCGCGTTCGCGCGGCGCGGTCCATGCGGCCGCAGCCTTGCCTGCCTGCTCAAGCATGCGCGCGAGGTTCATCGCGAAGCCCTGCGGGTCCTTCACGACGTAGGGATCGGCGGATGTCGCCTCCGCCGCTCCGCGCTCCTCCTCGGCCTTCCCCATTGCCTGCTACGCTCCCGCCCGAAAGGCCAGTTGTTGACACATTACCATGCGACGTTGGATAGGGTCCAATAGCGACGATAGTTCGGCCACCCCGGAGCAATATGACATATCGCTTTGAAGCACATGGCCTTTTTGCCGCAGTCCGCTGGCCGGCGGCAAGTGTTGCGCTGGGCCTACTGGTCTCGGGCTGCAGCACGTCCTCGTCGATCGACGATCTGGCGCCGCAACCGGTCGCCGCGCAGACGCTGCCGGCGCCAGTGCAACCGGATGCGGCCGCGGTGACTGCCACCGAGCCGGCCGTCACCGAGCAGGCGATGCTGCCGGCAGAACGGCGAACTTCGCCGCCGCCGGTCGGCAGCGTGGTCAACACCGGCGAGTTCCCCGATCTCAACGTGACGCCCGGCGCGGCGGCGGAGCAGATCACGCCGGAAGAAAAGGCTGCTGCACTTTCGGCACTCAAGGCCAGGCAGCAGCGCCAGCAGGCGGCGGCCGAAAGGGTGCGTCCGCCGGACGAGCAGGAGCGGCTGCGCCAGCTTGGACAGAACCACGGCGCCGATGCGCTGAAGGTCATCGAAGGCACGCAGTAGTCCTGTCACGCGGTCGTCACGATCAGCGGCCAAGACCCATTTACCCTTTCGCGATAAGCGGCTGCGGCCAGCTTGCGGTGCCACAATGTACCGCTAGAATGAACGCGGGTGCGGACCAAGTAGCGTTGAGTTTAGGGACGTGGGGCCATGTCGTCTTGGCTGCACCGGCTCGGTGTGGGTGCATTTCTCGGGCTTGTCGCCGCGTGCGCGCCGGCGTCCGCGCAGGACGCCGAAGCCGACTGCCGTGATGGCGTAGAGCCGGCACAGGTCATCGAAGGCTGCACGCAAACTCTCGATCCTTACGGGAAACCTGTCTGGGCGCTGATCCGGCGCGGGCATGCGCTGCTCGATGACGGGCAGATCGACGCGGGCAACGCCGACGCCAATCTGGCGGTACGCGCCGCGGCCAGGAACAGCGACGCGCACGCCCTGCTCGGGCGCGCGTTGCGCGACGCCGGCGACTATGACGCGGCGCTGAAATCGTTCGACCGCGCGATCGGCCTCGACAATGACAACGCCACTGCCTTCTTCTACCGCGCCCAGCTGCACTACTGGCGTGACGAGAACGAACTCGCTCTCGAAGACATCGGGCAATCGGTCGCGATCGACGATGCCAATCTCGACTTCCGCTACTGGCGCGGCGTGATCTCGGACGAGTCCGGCGACCACGAGACAGCGCTGAAGGATTTCTCCTGGGTCATCCAGAACGATCCGCAGAACCCGGAATATCTCGACTCGCGTGCGTGGACGTACTTCACGCTCGGCCGTTTTCCCGAAGCGCTGGGCGACATCGACAAGGCGTTGGCGCTGGCGCCCGACATGGCGACGCCGCACGAGACGCGCGGCCACGTTTTCTACTCGTCCAACCGTCGTGAGGATGCGGCGAGGGAATTGCGCAAGGCGCTGGAGATCGACCCGGAGCGCAGCATGGCGCGCCAGCTGCTCGCCTGGATCGACGTGACCGCGCCGCTGCCGCCGCCCGATACCGACTGTGGCCAGCTCGGCTTCATCCGCAAGAAGCTGGCGGGCCTCAAGGTCGAACTCGACGAGAGCGCCCGCGCGGGCGAACCGCTCAAGCTGAAGTGGAGCGTGCCGGACGTGGCGATCCGGCCCGACCAGCCGGTCTATCTTGTGGCGACGCTGCCGGGCGACGTGCGTTTCGAGGGGCACGGCTTCTTCGCGCTCATGCCCGGTGCGCGTGGTCCGTTCGGGATGGAGTATGGCGCCGGCAAGATGCGCACGGTGACGCCGCTGAGCACGCGCGGCGCCGCGCGATCGGGCGAGATCTCCATCCTGCCCTATCGCGCGGGCGAACTGCCGGTGGAATGGCAGGTGGTGCAGATCAGCGCCTGCGGTGAAAAAATCGTGCTCTCGAAGGGCAACAAGGCGACGGTAAACGTCGCGCCCGGCATTCCCGAACTGGTGCCGCTGGATGAGGGTGCCGGCGGCGCGCCGGTGGCCGAACTGCGGCCGGTGAACGGCCCGTTCCGGGCCACGATCGCGGGCAATTCGGTCGGCGTCACCAACGAGGAGAGCGGCGAGACGGTGCTGCGCGTCGCCGGCGCCAATCCGGTCTTTTCGCCGAGCGGGCGCTTCCTGCTCGTGCAGGCGGACAATGCCGAAGTGAACGACGTCTACGACCTCGTCGCCGTGCGCAAGCTCGGCCGGTTCGGGCCGGCCCGGCTCTATTGGGGGCAGGGCGACAGCTTCCTGTTCGTCGATGGCATCGACGGGCGTGTGCAGGTGGTGCGCACGCTGCACGGCGCGCGCTTCGCACCGTCCGAGCCGGTGAGCATCGCGGCGTCCGACGAGGACATCGTGACACCGACGGGCGCGCAAGGCCCGGTTCCCGGCAGCGACGCCTGGGACATGGAGCTGTCGGTCGACGCCGGCGTCGTCGCCTTCGGCAATGGCTGGCGCGAGAACGCCGGCGTCGCCGCGGCCAGCGAACCGGCGCACGATGGCGAGGAGGGCGATACCGGCGCCGGCACCGATCTCGATGGAGGTGCTTCGGCGGTCAATCCGAGGCAAGGCCTCGACGTGACCGAGACCGGACTGATCGTGCCGCTGGGCGATCCCGGCAACGTCAACGGGCCGATGCCCAAATACGAACTGCCGGCGAAGCTGATCGCAGACCATGGCGTCACACGGCCGGCGCCGATCGGCTGGAACAATCATGACGTGCTGTGGCAGGCGCGGCTCGACGCCGGGCCGCGTACGCTCGGCAGCGGTTCGGGCTACGTGACGCCGGTCTCGCTCGCCACGCAGAGCCGCGGCGAGCCGGAAGGATCGGCGATTGCCGGAGAGGCGAACGGGGCGCTGCGCGTACGGCCGGCGACACGGCTGCCGCGTCCGGCGGACAGCAGCGAAGCCGCGGCGACCGTTGCCGGCGTCATGTTCAACCACCTGGCGGGCGAAAGGCTGGCGACACTGCGCGCCGGCACAGACACGCGCGCCATCGACCATGTCGAGCGCGAGCTGAACGACGTCTTCCCGACATCAATCGCGTTCTTCGAACCGGACGCGAGCGGCACGGTGCCGGTGCAGCCGATCCCGAGCCCTTATCCCTATCTGCAGCCTGAGAAGGCCTCGTCGATCGACCTGCACAAGGGGCCGCTCGACCTGTGGACCGGGCGCGCCGAGGGCGGCGAGCGTTTCTGGCTGTCGCAGGCGGTCGTCGACAATCCTGCCGGCCCAACCGTCACGCGCCACGCCATGACGCTGCTGTCGACCTCGCCGGACGGCTTCCTGCGCTACGCGAATCTGCTGCCGCTCGCCAACATGGTCGAGGCGATGCGCAACCTGCGCGCCATCAGCGGCGATTTCGACATGCGCGCGCCGGGCGGGCTCGGCCAGCCCTGGACGGAGCCTTCGACGGTGACACTGACCGGCGGGCGCTATCTGACCATCGTGACGCGGCCGGTGCCGCATCTGCTGGTGTTCGATCTGAAGGAATGGCGGCTGGTGTGCGGCATCGCGCGGCCGCGCGACCCGGCAAACGTCGCGGACGTCATGTTCCATGCCGACCTCGGCCACGTCACGCAGGTCAATCGCAGCGGCCAGATCGAGGTCTATTCGTGCGCCGATGGCGGGCCTGTGCTGACGGCCATGTACACCGACGGCGAACTGGTCGTGGTCGACAAGAGCGGGCATTTCGAGGGTTCCGCCGAGGCGGCCAGTTCGGTCGCGGTGCGGCTGCCGGGCGTGCCGGGCCGGCATGTCCTGTCGCAGTTCACCAGCCGGCTCTGGGTGCCCGATCTCGCGAAGCGCGTGCTTGCCGGAGAGGCGGTCGACCCGGCCAACGCGCTCGACCCGCCAGTGCTGCGCGTCGCGTCGAAGGATGGCGCCAGCATCGACCTGACGGCACGCAGCGCGACCGCGCTCGCCGGCATCGACCTGATCGCCGACGGGCGGCCGCTCCGATATGTCGAGCCGAAGGGCAAGGAGGCCGTGGTTTCGCTCGGCGCCGACGATCTCGCCGGACATGGCATCATGACGATGGTCGCCACCGACAAGAATGGCGTGGCCAGCGCGCCGATCGAACTTCTGCCGCAGCGCAAGGCGGGCCAGCGCGCGCCGAAGCTCTTCCTGCTCGCAGTCGGCGTCGGCAGCTACCGCCAGATGGAGGGCGCCGAGCTGCAATATGCGGCGGCGGATGCGACACGCCTGAGCAAGGCGGTAGCGCGCTCGCTCTACTCCAACACGTCGGCGGTGACGCTGACCGACCGTGACGCGACGCAGCAGGCGATCCTCGACAACCTCGGGCGCATGGTCGCGGAGGCCGGCGCCGACGACATCATCATGCTGTCGCTCGCAGGACAGGGGCTGCGCGGAAAGGATGGCAGCCTGCGGCTCGCGCTGAGCGACACCAATCTCTACGAGATCGAAGGGACCGCCCTCGATTTCGCGGCGCTTCAGGCCGCGCTCGCCAAGGCGAAGGCGCGCGTCGTGCTGCTGCTCGATGTCAGCCATGCGAGCCTGGTCAAGCGGGCGGAGGTGACCACGAACGAGGAGGTTGCAGGACTGCTGACCTCGGCGCCCGATGCGCAGATGATCGTGCTTTCGGCCGCGCGCGGTGCGCAGGCGAGCGAACTGACGACGACGCTTTCGGGCGGGCGCGTCTCGGTCGCCATCCGCGACATCCTCGTGAAGGACCGCGCCGCCGCCGACACCGACGGCAACGGCAACATCAGCATTCACGAACTCTTCCGCGCAGCAAAGGCGGCAGTGGCGCAGGAGTCCGGCGGACGGCAGACGCCGTGGATCGCGCGCGGCGGGATCGCCGGCGATTTCGACATTTTCTGACCACGGTGGGTGTCCACCGTTGGGCGGCTATCGACGCTCGACGCGAAGCTGTGTATATCGCGCCACCCTCTTTCCCCTGACGCGCTGGAACGGCAATGGAAGAATTCCACAAGGTCCGCAGGCTCCCCCCTTACGTCTTCGAGCAGGTCAACCGGCTGAAGGCCAGCGCACGAGCGAAGGGCGCCGACATCATCGATCTCGGCATGGGCAACCCGGATCTGCCAACGCCGTCAGGCATCGTCAACAAGCTGGTCGAGGTCGTGCGTGATCCGCGCACCCACCGCTATTCGTCCTCGCGCGGCATTCCCGGCCTGCGCCGCGCCCAGGCCAACTACTACGGGCGCCGCTTCGGCGTGAAGCTCAACCCCGACACCCAGGTCGTGGCGACGCTTGGCTCGAAGGAAGGCTTCGCCAACATGGCGCAGGCGATCACCGCGCCGGGCGACGTGGTGATCTGCCCGAACCCGACCTATCCGATCCACGCCTTCGGCTTCATCATGTCGGGCGGCGTGATCCGCTCGATCCAGGCCGAGCCGGACACCGGTTTCATCACAGCGATGGAGCGCGCGGTGCGCCATTCCATCCCGAAGCCGATCGCGGTGATCCTGAACTACCCGTCGAACCCGACGGCGCATCTGGCGTCGCTCGACTTCTACAAGGACGTGGTGGCCTTCGCGAAGAAGAACGACCTGATCATCCTGTCGGACCTCGCCTATGCGGAGATTTTCTTCGATGGCCCGCCGCCGCCTTCGGTGCTGCAGGTTCCCGGTGCGAACGACGTGGCGGTCGAGTTCACCTCGATGTCGAAGACGTTCTCGATGCCAGGCTGGCGCATGGGTTTCGCCGTCGGCAACGAGCGGCTGATCGCGGCGCTGACGCGCATCAAGTCGTATCTCGACTACGGCGCGTTCACGCCGATCCAGGTCGCGGCGACAGCCGCGCTCAACGGCGACGGAAGCGACATCGCGGAAGTGCGCGAGGTCTATCGCAAGCGCCGCGACGTGATGGTCGATGCGTTCGGGCGCGCCGGCTGGGCGATCCCCGCGCCGGGGGCTTCGATGTTCGCGTGGGCGCCGATCCCGGAGGCTTTCCGCCACCTCGGTTCGCTGGAGTTCTCCAAGCTCCTGATCGAGCACGCCGACGTGGCGGTCGCGCCAGGCATCGGCTTCGGCGAGCATGGCGACGATTTCGTGCGCATCGCGCTGGTCGAGAACGAGCATCGCATCCGGCAGGCGGCGCGCAACATCAAGCGCTTCCTCACCTCGTCGGCGAAGCAGCCGAACAACGTCGTGCCGCTGGCTGCGCGACGCTGAGGCGTCGCGTGCAATTGCCCTGACGGCGTCGTCTCGGTAAGACGGCGCCTCGGCACGACGACATTTCAGGACTGGATTTCATGGCGGAAGCATTGCGGGTTGGAATCGCCGGCCTCGGCACGGTCGGGGCGTCGGTCATGCGGGTGCTGGCCGAAAAGGCAGCCGACCTGACCCGGCAGTGCGGCCGTCCCGTCACCGTCACCGCCGTTTCTGCCCGTTCCCGGCGCAAGAACCGCGGCATCGACCTGAAGCCGGTGACATGGTTCGACGATCCGGTCGATCTGGCCAAGTCGGGCGACATCGACGTGTTCGTCGAACTCATCGGCGGCGACGAAGGCCCGGCGCGCGCCAGCGTCAAGGCGGCGCTTGAGGCCGGCCGCCATGTGGTGACCGCCAACAAGGCGCTGCTCGCCAAGCACGGCGTGGCGCTGGCCGAACTGGCCGAGAAGAAGGGCGTGCTGCTCAACTACGAAGCGGCCGTGGCGGGTGGCATTCCGGTCATCAAGACGATGCGCGAGGCGATGGCCGGCAATTCGGTGACGCGCGTGTTCGGCATCCTCAATGGCACCTGCAACTATATCCTGACGCGCATGGAGGCCGAAGGCATTGCCTTTGACGACGTGCTGAAGGATGCGCAGCGTCTGGGCTACGCCGAAGCCGACCCGACCTTCGACATCGAGGGCCACGACACCGCGCACAAGCTTTCGATCCTGTCGAGCCTCGCCTTCGGGCACAAGATCGCGGCCGACAGCATCTACATGGAAGGCATCTCCAACATCAGCCAGGCGGACATCCGCGCGGCGGCCGAACTCGGTTATCGCATCAAGCTGCTCGGCGTGGCGCAACGCACCGAAACGGGTGTCGAGCAGCGCGTCCATCCGACGATGGTGCCGACGGCCAGCGTGATCGCGCAGGTGCACGGCGTGACCAACGCCGTTGCGATCGAGACGGACATCCTGGGCGAGCTGCTGCTGTCGGGTCCCGGCGCCGGCGGCAACGCGACGGCTTCGGCCGTGGTGGGCGATATCGCCGACATCGCCAAAAGCCGGCCGGGCTTCCAGCACGGACCGGTGTTCGGGCGGCCGGCGAAGGAGCTGAAGC
>JBFXFO010000113.1:0-13546 GCA_050178915.1 Rhizobiaceae bacterium | reverse complement strand
CGCCTTCGCCAAGGGCATGGTCTCGGCACTGGAAAGGGAAGGCGTCGCCTTCGACATCGGCCACTACCGCGACGCGCCTCCGGGCCTGCGCATCTGGGCCGGCGCGACGGTCGAACGCTCCGATCTGGAAGCGCTGATGCCGTGGCTCGACTGGGCGTTTGCCGCGCAGAAGGCCACGCTGAAGGCCGCGGCCTGAATTTTTCCGGGCGGCCTGCCACCGCCCGCGACCACCCTTCCCGATTTTCTTCCCAAGGAGGCCGCTATGGCGCCCCGCGTACTCGTTTCCGACAAGCTCTCCCCGACCGCCGTGCAGATTTTCAAGGATCGCGGTGTCGAGGTCGACTACCTGCCCGATCTCGGCAAGGACAAGGACAAGCTCGCCGAGGTGATCGGCCAGTATGACGGTCTGGCGATCCGCTCGGCCACCAAGGCGACCGAGAAGCTGATCAACGCCGCCACCAATCTGAAGGTCATCGGCCGCGCCGGCATCGGCGTCGACAATGTCGATATCCCGGCCGCCTCGCGGCGCGGCATCATCGTGATGAACACGCCCTTCGGCAATTCGATCACGACCGCCGAGCATGCGGTGGCGATGATGTTCGCGCTGGCGCGGCAGATCCCCGAGGCCAACGCCTCGACGCATGCCGGCAAGTGGGAGAAGAACCGCTTCATGGGCGTCGAGATCACCGGCAAGACGCTCGGCGTCGTCGGCTGCGGCAACATCGGCTCGATCGTGGCGACGCGTGGCGTCGGCCTGAAGATGCACGTGATCGCCTACGACCCGTTCCTGTCCGAGCAGCGGGCGGAGGAACTGGGCGTGGACAAGGTGGAACTCGACGAGCTGTTCGCGCGCGCCGACTTCATCACGCTGCACACGCCGCTGACCGACAAGACCAAGAACATCATCGACGCGGCGGCGATCGCGAAGATGAAGAAGGGCGTGCGCATCATCAACTGCGCGCGTGGTGGACTTGTGGTCGAGGCCGACCTCATCGATGCGCTGAAGAGCGGCAAGGTGGCCGGCGCGGGCATCGACGTGTTCGAAGTCGAGCCGGCGACCGACAATCCGCTGTTCGGCATGGAGAATGTGGTGGTGACACCGCATCTCGGCGCCTCCACCACGGAAGCGCAGGAGAATGTCGCGCTGCAGATCGCCGAGCAGATGTCGGACTACCTGACCAAGGGTGCGATCTCCAACGCCATCAACATGCCGTCGATCACGGCCGAGGAAGCGCCGCGGCTGCGGCCGTTCATCAAGCTGGCCGAAGTGCTGGGCGCCTTCGTCGGCCAGGTCACGGAGGAACCGATCAAGGCGGTGGAAATCCTGTTCGACGGTTCTACCGCGCAGATGAACACGCGCGCGCTGATCTCGGCGGCGCTCTCCGGCCTGATCCGGCCGCAGGTGGCGGACGTCAACATGGTCTCGGCGCCGATCATGGTGAAGGAGCGCGGCATCATCGTTTCGGAGGTGAAGCGTGACAAGTCGGGCGTGTTCGACGGCTACATCATGCTGAAGGTGACAACCGAGCACATGACGCGCTCGATCGCCGGCACCTGCTTCTCCGACGGCAAGCCGCGCTTCATCCAGATCAAGGGCATCAACCTCGATGCCGAGGTGGGCCAGCACATGGTGTACACCACCAATGCCGATGCCCCTGGCATCATCGGCCTGCTCGGCACGGTGTGCGGCGAGAACGGGGTGAACATCGCCAACTTCCAGCTTGGCCGCGACCGGCCGGGTGGCGACGCCATCGCGCTGCTCTACCTCGATGCGCCGTTCCCCGAGGACGTGCTCGCCAAGGTGCGCGCGCATCCGGCGATCCAGTCGGCGAAAAAGCTCAAGTTCGACGTGGTGTGAGGCGCGCCTTCGCGCTCTCCCGTCGGCCGTCGCGACATGATATGATCGGCGGTCTGATGGGAGAGCGCATGAAGCCGACTATCTTCACCATCTCCGCGATCTGGGACGAGGAAGCCTCGGTCTGGAGCGGACACTGCGACGACATTCCGGCTGCGGCCGACGCACCGACTCTGGATGAATTGCTGGCGAAGATTTCGGCTATGGCCCTCGATCTGCTGCCAGACAACCACCCGGAACTAGATCCTGCGTCCGTGTTCCTCCAGATCACGGCTTTGCGCGAAGCGCAGCTTGCTGCCTAGTTTCAATGGCGCCGCAATTCGACCGCGCGTTGAGGGAGTTGCTGAGGGCGGCTGGTTGCGCGCTGGTGCGGCAGGGCAGGGGAAGCCACGAGATCTGGCACAGTCCGATCACGGCCAGGAACTTTCCCGTGCGCCGGTCGGTATTCCCAGCCGCCACACAGCCAATGGCGTTCTGCGTCAAGCCGGCCTGCCGAAGGCGTTCTGATCAGCTTGGCGGGACAGCCAGCGCGGCAGCCCGCCGCCCGCTCCATTCGGCCAGCGCGATGCCGCCAAGCGTGAGCGCCAGCGCCAGCGCGTGGTAGGCGTGGAAATCCTCGCCGAGCAGCATGATCGAGAGGACGGTGCCGAACACGGGAACGAGGTTGATGAACAGCCCGGCGCGGTTGGCGCCGATCAGTTCGACGCCGCGGATGTAGAAGATCTGCGCCAGGATGGACGGGAAGATCGCCGTGTAGGCGATGATCGCCCAGCCGCGCGCGTCCGGCGCGATCCCGCCACCCCAGGCGAATTCGCCGATGGCGAAGGGCACCGATGACAGCGTGGCGCTGCCGGTAAGCACCACCATCAGGCTCAGCCAGTGCACCGGCGGCTTGTAGCGCAGGGCCACCGTGTAGATGCTGTAGACGACCACTGCGACCAGCATCAGTGCGTCACCGACGTTCAGGGCAAGATGCAGCAGCTGTGCCGGGTCGCCATGGCTGGCGGTGAGCGCCACGCCCGCGATCGACATGACGAAGCCGACGAACTGCGCGGCGCGTGCACGCACGCCGAACAGCAGGAAATTGAGCATGAAAATCAGCATCGGCATGCCCGCCTGCTCGATGCTGGCGTTGATCGCCGACGTGTGCACCAGCGCCGTGTAGAGCGCGATGTTGAAGATGGTGAAGCCGAGGATGCCGAGCATCGCAAGCAGCCCGAGCTTCGGCCTGATCGCCGCCCAGTCGGCCGCCACCTGCCGGCGTCCCATCCAGGCAAGGATGGCGAACGCAATGGTCCAGCGCGAGGCGTTGAGCAGCAGCGGCGAGATATGGCCCACGGCCAGCTTTCCCGCGATCGCGTTTCCGCCCCAGAAGAGCGTGGTCAGAAGCAGGAAGACATAGGCCGGTCGGTGCATGGAATTGTCGCTGGGGCGGTCCGGGTTGCGCGGCGTTGCGACGCTCTAGCCCCGACCTCGCTGCGAACCAAGGACCGGCAGGGCAGAAAATGTTGTGCCTGCGCCACCTTGTCCCGCCAAAAAGGTCGCGCGGGCCAAGCCCCGACGCTATAGAGCGCTGTCGTGCCGGCCTCTCCGGGGCGGCCTGCAGGAAGGGATTTCCATGGCCAATGTGGTGGTTGTCGGCTCGCAGTGGGGCGACGAGGGCAAGGGCAAGATCGTCGACTGGCTGTCGGAGCGCGCCGATGTGGTGGTGCGCTTCCAGGGCGGCCACAATGCCGGGCACACGCTGGTGGTGGACGGCAAGGTCTACAAGCTCTCGCTGCTGCCGTCGGGCGTGGTGCGCGGCGGCAAGCTCTCGGTGATCGGCAATGGCGTGGTGTTCGACCCGCATGCGTTCGTCGCCGAGCTCGGCAAGCTGAAGGAGCAGGGCATCGACGTGGCGCCGGATGCGCTGAAGATCGCCGAGAACACCGCGCTCATCCTGTCGGTGCATCGCGAACTGGACGGCTTCCGCGAGGATGCGGCGTCGAGTTCGAACACCAAGATCGGCACCACGCGGCGCGGCATCGGTCCGGCCTACGAGGACAAGGTGGGGCGGCGCGCCGTTCGCGTCATGGACCTCGCGGACATGGAGACCCTGCCTGCCAAGGTCGAGCGGCTGCTGTCGCACCACAACCCGCTGCGCAAGGGCCTTGGCCACCCGGAAGTGACGCACGCGGCGATCATGCAGGAGCTGACCTCGGTCGCCGACCGCATCCTTCCGTACATGGACCGCGTGTGGAAGGTGCTGGACGATGCCAAGCGTTCCGGCAGCCGCATCCTGTTCGAGGGCGCACAGGGCACGCTGCTCGACATCGACCATGGCACCTACCCATTCGTGACGTCCTCAAACACGGTGGCGGGGCAGGCGGCGGCCGGCTCTGGCATGGGGCCATCGGCGATCGACTACGTGCTCGGCATCACCAAGGCCTACACGACGCGCGTCGGCGAGGGTCCGTTCCCGACCGAGCAGAAGAACGAGATCGGGGAGTTCCTCGGCACGCGCGGGCACGAGTTCGGCGTCGTCACCGGGCGCAAGCGGCGCTGCGGCTGGTTCGACGCGGTGCTGGTGCGCCAGGCCGTGGCGGTGAATGGAATCAAGGGCATCGCGCTGACCAAGCTCGACGTGCTGGACGGGCTGGACGAGATCAAGGTGTGCACCGGCTACCGCCTCGACGGTGAAGTCATCGACTATCTGCCGGCAAGCCAGGGCGCGCAGGCGCGGGTCGAGCCGATTTACGAGACACTGGCCGGCTGGGAGGATACGACGGCCGGAGCGCGCAGCTGGAACGAACTGCCGGCGCAGGCGGTCAAATACGTGCGCCATATCGAGGAGCTGATCGGCGCCCCGGTCGCGCTTTTGTCAACCAGTCCTGAACGGGACGATACTATTCTGGTAACCGATCCTTTCCAGGACTAATGTTTTTCGGCTCGATTTTGCCGGATTCGTCCTGCAAAGGCCCACTAAGCGGGGTTGGATTGATAGGCGAATGGCAGATTTTGTCGCTGTTTTAAGGAAGACGATCGATGGGCTGGGCGAAGCGACGCCCGACATGCGCAAGCGCGTCTACGACAAGGCTCGTTCGACGGTCGCTGCCAAGCTCGCCGCGATCTCGCCGCCGCCGCCGGCCAGCGTTGCCGACCGGCAGCGCCGTTCGCTGGAGGACGCGATCGCCGAGGTCGAACGCGGCTACGCCGCGCCGGCAGCCGATCCGTTTGCCGACGAAGGCGATCCGCTCGACCGGCTGCAGAACATCTTCCCGTCGCTGGGCACGACTTCCGGCTCGCGTTCGGCCTATGCCACACCGTCGCCCGCGCCGCGGCCGGCAACGCCGACGCCACGGCCTGTGCCGCCGCTTGCGCCGCTGCGCGGAACCGGCACCGATGTTGCCGCGGCACCGCCGCTCCCGGCGCGCAACGCGTCGGCTGCGGTCCCGCCGGCGCCGGCTCCGCAGCCGGGGTACGGATCGGAGTTCGACACTGCCAATGACGATGCCGATGAGCCGCTGAGCCAGGGGCCGGTGTTTGCCGGCGAGGCTGTTGATGACGATCGCGAGCCGGCCGATTTCCAGCAGGCCGAGCCGCGCGAGCGGCGCAGCTATGCCGGTCTTGCCATTGCGGCCGTTGTCGTCGTTGCGCTGGCTGCCGGCGGCTATGCGGCGTGGATCAACAAGGATGCGCTGCAGGCGGCGCTGGGAATTGGCGGCAGCGAGGTCGCGACCGAGCAGCCGGCAACGACCGAGCCGGCGACCCCGACGCCCGTCGATACCGCCGCGGCCGACATTCCTGCTGCCAGCGAGCCGCTGGCGACCAAGTTCACCCAGCGCCTGAATTCGGATGGCACGGAGGTCGATGAAGGCCCGGCCGGCGGCGTTGCCGGCGTCGGCGAAGGCACGTCCGTTGCAGGGGTGACGCAGCCGCCGACCCTGCCGGTCGATCCTGCAGCACCGGCGACCGACGGCGCTCCGGCTGACGGCACCACCCCGACGGTGCCGACCGAAGGCACCCCGGCTGACGCGACCACGACGCCGCCCGCCGACGGCGCGGCCGCGACCGAGCAGCCCGCCGTGGCGGTGGCGCAGAAGGCGATCTTCTACGAGGAGCGCACCACCGTCGCGCAGGGTTCTGCCGACACCGGCTCCATCGTCTGGTCGGTGGTGCAGGAGTCGCCCGGCGGCGACCTGCCGCCAGAGCCCGCCATCCGCGCTCAGGCGACGATCCCGGCGAAGAACATCCAGCTGACCATGACCATCCGGCGCAATGGCGACAAGACGCTGCCGTTCAGCCACATGATCGAGCTGATCTTCCTCACGCCGGAAGGTTTCGGCGGCGGCGGCATCGACAACATCTTGCGCTTTGCACTGAAGAACACCGAGCAGGAGGCGGGCAGTTCGATCCGCGGGACGCCGGCGAAGATTGCCGAAGGGTTCTTCCTGGTGGCGCTGAACGATGCGCCGGCGGAAGTGGAGGCCAACATTGCGCTGCTGCGCGGGCAGGACTGGATCGACATCCCGCTGGTCTACAAGTCCGGCCGGCGCGCGCTGATCACGATGGAGAAGGGCGTGCCCGGCTCGCAGGTCTTCGATCAGGTGCTGAAGGCCTGGCAGGGCTCGACGTCCGGCTAGAGCGGGTCGTTCCCATCCGGTTGCGTTGCTGCCGGCTTGCCGCCGCCTCATCCAGGCAAGAAAAAGACCGCCGCTGTTGCCAGCGGCGGTTTTCGTTTCTGCAATTGCAGAGCGGGTCAGGCCGGCTGCGCCTCGATGGTGCGCAGCGCCTGCGTGGCGCGGCGGGCAGCGGCCTTCACCGCGTCCTGCACCTTCTCGAAGGCGCGCACCTCGATCTGGCGCACGCGCTCGCGGCTGATGTCGAACTCCGACGACAGCTCCTCGAGCGTCATCGGCTCCTCGGCGAGCCGGCGCGCCTCGAAGATGCGCTTCTCGCGGTCGTTGAGCACGCCCAGCGCCTCGGAAAGCATCTTGCGGCGGCTGTCGAGTTCGTCCTGCTCGACCAGCATCTGCTCCTGATTGTCGCTGTCATCGACAAGCCAGTCCTGCCACTCGCCCGAATCGCCTTCGGCGGCGCGGATGGGGGCATTGAGCGAGGCGTCGCCCGAGAGACGGCGGTTCATCGAAACCACCTCCTCCTCGGAGACGTTGAGGCGCGTGGCGATCTCGGCCACCTGCTCAGGACGCAGGTCACCTTCCTCGAGCGCCTGGATCTTGCCCTTCACCTTGCGCAGGTTGAAGAACAGCCGCTTCTGGTTGGCGGTGGTGCCCATCTTCACGAGGCTCCACGAGCGCAGGATGTATTCCTGGATCGAGGCCTTGATCCACCACATGGCGTAGGTCGCCAGCCGGAAGCCACGCTCCGGCTCGAACTTCTTCACGGCCTGCATGAGGCCGACATTGCCTTCCGAGATCACCTCGCCGATCGGCAGGCCGTAGCCGCGATAGCCCATCGCGATCTTGGCGACGAGGCGGAGGTGGCTGGTGACAAGCTTGTGCGCAGCGCTGGTGTCGCCATGCTCATTGTAGCGCTTGGCGAGCATGTACTCTTCCTGCGGCTGCAGCATGGGGAAGCGGCGGATCTCTTCGAGATAGCGGGAAATGCCGCCTTCGCCGGAAACGATACTGGGTAGTGACTGGGCCATCGAGCGCCCTCCCTCTCTACTAGAACTGCTCCCGGAAACCGGCGAGCATCTGGCGTCGCCTCCCGAAAGACCACGACGCCAACAGCCTTATATAGGAACAAAACGGGAAATTACACCCGTTTGTTCAAGTCAAAACAGTCTGTCACGCTGAAGTGAACGCTGTCCCTTGCACCGGGCGGTGGGCCGTCCGGTAAAGCCTTGTACCGTCCGGCAAGGCGGTCGATCCGCTTCGGACGCTAGCGGGACAAGCGACGAAAACCGTCGATGAGAGCCGCCATGTCCCCGGGCGGCGGCGTCTCGAACTTGAGCAGCATGTGGGTGGCGGGATGCCGGAATGCAAGCAGGCGCGCATGCAGCGCCTGGCGGGGGAAGGTCTGGACCAGCCCGCGCAGGGGATCGGGCAGGCGGTTGGCCTTGGTGCGGAAGCCCTGGGCATAATCCGGGTCGCCGACGACGGGATGACCGATATGCGCCATGTGTACGCGGATCTGGTGCGTCCGCCCGGTCTCCAGCCGGCATTCGAGCAGCGCGGCCACCGGCTCGGCCGCCGCGCCAAAACGTTCCTCGACGGTGAAGTGCGTGACGGCATGACGGGCGTCGGCGCGATCGGCGGGCACCACGGCGCGGCGCACGCGGTCCGAGTGGCGGCCGAGCGCGGCGTCGACCGTCCCGCGCGCGGCGGTCGGCGCATTCCAGACAAGCGCGGCGTAAGCGCGCTCGAGGTCGCCGGTGGCGCCATGTTCGGCGAAGGCCTCCGCCAGCGCCTTGTGGGCACGATCGGTCTTGGCCACGACCATGATCCCGCTGGTGTCCTTGTCGAGCCGATGCACGATGCCCGGACGCCTGACGCCGCCGATGCCGGAGAGCGAAGCGCCGCAATGGTGGATCAGCGCGTTGACCAGCGTGCCGGTCCAGTTGCCGGCGCCGGGATGCACGACCAGCCCGGGCGGCTTGTCGATGACGATCAGTTCGTCGTCCTCGAACAGGATGTCGAGCGGGATGTCCTCGCCGACCGGCTCGGGCGGCTCCGGCTCCGGCACCGCGATCGTCACGACGTCGCCGGCGGCAAGCTTGCGCTTGCCTTCAACGACAGCAGTGCCGCTGACGGTGACAGCGCCGTCGCGGATCAGGCCCTGCACGCGGCTGCGTGAAAAGTCGGCGCCGAGCCGTAGGGGCAGCCACTGGTCGAGGCGCATGCCTGCTGCGGCCTCGTCGGCGACGAAGGCTTTCAATCCCGAGCCGGCTTCGCTATCAGGGTCGCGCATTTCCAACGATCAATCCGGACTTACGATGGCCAAAGCGGCGCTCGACAACCAGAACGAGGACAATCCGCTGGATCCGGCGGCAGAGCGCGTGCGCCGCAAGCTGGTGCGGTTCATGGCGGTCAATCTGGGCATTCTGTTCGTGGCCGTTATGGCCGTGGTGCTGGCGTTTGTCTATCGCTCGGTCTCGTCCGAGGAGGCGGCCGCGCCGGCGCCGGGCAAGCTGATCGAAGGACGCATCGCGCTGCCGCAAGGCGCCGAGATCGTGACGCAGTCAGCAAGCGGCGACCGGATTTCCATCACCACGCGTTTCGCCGACGGCCATCGCGTGATCTTTGTCTACGGCATCAACGAGAACCGCATGCTCGGCCGTTTCGACGTGGTCAGCGAGTGAGCAGGGGCTTCGCCGACGGCCGCGCGATTGCGACCGTCACATTGGTCGTGCGCGACTATGCCGAGGCTATTGCCTGGTACCGCGACCGGCTTGGCTTCGAGCTGACGCAGGATGTCGATCTCGGCGGTGGCAAGCGCTGGGTCGTGGTGGCGGCGCCCGGCGGCAACGGCGCGCGGCTGCTGCTTGCACAGGCAGCGGACGACGCGCAGGCTGCCGCGATCGGCAATCAGGCCGGCGGGCGTGTGTTCCTGTTCATCGAGACGCCCGATTTCGCGCGCGACCACGCCGCGATGCTGGCGGCAGGCGTGCATTTCCGCGAATCGCCGCGCCACGAACCCTACGGCACGGTCGCCGTGTTCGAAGACCTCTACGGCAACGCCTTCGACCTGATCCAGCCGCGCGGCTGACGCGTCGCGCTGGCAAGCGCGAAAGTCGGTTGCATTTGTCGCGAGCGCCTTCTATATCCGCTCACGGTCTGCGCCCATCGTCTAGCGGTTAGGACGGCGCCCTCTCACGGCGCAAACAGGGGTTCGATTCCCCTTGGGCGTACCAACTCTCTCAAGCACTTAGCGCAGTCGTATCTCATTCGTCGAATATCCGTCGAATAAGAACTGGGCGAACGACGCCGAACCATTACGGCATACCGTGCCCTTTGGGTCACGCTGAATTGTGCTCTGTTAGCACCCCCCAAGCCTCCCCATAGCCTGTGTTAGCCCTTTTGCCTCGAAACGGAGGTGTGCGGGTGGCACGGACACTTATTGGACAACTGGTCCTCAAATTGAGGAGTGAGGGTCTCTCAGAAGGCCAGAAGATGCTCGGCGTCATCAGCCAAGTCGAGCAGGCCGCCAAGCGCATGGGCTCGACCGGTCACCGGTCGTGGGGCATCGGCTTCCAGAAGCAGCTCGACGCGCTCAAGCTCACCAGCAAGGAGATCGGCGCCGTCCAGAAGTCGTGGATCGCACTCCACGACGACATGAAGCAGCGGAGCATCAAGGGCGCCTTGAAGGGCGCCGAGGTGTCCCACTGGAAGACGCAGACGATCTCGCAGCTTGCGCAGATGCGCGGCGATCTCGACCGCCACTTCAAGGCCGTCGAGACGCGCGCTCGCGGTCACGCCAACAAGCTCTCCGCCATCCTGAAGCCCGCGCTGGTGCTCGCCGGCGCATACACGCTGCCGTACTTCGGCGGCATGATGGCGGGCGAAGCGCTGAGCGCGAGCTCGGAGCGCCGGCGCGAGATCTTCCGCCAGCGCATGGCCGGCATCCCACAGGATTCCCAGGATAAGCTTTTCGACAAGTCCGAGGGCATCGGCGCCAAGTACCCGTCCGTGCCGATCACCGCGATCATGGAAATGTCGCGCTCGGCTTACTCGGTCATGGGCGACGCCGATCGCGCCGCGGCGATCGTCGAGCGCATGGTGGAGTCGCTGGTGGTGCTGCAGAGCGCCCGCGGCCCTGAAGCGGCGACGAAGCAGCTCATCGGCCTGATCCGCGGTCTCGACAACCTCGGCGTCAACAAGGACGGTCAGAAGGGCATCGACCAGGTCAACGCGCTGATCGACGCCGCCACGCGCGCTGCGCAGGTCGATCCCGACTTTGACCCCGCCACCTGGTTCGAGTTCGCGCGCAGCACGAAGACGGCCGGCCCCGCGCTGTCGATGGACTTCCTCGCGCGCGCCCCGGTCTACATCCAGGACATGGGGTCGGGCGCCACCGGCAACTCGCTGGCCATGGCCTTCAAGGCGTTCGTGCTCGAGGCGGTGGGTTCTGCCGGTGGCAAGAAGTATTTGCAGGAGCGCGACCGGATCGGCGTCCGCAAGGACGGGCAACTTGTCGACGCCGGCATGTTCGGCTCCGATCCCGACCAGTGGGTGCTCAAGTATCTCGTGCCGGCCTTGCAGAAGGACGGCGTCAATCTTGACGACGACACGGCCGTCGCGGCAGCCGTCGGCAAGCTCTCCGGCAACACCACCGCGACCGGCTTCCTCACCCGCATCATCACCCAGCGCCAGCAGGTCGAACGCTGGCTCGAACTGATGAACAAGGCGACCGGGCCGGAATCGGCGAAGGACGTCCGTTTCGAGGATCCGT
The DNA here is from genome assembly GCA_050178915.1 of Rhizobiaceae bacterium. Lineage (GTDB taxonomy): Bacteria > Pseudomonadota > Alphaproteobacteria > Rhizobiales > Rhizobiaceae > JBFXAF01. Next base: position 2,298 of record JBFXFO010000113.1, on the reverse strand, counting down.
TCGTCGGCTGGGAATCCTTCAAGTCGTCGCTCGAGAACCTGTCGGCGTCGCTGGTGCCGATCAGCGCGATCAATGCCGGGCTGAACAGTCTCGCGGACGGCATCAACGCCCTGGCCGCAGCAGCGGAGGACAACCCGCTGATGACCGCGGGCGCGATGGCTGGTGGCGGGGCCGCGACCTGGATGGGCGGCAAGTGGCTCTTTGGCAAGATGGGCGACCTGTTCGGCCTGAAGGCTTCCGCTGTCGCGCTCGACGGCTCGGCCGCCGCGCTGACCCGGGCTGCTATCGCGCTGGGCGGCGCCGGTGTGGCGGACGGCCTTCCTGGTAGCGGCGGCAAGGTGAGCTCGCGACAGATCGTTCGGAAGGCCGCCGAGCTCGGCATCCCTGCACTCTTTGCGGCGGCTTTTGCGGCGGGTGCCGTCGAGTTCATTCAGAGCACGTCGGCGTCGGTGGCCAACGACAATCGGCAGCCGGCGCCGCGCCGCAACTATGACGGCATGGGCGCCGAGGAAATCCGCACCCTGCAGTACAAGGACTTCCACGGCCAGTATTTTGAGGGCGGCCGCCACCGTGCTCTCGCGGGCGCAGGCCCGTTGCCCGCGGACTACAGCCAGGCGGTCGGTGCCGCCGAAACCGCAGGCCAGCAGATCGAATCCGCGCTCTCGGTTACCGCCACGCCGACCGTCAATGCCGCCAGCATCGACGCGGCGCTCGCCAAGGCGCGCCAGCTCGTCGCGCTGATGGAGCGCGTCGGCGCCGCAGCTTCTGGTGCCAGCAAGTCGATCGACGGCGAGATGCGCCGCAACTTCTCCGACTAGAGGTAGAAAAAATGCTGATGATACTAAACGCGGTTTCGGCCGCGTTCCTCTTTGTTGTCGCGGGCAGCATGGTGAACCCGTCCGACAACCTATGGCAATCGCCGATCCATGCGGCGATGCGCGCCATCGGCATCTTGATGGTCGCCTACCCCGCGGTCGTGCTTTGCCTCGAGGTCATCCAACCATGAAGCCAGTGATCGACATCGGCCTAATGGCGGCCGCAACTTGGTGCATGTCGGCGGACCGCGTGGACGCTACCTTGGCCGAGGTAGAAGTCGCCCTCGACCGAGTGCGCCGAAACCCACGCGTCTTGCAATCGGTGCGGCCATCGCGTGTGCGCGGCAGCGAGCGGCTCGGCGTCAAGGACGGCGTCGGCGTTATCTACATCACCGGCGTGTCGGTGAAGCGAGCCTCGTGGATCTCCGAATTTCTCGGCTGGACTAGCTACCAAGTTGCGCGCCGCGACCTTCAGGTCGCGCTCGACGACAAGGCGATTTCTTCGATTGCGATTTACATCGACTCGCCCGGCGGCGAAGCCAACGGCTGCGATGAGCTTGCGGCCGCGATCTACGCTGCGCGAGGGAAGAAGCCGATCACGGCGTTTGTCTCTGGAATGGCGTGCTCGGCCGCATACTGGCTGGCCAGCGCCGCGGAGCGTGTCGTTGTCAGTGATGCGGCGATTCTCGGAAGCATCGGTGTCGTGATGGGCGTCGAGGATAGATCGCGACGCGACCAGCAGGAGGGAATCGAGCGCTTCGAATTTGTCTCGTCGCAGTCGCCGAACAAACCACTTGCGCCGGCTCGGATCCAGAAGATGGTCGATGAGATGGCGGCAGTGTTCATTGCCGCTGTCGCCAAGCACCGTAACGTCAGCTCGCAGACGGTCGTCCAGAAATTCGGCGCCGGTGGCGTCGAGATCGGCGCGAAAGCAGTTGCGCTCGGCATGGCTGACAGCGTCGGTTCCTGGGAATCGGTGGTCGCGAAGTTGAAGAATGGCGCGGTGCCGATCCGGCCGACGCCGCTCGCGCTCGCCGTACCGGCGAAGGCCCCGGTGATCGCCGTGCCCGTGCTACCGATACCGTCGCCGCAGACGCGGTTCGAGGCAGTCAAGCATGCGGCTGAAGCAAAGGCGCGCCAGGACGTACGGGACCGGATCCGGCGATCATGAACTCGGCCGAGGCGAAGACGAACCGCGGCCGCGCCGAGTTCTACGCATTCGAAACCAGCACTCCTGCGGAACAAGCCATCGCGGCCATCCGCCAGGACAATATCGACAGGTCTTGGCGCAAGGCTGTCGATCTCCACAACGCGCGCAACCCATAGGAGGAGACGCTGACGACGACCACGAACACAACGATCCGCGATCGCATCCGCGCGATCATGACCAGCCCGCTTGCTAAGCAGATGCCGACGTTCGCTGAGCATCTCGCCTTCGAAACCGAGCTGGACGTCGAGGGCTGCCTCGGTGCGATGGCGGCCT
>JBFXFO010000112.1:0-13602 GCA_050178915.1 Rhizobiaceae bacterium | reverse complement strand
GCCGCTTGCCTTGGGCCGCTTCCTCACGCAAATTTTATGGGCCGAAACAGTTCGGCAACCGAAAATCAACCACGATCGCCGACTTAGGGACCGGGTGGGGAGGCATAGCTTAGCGGGTCTAACGCGGCAATCCTCGCTCTGAATGCATCTGGCGCCGCCCTGCCGCGGCCTGTCGAAGGACCTGCATGAAGCGTCTCGCGGCCCTCGCTGTCACCGCCATGCTCGCGGCCTGCACCACCAGCAATCTGGGGGACGATATCACCCCGAGCTCCGGCGCGGCCTCTGTGGTGCACGTCACCCGCCCGGCCTATGGCGACAACGACCCGCACCCATGGACGGGCCGGTCGCCGACCGACTACGAGGTGCATGGCACCGACGTGTCGAAATATCAGGGGCCGGTCGACTGGAAGCAGGCGAAGGAGAGCGGAATCTCGTTTGCTTTCGTGAAGGCGACGGAAGGCGGCGACCGCGTCGACGACCTTTTCGCCGAGCACTGGCGCGCCACCCGCGCCCATGGTGTTCCGCGCAGCGCGTATCATTTCTTCTACTTCTGCCGTCCCGCCTCCGAACAGGCCGAGTGGTTCATCCGCCACGTGCCGCGCGAGCGCGGCATGCTGCCCCCTACCCTCGACATGGAGTGGAACGCCTCGTCGCCGAGCTGCAAGCTGCGGCCGCCCGCCGAAACGGTGCGCAGCGAGATGCGCGTCTGGCTGAGCATGGTGGAAAAGCACTACGGCAAGAAGCCGATCATCTACACCTCGCCGGACTTCTTCGAGGATAACGGGCTGTCCGCCTTCCGCGGCTACCAGTTCTGGCTGCGCTCCGTGGCGGGCCACCCGACGACGCGCTATGGCAGCCATCCCTTCACGTTCTGGCAGTACACCGGAACAGGCGTGGTGCCCGGCATCCGCGGCAATGCCGACATCAACGTTTTCAACGGCAGCCAGTCCGCCTGGCGCAAATGGTTGAAAGCGCACCGCTGACACTGGACATTTGCCCGTTTTCGGCCATTTCGTCCGGGCAACAATTCGAACGGGATCGAAGAGCGGAGCGGGCGATGGCTTGGATGAACACGGTTGTCGTAGCCGGGCTGATGTCTGCAGCAGCGACGACCGCGGCGCTGGCACAGGAATGCGGCGGCGAGTTCGCCACGTGGAAAGCGGGCATCACCGCCGAGGCGCAGGCCGCCGGCGTCGGCGAACGTGGGCTCGCGGCCCTCGAAGGCGCCAGCATCGACGAGCGTGTGCTGAAGCGCGACCGCGCGCAGGGCGTGTTCTCGCAGACCTTCATCGAGTTTTCCGGCCGCATGATCTCCGGCAACCGGCTGAAGCAGGGCGCGGCCATGCTGAACAAGTACGCTGATGTCTTCGCCAAGACGGAAGCGCAGTTTGGCGTGCAGCCGGCTGTCATCGCCGCCTTCTGGGCGCTGGAGACCGATTTCGGTGCCAACCAGGGCGATTTCAACACGCTAAACGCGCTAGTCACGCTGGCGCATGACTGCCGCCGGCCACAACTGTTCCGCCCGCAGATCGTGCCGCTGCTGACGCTGATCGACACCGGCGTGCTGCCGGCCGACGTGCAGGGCGCCTGGGCCGGCGAGGTCGGACAGACGCAGATCCTGCCGTCAGACTATCTGTCGAAGGGCATCGACGGGGACGGCGACGGGCTGGTCGACCTGCGCAACGATCCGGCCGACGTGATCATGACCACCGGCAACAAGATCAAGTCGCGCGGCTGGAAAGCGGAGCAGCCGTGGATCGAGGAAGTGCGGGCGCCGGAGCAGATGCCGTGGGAAGTCACCGGCCGCTCCAACAAGCTGTCGATCGCCGAGTGGACTGGCTACGGCGTCACCGGCCGCGATGGCGAGCCACTCACCGACCGCGGGCTGAAGGCCGGGCTGGTGCTGCCGCAGGGGCACAAGGGTCCCGCCTTCCTCGCCTATGACAATTACGATGTCTATCTCGAGTGGAACCAGTCGTTCGTCTACACGCTGACCGCGGCGAACCTCGCCGCACGGCTTGCGGGCGCGCCGAAATTCGACCCGCGCGAGCCGGAGACCGGCCTGACCCTCGATGAGATGAAGATGCTGCAGCAGAAGCTGCACGACCTCGGCTACGATGTCGGCGGCATCGACGGCGTGCTCGGCATGAACACGCGCGAGGCGGTGCGGCAGGAGCAGATGAAGCGCGGCATGCCCGTGGACGGCTGGCCGACGCCGGCACTGCTGGCCGCGCTCTAGGCCGAAGGCTTTTCGTCGCATTGCGGGAACGATCGGCGCTCCCGCCGGTTTTGCGAGCGGATTTTCCGGCAATCGCAAAACCGAAGGAGCCTCCCGATGGCACGCGAAGAGCAGACCAAGAAATCGCCGCAGGAACTTGCAGACCGGGCTTGGGAACTCGCGGAAGACATCGAGTTCTGCATGTTCGTGACCTGGGACGGCGAGAAGCAGCGCGCCCGCCCGCTTGACGCGCATGTCGACCAAAAGATGGGCGCAGTCTATTTCCTGACGGACGTGGACAGCGCCAAGGTGGACCAGACGGAAGAGTTCCCCGTCGTGACGCTCACCTTCGCCGACAATCGCTCGATGAAATATGTCACCATGAGCGGCAAGGCCGCTGTGTCGAACGACCGCGCCAAGATCAAGGAGCTGTTCGAGCCGTCGTCCAAGGCATGGTGGGATTCCGCCGATGACCCGGCGATCCGGCTGATCACCTTCTGGCCGGAAGAGGCGGAGCTGTGGGACAGCCCGGGCATGATCGTGTCCGCCGTGAAGATGCTCACGGCGGCGGTCACGGGCGCCAAGCCGAAGATCGGCGAAAACGCCAAGATCGCCATCTAGGCGGCACGCATCGCGACAAGAATGCAAGGGAGCCGGGCCATCGCCCGGCTCTTTCTCAGCCGGCGAAGGCGAGCAGCGCCACGCCGGCCGCTACGATGACGGCCGAGGCGAGCCTGCCCTTCCACGGACGCTCGCCGAAGAACACAACACCGATCAGTGCCGCGATGATGACGCTCGATTCACGCACCGCCGAGACGGCGGCGATCGGTGCGATGGTCTTGGCGTAAAGCACCACGCCATAGGCGGTGACGGAAAAGACGCCGCCGATGGCGCCGATGCCGAAGACCTTCCAGTCGACGGGCATGGCCATCCGCCGGCGGCGAAGCAGCACGACGAGCGGCACGGGCGCTTCCAGCAGGAACAGCCAGCCCATGTAGCCGAGCGGGCTTTGCGAGGCGCGTACTCCGAGACCGTCGGCCACCGAATAGGCGCCGATGGTGACGCCGAGCACGGTGGCGAAGAGCACGGCGCGACGGTCGGCATGTGCCGCGCCCTTCTGCAGCGCCAGGAGGCCGATGCCGCAGGTCACTGCCGCGAGACCGACCCAGCCAAGCGGATGCAGCGTCTCGTGGATCGTCACGTAAGTGCCGAAGGCGACCAGCGCCGGCGCCAGCCCGCGCGAGATCGGATACACCTGGCTCAGGTCCCCTAGCCGGTAGGCCTGAAACAGCAGCACGTAATACAAGTAGTGGATCAGCGTCGAAGCGGCGATCATCGGCCAGCTTTCCGCTGACGGGGGCTCGCCGATCGCGATCAGGATGACGCCGCCCACGGCGTGCATGGCGGCGACAGCGGCGAGCACGACCGCCCGGTCCGGCGCCGCCTTGACGATGGCATTCCAGCTGGCGTGCAGCAGCGCCGCCGAAAGCACGATCGTGAGCGCGAAGGTCGACACGGAAAGCCCCGAAATTCCTGAGCCGGCAAAGAGAATGGCAGTTGGCGCGACGGGCGCCTGATGCGCAAGCACAAGCTGGGCCTGCCGCATTGGGCCACGGAAGACGTGTGGTTCTCGTGATTTCGCTGCTGCCTTTAGCCGCGCGCACTCAAGGCAGCGGGCCTGCGAGCGGTCTGGAAACTACTCGTTCGCCACCGCCGCACCGGCCATCGTCTCAAGGCTCGCATAGCCCTGCGGCGCCTCGCCCTCCTCGAAGGGCGTGGTGATCTCGACGAAGGTGTCGGGATAAAAGCCGTTGAAGCGCGTTCGCAGCGACAGCGAGTACGCGCCGATGTGGCCGATCTCGATCCAGTCGCCGGTGTCCACCGTCTCCGGGAGCCAGAACGGGCGCGACAGGATGTCCACGGAATCGCAGGTGGCGCCGCAGACGCGGAACGGCACGATGTTCTTCTCGTCGCCGTTGCGGTTGCGGATCGCCGGGTCGGGAATGAAGCGCGCCGGCAGGGTGATCTTGCCGGTCCATGAATCCGACAGCGACGCCCAGATGCCGTCATTGATGTAAAGGCGCCGGCCCTTGCGCAGCAGGACCCGCACGATGAGCGAGAAGGCGCGCGCGACGATCACGCGCCCCGGCTCGGCGACCAGCGGCATCTTGTCGAAGTGCCACTCCTGGATGTCGCCGCGAAAGCGCGACATCAGCTGGCCGAGCGATGGCATTTCCGGCGTCTTGCGGTTCGGGTCGCGGCCGTATTCGGCCGGAAAGCCACCGCCGACATCGAGGCCTGCAAGCGGGAAGCCGACGCGGTTGCGCACCCAGTCGGCCGAGGCAAGCGCCCGGTCATAGGTGTCGGGATCCTCGATCTGGCTGCCGACGTGAAAGCAGATGCCGACCTTGTAGCCGGTGCGCTGCAGGCGCTGCGCCAGTTCCACGGCCTGTGCCGAGCCGGCCCCGAATTTCTTCGACAACTCGTAGGCCGCCTGCCCCTTGGTCTGGATGCGGACGAAGACGGTGATGCTGCCCGGATCGATGTCCAGCGCGCGCACGACACGCGTCAGCTTGGTGACCTCGTCCTCGTGGTCGATGGCGATGACGCGGATGCCATAGGTCTCCAGCGCCAGCTTGATGTCCGACTGCGCCTTGACGGGGTGCATGTAGAGCATCTCCGCGTCGGGCGAGACAGCGCGCACGGCGCGGAACTCTCCCGGCGAGGCGACGTCGAAGGCGGTGACCCCCGCCTCGACCAGCGCGCGCAGCACCATCGGCTCGCCATTCGTCTTCACCGCATAGGCGGTCTTGCCTGGAAACATCTCCATGAACTGCCGCGCGTCGGCCTTCAGCACTTCCGGCCGGAAGCCGTAGACCGGATCGTCCGGGCGAAGCGCAAGCGCCGCTTCCTTGGCGCTGGTGAATTGCTGCATCGACAATGTCCTCGCTCGGGCAACGCATATAGCGCGGGCACCCGCATAAAGCACGATTCCGGTCAGGGGTGGCAGGGGCTACGCCCGCCTCGCCTTTTCCATTCCGCGGACACGGGCGGCCGTGGAAATTGCTTTGCGCCAGCGGCGGAAATCGGGTGGCCGTTTGCTGGCGCGCGCACTAGCCCACGGCCATGCTGCGCGTCAGGAGGAAGCAATGAGCGCCGGGATCACCGCGCCGACCGCTGCCCGTTCGATGAACGCTGCCGAGTGGATCATGCTGATCGTGCTCGGCATCGTCTGGGGCGGTTCGTTCTTCTTTGCGCGCGTCGCGGTGGCGGAGATCCACCCGTTGACGCTGGTGCTGTTCCGCGTGGCCATCGCTGCGCTGGCACTGCACGTGTTGCTGGCCGCGCGCGGGACGACGGCAGCCGCTGCCCTGCCCTATGCGGGCAGCTTTCTGCTGCTGGCACTGCTCAACAACGTGATTCCGTTTTCGCTCATCTTCGCCGGGCAGACAGAGCTTGGCGCCGGGCTCGCGGCGGTCCTCAACGCCACCACGCCATTCTGGACTGCGCTCCTCGCCAACGCGCTCACCAGTGACGAAAAGCTGAGCTGGAACAAGGTTCTCGGCATCGGTCTTGGCATAGCAGGAACGGCAGTGACGATCGGCCCCGACCTGCTCGACGCGACGAGCGGCCCGGCGTGGCCGAAATTCGCGCTGATCGGCGCGTCGCTCTCCTATGCCTTCGCGCTGATCCTCGCACGGCGCCTGCGCGCACTGCCCCCGCTGATCACGACAACGGCGCAACTGACCGGCTCGACGCTGATCATGATTCCCGTCGTGCTGATCGTGAACGGCACCGGCGGCCTGTTCGATGCCACCCTGGCTGTCTGGGGCGCGGTGCTGGGGCTGGCCCTGGTGTCCACCGCCTTCGCCTACCTGCTCTATTTCCGCATCATTGCCAGCGCCGGCGCGACCAACGCATCGCTGGTGACGCTGCTCGTGCCGGTCAGCGCGATTCTGCTCGGCACGCTGCTCCTTGGCGAAAGCCTGCTGATGCACGAAGTGATCGGCATGCTGGTCATCGCGCTCGGCCTTCTGACCATCGACGGGCGCGTTTTCCGCCTGTGGACAGCCCGCTGAACCGTGGACTGCAATGACCCTGCGGAAGAAATTTTTCTTTGCCGCCCCGATTTTCGTCATTTGTCGTAAGAAATCAACCGCAAGCCCGTCCAGCTTCATCAGGCCGGTCACACCACTGTCGTGTTCGTGGAATATTTTTCCTTGTCTGACCCCGAAATGCGCATAGATTCCTGCCATAGTCTGTAGAGGAGGCTATGCCATGGGACTGACACGGCCCATCAACGCGTTGATGGTTTGTGCTGCGTTTGCCTTTGTAGGCGCCCTCATCGTCGGAGTGTTGCCTTGAGTTGAGGCGACGAGGGCTGCGAAATGCCTTCATGAACACAGATCGGAAAAGGCCGGGACCGCCGCCCCGGCCTTTTCTTTTGTGGCTACGGGAAAACCGCGCTACATAGAGGATATGGCGACCGTCACGCTCGACCTGCTGCAGGCGATGGTTCAACGGGTTCTGGACAACCAGGCCCGGCAAGACGAACGTTGGTCGTCACTGGAAAGCCGCTTCACCGCCATGGAGGCTCGGTTCTCCGCACTCGAAATACGTTTCAGAGCTATCGAAGAGCGCTTTGCCGGCGTCGAAGTTCGTATGGACCGCATCGATAGGCGACTTGGCCTCGTGGACGCCTGATCGTTAGACAGGGTTCAGGCGGCCGATGCCGTTGGCAGTTCAGCGGCGTGGCTCCGGATGCCGATCATGTGGCAGATCGCGAAGACGAGATCGGCCCTGTTCATCGTGTAGAAATGAAAGTCCGAGACGCCACGCTCGACCAGGTCCATGACCTGCTCGGCGGCGACCGCGGAGGCAACCAGCATGTGCGTCTGCGGATCATTGTCGAGACCCTCGAAACGCTCGGCCAGCCACGCCGGCACGTGCGCTCCGGCGCGGGCGGAAAAGTTCGCCACCTGGCGGAAATTATGCACCGGCTGCACACCCGGCACGACCGGGATGTAGATGCCGGCGCGGCGGACGCGCTCGACGTAGCGTTCGTACAGATCGTTGTCGAAGAAGAACTGGGTGATGGCGCGGGTGGCGCCGGCGTCCACCTTGCGCTTCAGCATCTCGATGTCGGTGGCGAAATCCGGGCTCTGCGGATGCTTCTCCGGATAGGCGGCGACGGAGATGTCGAAGTCGCCCTGCCGCTTGAGCCCGGCGACGAGGTCGGCGCCATTTTCATAGCCGCCGGGGTGCGGGCGGTAGTCGGAGCCGACGCCGGCTGCCGGATCGCCGCGCAGCGCGACGAAGCGCTTCACGCCGATGGCGTCATATTCGGCGATCACCGCATCGACGTCCTCGCGCGTCGCGCCGACGCAGGTGAGATGCGCGGCTGCCGGGATGGAGGTCTCCGACAGGATGCGGCGCACCGTGCGGCCGGTTCGCTCACGCGTCGAGCCGCCGGCGCCGTAGGTGACCGAGACGAATTTCGGCTTCAGCGGCTCCAGCCGCTGCACCGTGTCCCACAGACGCGTTTCCATCTCGTCGGTCTTCGGCGGGAAGAACTCGAACGACACCTTGATGCGGTCGCCAATGTCGGGCCGGCGCGAGAAGCGGAACTGGTTCATCAGGCAGTTTCCCTCTGCTGGACGGCGTCGGCGACGAGCATGCGGCGGTCGCGCCCGACCCAGAGTTTCACGGTGAGGCGAGCGTCGGGCTCGCCGCTCGGATCGAAGGCGCGGCTCTCGGCCACCTCAAGACCGGCCTCGCCAAACCATTCCGCGATCTGCCGGTCGGCAAAGCCGAGGCGCGCATGCGCATGGCTCTCGCGCAGGAACTCCAGCCCGTGCGGCGCGAAATCGACGATGACCAGCCGGCCGGACGGGCGCAGCAGCTTCGCCGCCTCCAGGATCGCGAGGCGCGGATCGTCGAGATAGTGCAGCACCTGATGCACGGTCACGAGGTCGAAGGAATCGCGCTCGACCGGCGGCGCATAGATGTCGCCCTGCCGCACCTGCGCGTGCGTGACGCCTGCGCGGTCGAGATTGGCGCGCGCCACGGCCAGCATCTCACGCGACATGTCGATGCCGACGCCACGCCGGTAGAGCGGCGCGAAGATCTCCAGCAGCCGGCCGGTGCCGGTGCCGAGGTCGAGCATCGACTGGATCGGACGGCTGCCGACGACATCTAGCAGCGCTGCCTCGACAGCGGCTTCCGGCACGTGCAGCGAGCGCAGTTCGTCCCAACCTGCGGCGTTGCGGCCGAAATAGTCGGCAGCGCGCTCCTGCCGGCGCTTCTTCACCCCGGCGAGACGCTCCAGATCGCGGGCGATCTGCGGGTCGCCACGGTTCACGCGCGCCACCAGCCCGCCGACGAACTCGCGCGTCGCTTCGCTGTCGGTGACGCGGAAGAAGGCCCACGAGCCTTCCTGATGCCGGACGATGAGACCGGCTTCCAGAAGGAGCCGCAGATGCCGCGAGACGCGGGGCTGCGACTGGCCGAGAATGTCGGTGAGGTCGGTGACCGTCAGGTCGCCCTGGCTGACGAGCGCCAGGATGCGCAGGCGGCTGGATTCTGCCGCCGCCTTCAAGCTATCAACCATGGCGTCGAGTGTGACCTGCGGTCCGGCAAGCATGGATTGCTCCAAGAACGACATAAACATATCTTTATGTGTCAACGCACATCTTGGCAAGCACTGATGTCGCGAATTGACGAAAAAACGGCGCGCCCGGATCGGTGACGGACATGCAGGAATTCGCCCCGCGCGAGGGTGAGCAGGAACTACCCGAAGACCCGGCCGCAATGGCCGGCGATGCGCATGTGGTCTTCATCGCCACGGTGCGTTCGGCCTGGGTCGAACGCGGCTCCTGCCCGAAGAACATGCGCGAAGCGCGTGAACGCAACGTGCCTGCGATGGTTGAGGTCGACGCACGCTATCGCGCCGGTCTCGACGGGCTGGATCGCGCCAGCCATGTGATCCTCCTGTCCTGGCTGGGCTTTGCGCCGCGCAATCTGATCGTTCAGAAACCACGGCAGGCGCCCGCAGCGCGCGGCACGTTTGCAGTGCGTTCGCCGGCGAGGCCGAACCCGATCGGCCTGCATGTGGTGCGTCTGCTGGCATTGGACGTCGAACGTGGCCGGCTGGAGATCGACGGCATCGACGTGCTGGACGGGACCAGGCTTATCGACATCAAGCCTTACTACGCCTCCACCGACGCGATCCCCGAGGCGCTGACGGGCTCGGCGCACGCATGAGCACCAACCGCACGCGCGCGGTCGCCAAGGCACTGACGGCACTGCTGCCGATGGCGCCGTACGCGGATGTCGAGCCCATCCGGCAGGCGGCGAGCGCGCCGCACCTGCGCACCCTTCCCGCCTCGATCGCCGTGTGGTTGGCGACGATCGCGCATGTCCGTCACCGGCACACCGACTACGACCGACTGCTGAAGGAAGGCTACGACCGCGACGCAGCGCGTTTCTTCGTCGTCGACCAGATCAACGAGTGGCTGACGAAGTGGCGCGCAACGCGCCTGCTCGATCCCGACGCCGACGAGGAATAGCCGGCAGCCGCGCCTGCGGCAGGCCCTCGGCCGGCTCAGGCCGGCGCGATGAAGGCCTGCGAGATCTCCTTGAACACGGGCAGCGCCTCGCAGCGCGCGGCATGTGCGCCGAGCGCCGGGAATTTCGCCGTCGAGGCCATGCCGACATGCACTTCGTTGACGAAGCGCATGGCGACGGCGACGCCGATGTCGGCGTGGCCGATCTCATCGCCGAACCACCATGTGCTCTTGCGGCCGGCGCGATCTTCTTCCAACGCGCCGAGCACCGTCTCGATCTGCAGGCGGCAGCGCTTGACCCAGCTGTCGGAAACCTTGTCGTGGAGACGCCCTTCGTAGAACAGGCTGACCGCCTTGTCGGCCAGCCCCATCGCCAGACCGGACACTTTCAGCGCCTTTCGGCGTGCCGGCTCGACAACCGGGAACATGCGTTTGCCGACCGGCACGAGGCTGTCGAGATGGTCGAGGATCAGGTGGCTGTCGATCAGCACGTCGCCGTCGTCGAGCACCAGCGTCGGCACGCGCGTCAGCGGATTGTACGGGCGGATGCTGTCTGCGTCGCCGAAGGTCGACCACGGCTTCTGCTCGAACGGGATGCCGTAGAGCGTCAGCGCGATGCCGACGCGGCGCACGAAGGGTGAATCGTATTGCCCGATCAGGATCATGTGGTGCCCCCGAAAAGATCGGCCTCCGGCCGATAGATCCATTGTTCCGGAATGCGGACGGAGATCGCCTCGCCCGCCGTGATGCGGCCGGGCTTCTCCACCCAGCCCACCAGCCCGCGCAGGCGCTTCGCCTCTTTCGCAAAACGCAGAGCGCCGGCCTCGCGGTCGGCCATCCCCGCGTTCTCGGCCACCGAGCGGCCTGCCAGGCGGCACGGCGCGTTCTGGAAATCGACCTTGACCGTAGCGCCACCGGCGAAGAACAGCAGCGTGCCGGCGGGCAGCATGGACAAGCGGTGGATGCCGTCAAGCACCAGATTGGCGCCGATCCACTCCGGCCTGATTTCGGCCAGTCCCATGCGCCCGGCGACCACGGCCAATTCATCGGCGGCGACGATCGAGAGCTGCCGCTCGTTGCGCATCGGGGTGCCGCGCCGATACCACGGCTCGCGCCCGCCCGAGCGCCGCGTCGCACCGGCATGAACGTCGCCGCTGATGCCGTCGAACCCGAGCTCCAGAGCGTCGACCGGCGTCGTGACGAAGCTCTTGCCGGCAGCGACATAAAGGCCGCCGACGCGCGCCGCGAGCTTGCGAGCGGGAACAACGATGTCGTCGGGCGGGGGCGGGACGGCGGTGTTCATACCGCGAGTGTGGTCACAGACGCCGTCGGCGTCCAACCAAATCGGCTGACGCGTCGTGCGCGCCACGGTGATGGATCAGAGTTTGCGCAGCAGCGCGCTGCCGATCGAATAGCCGGCACCGAAGGCGCAGATGAGGCCGAACTCGCCGCGCTGCATGTCCTCGCTGTTTTCCTTGAAGGCGATGATCGCGCCGGCGGCAGCCGTGTTGCCCAACCGGTCGAGCACCATCGGCGCGCGGTCGTGCCCGACATCGTGGCCGAAGGCGAGCTTCAGGATCATCGCATTCATGCGCGCATTGGCCTGATGCAGCCAGAAGCGGCGCACCAGTTCGGGCGTCAGCTGATGCGCGGCGAGGAAGTCCACGATGAAGCGGTGACCGGCGACGGTGACTTCCTTGAAGACCTTGTTGCCGACCTGCGTGATCATGTTGCCTTCCATGCGCACGAGCGAGGCGTCGTCCTGGCCTGCCCGCGTGAGGAAGCCAAAATTCGTCCGAATGTTGCTGGAGAACTGTGTCCAGCTGCGCGTGTCGACGATCTCGAAGGCGCCCGGTCTGTCCTCGTCGTCGCCGATCGCCTCGACCACCATCGAGGCGGACGCGTCGCCGAAGATGAAATGCGTCTGGCGGTCACGAAAGTCGAGGATCGAGGTAATCAGCTCCGGCGTGACGATGAGGACGCGCCTGTGTGCGCCGGCGCGCACCAGATTGAAGGCGACATGCAGCGCGGCACCGGCCGAGGAGCAGCCGAGCCCCATGTCGAAGCCGGCGCCGGCCTCGATGCCGAGCGCCTGCTGGATCTCGATGGCGATCGCCGGATAGGGCCGCTGGTGGTGCGACGCGGCGCAGATCACCATGTCGATGTCGGACGCCTGCAACCCGGCATGCTCGATGGCCCGCCGCGCCGACCGCAGTCCGAACTCGGCCATCACGGACAATTCGCTGTTGGCGCGCGGCGGGATGCGCGGCGCCATGCGGTCGATGTCGAGGATGCCGTCGAGCGTGTGCACGTGGCGCGTGCGGATGCCGGAGGCGTGCTCGATGAAGTCGACGTCCGAACCTTGCAGAAGCGGCTCGCCCCTTGCCTGCCGGCTCTGGTTCTCGCGCTCGACCCAGGCGTTGTAGCTCGCGACCAGCTCGGCGTTGGAAATCGAGGCTTCGGGAATCTCAACCCCGACACCGCTGAGAATGACGCGATGCATGGAACTCCTGTCCGACGCGCCGAGTCGCTGGCGCCCGGCCTTTCTAGCAGAGCGTCCGCCGGCGGGCTATCGCCACGCCGGTTTTCCGTGTGTGCCGCAAGCCTACCAGACGCAGAGCCGATCGTCGGTGTCGGGATTGTCCCAGCAGGCGCGGTCGTCTTCGGCACGGTAGTAGGGGCCTGGCAGGTTGGTGCCGCCGGTGCCGAAATCCTTCGTGATCCAGGCGACTCCGGGGCTTTCGACATTCAGCCAGATCGTCGGATAGCCCTTGGCGCTCGCCTCGAAGCTGCCGGCGCTGTCCGTGCCCTTGAAATTGCAGTCGTAGTGACCGTCATCCGAGGTGAAGCACTGCGCCGGCTTGGCCGAGGCCGCGGACGCGCCGAACGCCAGCGCGGCGACGGCAAGCAGGCCGCAGGCGGCTTGTCTGAGGAGTGTCATGGTGTTGCCTTTCGCAGGAAATGCGACTGTCCTGCGTCAAGCATAGTCCTTTTGGCAAACGGCGGAAACGTGCCGGGCGCGCCCGCACGGCGACTTTTTTCGGGCGTTTCGCGCCGTGCCTAGCGGACGGCGAGGATGAACAGGCGCGGGAAGCGCAGCAAGACCTTGCCGTCGGCGCGCGGCGGATAGGCGACTGCGATCTTCGCCTCGTAGACGCGCAGAAACTCCGCCTGCTCGGCGGCATCGAGGCGGTCGAGGAAGGGCTTCAACCCGGTCGACCGGACCCATTCGACGATCGCCGCGGCGGCGTCCAGCGGATGGTTGTAGGCCGTGTGCCAGATGTCCACGCGCGACGACAGGCCGACCAGCCCATCGTAGTAGTCGTCGACCGGCGGCAGCGGCGCGCGCGCCGCGCCCGCAAGCTTTGCCGCAAACGACACCTCTGCTGCCGTCTCGCGCATCAGCCGGTGCGACGGCTCGGTGATGTTGTCCGGCATCTGCAAGGCGAGCGCCCCGCCCGGCGCGAGGAAGCCGACAAGACGCCGCAGGATCGCCGGATGCTCCGGCAGCCACTGGAACACGGCGTTGGCGAAGATCACATCGACGGGGGCATCGGGCTGCCATGTCGCGGCGTCGGCGAGCGAGAAGGCGATGCCGGGCAGCCGCGCCCTCGCCTTTTCGATCATATCGGGCGACGTGTCGAAGCCAGAAACGTCCGCATCGGGCCAGCGTTCGACGAGCAGTTCGGTCGAGTTGCCCGGCCCGCAGCCGATGTCGACCACGCGCTTCGGCGCCACGACGGGAACCTGTGCCAGCAGCTCCCGCGCCGGCCGCGTGCGCTCGTCCTCGAACTTGAGATACTGCGCGGCGGACCAGTC
>JBFXFO010000111.1:0-13625 GCA_050178915.1 Rhizobiaceae bacterium | reverse complement strand
GACCGCCGGCGACGAGGTGATCGTGGCGAAGTGCGACCTCGACATCGGCCTTTACAACCGCCGCGCGATGTTCAACTTCGTCGAGCACCGGCAGGTGCAGCACTACAACACGATCACCGACAAGATGTGATCGCGTGCGGTGCCGGCCACAACGCCGGCACCGCTCTCTGCCCGTTGCGGCCGACGTGAGGTCGCGCCGGCCTTGCGATGACCGCCATCGCTTCATACGTTCCCGTGATACGGCGCCGGCTGCGGCGCACACATTGCGCCGCAGCCGGCGCGAGACACAGGCAGGAACGTCAAGATGACCATCCAGACCACGCTGAAGTCGATCGTGGCCGTGCGGGCGACGATCCCGGACGATGCCTTCACCGCCAACGCGCTGGGCACGCTGCGCGAAGGCAGCGGCGTGGTGATCCGCGACGACGGGCTGGTGCTCACCATCGGCTACCTGATCACCGAGGCCGAGGAAGTCTGGCTGACGCGCAGCGATGGCATCGTGGTGCCGGCGCATGCGCTGGCCTACGACCAGGAGACCGGGTTCGGGCTGGTGCAGGCAATGGGCGACCTCGGCCTGCCGGCGCTGGAACTGGGCAATTCGGCCAAGGCGAAGATCGGCGACAAGGTCACGCTGGCCGACGGCATGGGCCGCGATGTCGACGGCAAGATCGTCGCGCGGCAGGAATTCGCCGGCTACTGGGAATACCTGCTCGACGAGGCGCTGTTCACGGCGCCGGCACACCCGTCCTGGGGTGGCGCCGGTCTGCTGGACGCCAGTGGCAAGCTGCTCGGCATCGGCTCGCTGCGCCTGCAGATGAGCCAGGGCGGCGCTCCGGTCGATATCAACATGGTGGTGCCGATCAATCTTCTGTCACCGATCCTCGGCGACCTGACCCGCCGCGGCAAGGTCGACCGGCCGCCGCGGCCATGGCTCGGCGCCTTCTCCGCCGAGAACAACGGCAAGGTCGTCGTCATGAGCGTCGCCGGCGGCGGACCGGCGGAGCAGGCGGGGCTGCGGCAGGGCGACATCATTTCCGACGTGCGCGACGAGGAAGTGAAGGGACTGGCCGACTTCTACCGTCACGTGTGGAAGAGCGGACCGGCCGGAGCCGACGTTCCGATCCGCGTCGTGCGTGAC
Source organism: Rhizobiaceae bacterium (assembly GCA_050178915.1). Taxonomy (GTDB): domain Bacteria; phylum Pseudomonadota; class Alphaproteobacteria; order Rhizobiales; family Rhizobiaceae; genus JBFXAF01. The sequence goes on along the minus strand of JBFXFO010000111.1, from coordinate 12,487 downwards.
GGACGCGAGACGTGGCTGCGCATCAAGTCGGCTGATCGCAACAGTTTTCTCAAGCGTCCGCAGCTTCAGTAAACCATTGGATTCGTAGGGTCCGACCCTCCCAATAATAGTGGATTCCGCCCGATTGACCCTCGGGAAGCTTCCGACCTATCCCGCGCTAGCGTGGCCCGAACAGCGGCCGCCAATTGCTATCGGCGGATGCTTGCGGGGCTCGGAAGACGTGTATGAACGCACAGGTTGCCATTGGCTGTCCCGGTCGCCTTGCGCGTCCGGTTGCATCGTCCCGACCGCGAGGCGCGGCGGGAAATGAGCGGTGCATCCTTGAGCAACAACCCCTCTTCTATCGCAGCATCGTCCCGCTGGACCGCGAGAAGCACCGGCAGGTGCGCGTCGAGCGCTCGGCGCGGCCGTTCGCCTTTGCCGCGCAGACGCAGTTCATCCCGGCCGTGGTGGACGAGTTCGTCGCCGCCTGCCGAACTGGCGATCGTCTTCATGCCCGGCGCTGGCCGACCCAATGCGGTGTTCCTCGTCGGCTTCGCCGCCTGGCAGCATCGAGCTGCACAAGAGCATCGCGGCGCTCGACGGCCTCGACCTGTTCGGCTTCGTCGATTTCGGCCAGGTGTTCTCCACCAGCCCGGCACAGACGACGCTGGCCGGGGTCGGCGGCGGCTTCTCCTATACGATCGAGGAGCGCGCCACGATCGAGGTGTCGCTGGCCGTGCCGGTTGGCCCGAAGCTTCCCGGTCAGCCCACCGCGACCGTGTTCGGGCGGCTGATCCTCAAGGCGTTCTGAGCGGTCGCTCGACGGCAGAAAGCCCGGCAGGCGATCAGATCAGCCGGCCGACCTCGTTGCGGTCGGCGATCGACCACAGGCGGTGCATGACCCCGTCGAGCTCGCCGGACTGGAGCGCGTTGCCATAGTCGGCCAGACGCCGCGCCTTCGCATCGATCTCGTCGCGCGACAGCGTATTGCCGGGGTCGCCCTTCGGCTCGTCGACACGTGCCGACAGCACGCGGCCATCCCGGGTCTTCAGCTCCACCTTGCCGATCCAGCGGTTCGGGTAGGCGCCGTCGACTTCCGCATCGAGCTGCATCTCGACGCGATCGAGGAACGCCTTCGCCGGGGCATCAGCGAGGTACCCATCGAACTCGGCCATGCCGGCGCGGCGGTGCACGGCGATGAGGCCGAGCGTCGCCGGCATCGAGAACTTCGCCTGATGCACGCTGACGGGGTTCACCACCGGCCCCAGCACGTCGAGCGCTCCCTGGTGCACGCGCGCCACGACATGGTCGATCTGGCTCGGGTCGAGATTGTTCTCCTCGACGATCTTCAACAGGGCATCGGCCGCCGGGTGGGTGTGACGGCAGGAGGCATGGAACTTGAACGACGTCTCCAGCACGGTCCAGCGCGTCCCCAGACGGTCAACCAGCTTCACCGGGTCGGCATCCTCCGACATGCCTGCCGCCATGCCCTGCGCGCCTTCGAGGATACGTCTGGCGCCAGTGAAGCCCTGCTTCGCGAGGAAAGCGGCGGTCAGCCCGTCAGCCGCCGCCTTGCCGGTGTGCAACTGCTTGGAATCGGCCGCGTCGCGGAGGAACTCCCACAGGCCGGCGGCCTGCGTGCCCGCCGAGCCGATCGCGTGCAGCATTGCCGTCGCGTCGAGACCGAGCAGGCGCCCGGCGGCGACGGCGGCGGCAATCGTGCCGGCGGTGCCGGTGGTGTGGAAGACCTTGTAGTGCGACCGCCCGAGGAACTCGCCGACGCGGATGCCGACCTCGTAGCCTGCCACGCAGGCGGCAACGAAATCGCGTCCCGATGCGCCGACATGCTGCGCCGTGGCGAGCGCGGCCGGGAACACCACCGCCGCGGGGTGGAAGACCGAGCCGTTGTGCACGTCGTCCTGCTCTGAGATGTGCGAGGCCGCGGCGTTGACCAGAGCGGCGAAGAGCGGGGACGTGAGCCGGCGCGAAACGAGGATCTCGGCGCGGCCATCCGCCGGCCCCATGGCGTCGGCGTACCGCTCCATCGCCACGATGGCGCGCTGGCCTGCGCCCGACAGGGTGGAACCGGCCCAGTCGACGAAGAAGTCGATCGTGCGGTCGACCACGTCGCGCGGGATGGCGTCGAAGGCGAGGCCGGCGGCGAAAGCGGCGAGCTCGGCGCTCTCGTGGCCAGTGGCCGATGCCAGTTTCGGATTGCGGCTGGCCATGCGAGCCCCCTCAGAACGAACGCGGCAGGCCGAGGATGTGCTCGGCGACGTAGGACAGGATCAGATTGGTCGAGATGGGCGCCACCTGGTAGAGGCGCGTCTCGCGGAACTTGCGCTCGACGTCGTATTCGGCCGCGAAGCCGAAGCCGCCATGATACTGCAGGCAAACATTGGCGGCCTCCCAGGAGGCATCGGCGGCGAGCAGCTTCGCCATGTTGGCCTCGGCACCGCAATCCTCTGCCAAGTCGAACTTGCGCGCCGCCTCGAAGCGCATCAGGTTCGCGGCCTCGACATTGACGTAGGCGCGCGCGATCGGGAACTGCACGCCCTGGTTCTGGCCGATCGGCCGGTCGAAGACGATGCGCTCCTTGGCGTAGGCGCTGACCTTGTCGATGAACCAGTAGCCGTCGCCGATGCACTCCGCCGCGATCAGCGTGCGTTCGGCATTGAGGCCGTCGAGAATGTAGCGGAAGCCCTTGCCCTCCTGCCCGATCAGGCAGTCGGCGGGAATCTCCAGATTGTCGAAGAACAGCTCGTTGGTCTCGTGATTGACCATGTTGCGGATCGGCTTGACGGTGAGGCCGTTGCCGATGGCGTCATGCAGGTTGACGAGGAAGATCGACAGGCCTTCCGATTTCTTCTTCACCTCGGCGAGCGGCGTCGTGCGCGCCAGCAGGATCATCAGGTCCGAGTGCTGGACGCGGCTGATCCAGACTTTCTGGCCGTTGATGACGTAGCGGTCACCCTTCTTCACGGCCGTGGTCTTCAGCTTGGTCGTGTCGGTGCCGGTGGTCGGCTCGGTGACACCCATCGACTGCAGCCGCAATTCGCCCGACGCGATCTTCGGCAGGTAAAGGTTCTTCTGTTCGGGCGAGCCATGCCTGAGCAGCGTGCTCATGTTGTACATCTGGCCGTGGCAGTGGCCGGCATTGCCGCCCGAGCGGTTCACCTCCTCCATCACGACGCTCGCCTCGGTCAGACCGAGGCCGGACCCGCCGAATTCCTCGGGGATCATGGCGGCGAGCCAGCCGGCGCCGGTCAGCGCGTCGATGAACTCGACCGGATAGGTCGCAGCCTCGTCGTGTTTGCGATGGTATTCCGCCGGGAACTGCGCACAGAGAGCACGCATCGCCTCGCGCATTTCCTGGTGACGGTCTGGCTTGGGGATCATTGTTCGTCTTTCGCGACGAGCCCGGAAAGGCCGAACTCGGTGAGGATGGATTGTGTGTGTTCGCCCAGCGCCGGAACGGGATCGAGGCGCGGCTGCCAGCCTTCGCCGCTCACGGGCTTGAGCGTCGGCAGCGGACCGGCGGAGGAGCCGAATTCGCCCCAGCGTCCGCGCGCCGCCAGCTGCGGATGCGACCACAGCGCCGCCATGTCGCTGACCCGCGCCGTGCCGATGCCGGCGGCGTCGAGCCGCGCGATCGCGTCGCCGGTCGACAGCGCGGAGAGCACCCCGGTGATGATCGGCTCAAGCTCGGCGCGGTTGTCGGCACGGCCGGCGTTGCCCCGGAGCCTGCCGTCGGCCGCGAGGTCGGGCCGCTGCAGCACGCCTTCGGCGAAGGCCACCCATTCGCGGTCATTCTGCAACCCGAAGAACACCTGTCCGTCGGCGGTGGCGTAGGGACCGTAGGGGTAGATGGTGGCGTGGCCTGCCCCGGCGCGCGGCGGCGGCGCAGCGCCATCCATTGCGAAATAGAGCGGGAAGCCCATCCATTCCGCCATCGCCTCGAGCATGGAGACCTCGATGTGGTCGCCCTTGCCGGTGGTGCCACGATGAATGAGCGCCGAGAGGATCGAGTGATAGGCGGTGACGCCGGCGCAGATGTCGGCAATCGAGATGCCGGCCTTGGCCGGCTGCTCCGGCGTGCCGGTCACCGACAGGAAGCCTGATTCCGCCTGGATAAGCAGATCGTAGGCCTTGCGGCCCTCACTCGGCCCCCCACTGCCATAGCCGGAAATCTCGCAGGTGATCAGGCGCGGATTGGCGGCGCGCAGTTCGGCCGGCCCGAGGCCCAGCCTTTCGGCCGCCCCCGGCGCGAGATTCTGCACCACCACGTCGGCCTTGCCGATCAGCTGCTTCAGCGCTGCGACAGCGCCGGCCTGCTTGAGGTCGAGCGTCAGGCTCTCCTTCGAGCGGTTCGTCCAGACGAAATGGCTGGCCAGTCCGCGCGCCCGCTTGTCGTAGGCGCGGGCAAAGTCGCCGCCGTCCGGCCGTTCGACCTTGATGACACGCGCGCCCTGATCGGCAAGCAAACGCGTGCAGTAGGGAGCGGCGATGGCCTGCTCCATCGAAACGACAAGGATGCCGTCGAGCGGGCGGCTCATGCGAGCCTGGCCTCGGCGGTCATGGCGAGACCGCCTTCATGGTTGGCAGCCCACAGCCTGACGATGCCATCGGCGCCGGGAGGTGTCGCGTTGACGCTCATCGTATTGCCGTCGAAGAGCGGCGAGACGGCGCGGAAAGCGAAGCTCTGGACGCGGGCGTCGGGCGCCTGCCGGCGCACCAGGTCGATCAGCAGCGTTGCGATCAGCGGCCCGTGCACGACGAGGCCGGGATAGCCCTCCTCGCGCGTGACGTAGTCGCGGTCGTAGTGGATGCGATGGCCGTTGAAGGTGAGCGCGGAGTAGCGGAACAGCGTCACGATGTCGGGCAAGACCTCGCGCCGCCAGACGCCGGTCTCCGCCTTCGGCACGTCGGCTTTCGCGGCCGCACCCTGCATGCCGCGGAAAACGATGTCGTGCTCATCGACGATGGCCGGCGCTTCGGCGGGCCTGCCGATCTCGTGGCGCACGGTGACGAACAGCAACCGCCCGGCCGAGCCCTGCTTTTCCTTCACCGACGCGATCGTCGAGCGGCGCGAGATGCTGTCACCGACGCGGATGTCGCTGTTGAAGGCGATGCGGCTGCCGGCCCACATGCGGCGCGGCAGATCGTGCACCGGCGGCATGAAACCGCCGCGCTTCGGATGGCCATCGACGCCGATGCCGGACTGCTTCGCATCGGGCAGGAAAAACAGCCAGTGCGCGAGCGGCGGCAGGGCATCACCGTCGGCCGGAAGCGGGTCATCGCGGTCCAGCGTTGCCGACAGGCGCTGCAGCGGCCCGGCGGTCACCGTGTCGCTGCGTTCCTCCGTGCGACCGATCCACGACGCGTAGTCGCCGCCATCGCTCATGCGTTCATCCCTCATGCCGCTGAAGCCGCCAGACTAGCGCCGGCAGGGTAATGGTGCATAGTCGTATCTCGCGATGCGAGCGTTCGGTTTTGGAGAACACCTGGATGCACTATGACCTCACCGATCTCAGGCTGCTCGTGGCAATCATCGACGCCGGCGGTTTCAACGCCGCGGCGCGGGGTGCGAACCTGTCCGTCTCGGCCCTGTCGGAGCGCATAAGACGGCTGGAAACTGAAGCCGGCATCGCGCTGTTCGAGCGCGGCGCGCGCGGCTCGCGCCCGACGCAGGCAGGACGCGAGATCGCCGCGCATGCGCGATCCATCCTGCTGCAGGGGGAACGGCTCAACGGCGCCGTGGCGGCGCTGAAGCAGAAGACGACCGGCGCGATCCGCCTGCTCGCCAATTCCAGCGCCATCTCCAGCGTGCTGCCCGATCTGCTGGCGACGTTCCTCGCGCGGCATCCCGGCGTGGTCGTCAACCTGCAGGAGGAGACGTCGGACGAGATCGGACGGCGCGTGCGGCAGGGGCAGGCCGACATCGGCATCGCGGCGGGCAGCGCCAAGCTCGACGGGCTGGCGCTGAAGCCGTTCCGCGTCGACCGGCTGGCGCTGCTGGTGCCGGCGGTGCATCACCTTTCGAATCGGCGCAGCGTCAGCTTCGCCGATCTGCTCGACGAGCACTTCATCGGCCTCGACGAGCACTCGGCGATCCACGTCTATCTGGGTCAGCAGGCGCGCCGCGCCGGGCGCGAACTCATCGTGCGCATCCGCCTGCGCAGCTTCGAGAGCGTCTGCCGCATGGTGGTGGCGGGCGCCGGCGTCGCCATCCTGCCGCTTGGCTCGATCGTGCCCGGCACGCTGGAAGCTGGCGCACGCATCGTGGCGCTGACCGACGACTGGGCCGAGCGGCAGCTGGTCATCTGCCTGCCCGGCGACCGGCCGGCATCGCCGCTGGTCAACACGCTCGCCGAGGCATTGGCGCCGCGCCCGCTCGGACCACGCGCTCGGGCGCGGAGCTAGACGCGCCCCGCGCAAACGCGCTCAACTCAAGCCCTGGCTTCGCCGAGAAAGCGCTCGGCCAGCGTCGCCCAGTAGCTGATGCCGGTCGGGATGATCTCGTCATTGAAGTCGTAGGCCGGATTGTGCAGCAGGCGCGGCGATGCCTCGCCCTCCACCGCCGAGCCGAGCAGAATGTAGGCGCCGGGTGCGCCGCCGAGCATGAAGGCGAAATCCTCCGCGCCCATCATCGGCTGCATGTCGGACTGCACGGAATCGGGGCCGACCACTTCGCCCGCGACGCGCGCCGCAACCTGCGTCTCGGCTGCGGTGTTCTTCAGCACAGGATAGCCGCGCTCGAATCTGTAGACATGCCCGGCGCCGGAGGCTTCCGCCGTGTGCCGCACGATCTTCTCCAGGCCAGCCTCGAAATGATCGCGCACCTCGTCGTTGAGCGTGTAGAGCGTGCCGCGGACCACGGCCTTGTCGGGCGTCACGTGCACGCTCTGGCGGTCCGCCGGATTGCCGGCCTGGAACTGGGTGATCGACATCACGACAGCCTCGGCCGGGTTCAGGTAGCGCGCCTTGAACTCGTGGAACTGCTGCACCACGCGCGTGGCGATGAGCAGCGGGTCGGCCACGTAGTACTGCGTGGCCGGGTGCGCCAGCCGGCTGACGATGTGGAACTCGAACGTGTCGATCGACGCCAGCATCGGCCCGGTGCGCATCAGGATCTGGCCGCTCGGATAGTAGGGCATGTTGTGCATGCCGAAGACCGCCTTCATCGGGAATTTCTCGAACAGGCCGTCCTTCACCATCATGTTGCCGCCGCAGCGCTCGTCCCCGGTCTCCTCGGCCGGCTGGAAGATGAAATGGACGGTGCCGTCGAAGTCGCCATGCTTCGCAAGATGGCTGGCGGCGCCGAGCAGCATGGCGGTGTGGCCGTCATGCCCGCAGGCGTGCATCTTGCCGTCCACCCTGGAGCGGTATTCGAGGTTGGTCTCCTCATGGATGAAGAGCGCGTCCATGTCGGCGCGCAGGCCCACCGCCACCGGGCTGTTGCCGCGCTTCAGCGTGCCGACCACGCCGGTGCCGCCGAGGCCGCGATGCACCTCGATGCCGAACTCCTTCAGCTTGGCCGCTACAAAATCCGCCGTCTGGTGCTCGTCGAACGCCGTCTCCGGATTGGCGTGCAGGTGCCGGCGCCATTTGGTGGCCTCCTGCACGAGGGTGTCGTCGATGCTGATCGGGCGGTTCATGGCTGCAAAGTTCCCTTCTTCATGTCGGGCGACAATGAAGCAGGTGCGCGGCTAGGCGTCGAGCCATAAACGGAGCAGCGGTGAGCCGGGCGCGATCAGGCGGAAAGCTCCATCACCAGTGCGGCCATCAGCGTGTCGCAGCGGGCGAGCTGCTCCTCGCTGACGAACTCGTCGGGCTTGTGGCCCTGCGCCATGTCGCCCGGCCCGCAGACCACGACGGGCACGCCGAGCGCCTGCTGGAACAGGCCGCCCTCGGTGCCATACGCCACCTTGATCGCCGGCTCGGCCGTGCCCAGCAGGCGGCGCATGAGCACGATCGCCTCACTTGCCTCGGGCGTCTCCAGTCCGGGATAGCCGAACAGCCGCTCGATCTCGATGCGGGCGTCGGGGAAGCGGTTACGGAAGGGTAAGGCGATCGCCTCGGCATCCTGCTCCAGCGCGGCGATGAGCGGCTCCGGATCGTCGGCTGCGATGTGCCTGATCTCGAAGTCGACCGTGCACTGGTTGGGCACGATGTTGAGAGCGGTGCCACCCTGCATCACGCCGGCATGCAGGGTCGTGTACGGGATGTCGTAGGCATCGTCGCGAAGCCCGCGTGCCTCGATCTCCTCCTGCCGCTCCTGCAGGCAGCGGATGAAGGACGCACCGAGATGCAGGGCGTTGAGGGCATTGGGCGCCAGCGCCGAGTGCCCCTCGCGACCGTGGCAGCAGGCGCGCAGCGCCAGCTTGCCCTTGTGACCGCTGGCGATGCGCATGCTGGTCGGCTCGCCGATCAGGCAGAAGTCAGGCCGTTCCGCCCGACCAGCCAGCGCGTCGACCAGCGGGCGCACGCCGAGGCAGCCGATTTCCTCGTCGCAGGAAAGCGCCAGATGCAGCGGCCGCTTGAGCGGCGCCTCTGCCGCGCGCAGCATCGCGTGGATCGCGACCGCAACGAAACCCTTCATGTCGGTGGCGCCACGCCCGTACAGGAGGCCAGCCTCGCGGTGCATCACGAACGGGTCGCGGCTCCATGCCTGCCCCTCGACCGGCACCACGTCGCTGTGGCCGGACAACACCACGCCGCCATCGCCCTGCGGGCCGACGCTGGCCCAGAGGTTGGCGCGCGAGCCGTCATCGTAGGCGAAGCGTTCGACGCGAACGCCGGCCGGCTTGAGCAGCCCCTCGACATAGTCGAGCAGTTCGAGGTTGGGACGGCGCGAGATCGTCGGGAAGGCAATCAGCCGCGCCAGCGTATCGAGGATCGAAGGGTTCACGCTCTCTCCATGGAAATTGTCATGCGGCGACGCCCGCTCCCTTATCGCCGGTCAGCAGCGGCAGCAGAAGAGCAAACAGCTCGGCCTGCGAGCTGATGCCGCAGCGGGCATGGATCTGCCGCCGGAAAACCTTGACGGTCTGCGCCGACACGCCGAGCCGCAGCCCGATCGACACCGACGAATGGCCTTGCAGGATGAGCAGCGCCACCTCGGCCTGGCGCTGCGACAGGCGGATGGCGTGGCTGTCGACCAGCACGCGGCGCAGCCGTTCGGGAAATGCGTCCGCCGGAAATGCGATCGGCGCCGCGAGAGCAGCCGGCGGCGACCTGACCTCGCGCCAGTGACGGTCGGCGAGCGTGGCGACGACCGGCGCGATGCGCGCCGCCACCTCGCGCGCCTGCGCCCCGAACGGCCGCGTGTTCGAGGCGTCGCGGCCAAGGCAGGTGGTGATCGTCGTGTCTGCGTCGGGATAGCTGACGAAGGCGATCTCGTCGCTCAGCGTCGTCTGGCGATAATATTCGAGATAGTACTGGCTGCGGTGGAAGTGGTCGGGCGCGATGTCCATGAGGCGGTAGGCGCCGGGCGCGATGCGGTTCAGATGCAGCTCGTGATAGGGGTCGAGCAGGTACGCACCGGGCAGATACACCCGAAACAGGTCGTGGAAGACGATCGGATCGTCCGCCTGCTGGTAGAGCACTTCCGGCGAGGCGCCGCGGCGGAACACGATCATCACGATGTTGTTGCAGACGATACTGCGGCGCAGGAAGCTGGCGAACACGGCCTCGAAGCCGGCGCCGCCCATGCGGCCGACCGCTTCGGCGAGCGCGACTTCCGCGGCGTTCGGCAACGCCTCCATCATACCACCTTGGGGTTATATACCACCGGTGTTGCCGGCAATTACCGTCTATACCCATAACAAGGGGGTATGGATATCCCCTCGACAATAAACCGTGGGGACGTGCCGAAAGCGATGCAGGAAGCCATCGGCATCAAGAATGTCGTCAAGCGATACGGCAGCTTCGAAGCGCTGAAGGGCGTTTCGCTGTCCATCGCCGACAATGAGTTCTTCACGCTGCTCGGCCCCTCCGGCTGCGGCAAGACCACGCTGCTGCGCTGCATCGCCGGCTTCGAGGATGTGAGCGGCGGCGAGATCGCCCTGCACGGCTCCGACATCGCAGCGCTGCCTCCGGAGAAGCGACCGGTCAACACCGTCTTCCAGCACTACGCCCTCTTCCCGCACATGAGCGTGCGCGACAACGTCGCCTTCGGCCTGCGCATGAAACGCATGGGCCTGGCGGAACGGCAGGCGCGCGCCGGCGAGATGCTGGAACTGGTGCACCTTTCGGCCTTCGCCGACCGGCTGCCGTCGCAGCTCTCCGGCGGCCAGCAACAGCGCGTGGCGCTGGCCCGCGCGCTGGCGCCACGTCCGCGCGTCCTGCTGCTCGACGAGCCGCTCTCGGCGCTCGACCTCAAGCTTCGCCAGGCGATGCGCGTGGAGCTGAAGCAGCTGCAGGAGACGACCGGCATCACCTTCGTGTTCGTCACGCACGACCAGGAGGAAGCGCTCACCATGTCCGACCGCATCGCGGTGATGTCGGCCGGCGAAGTGCAGCAGATCGGCGACCCGCGCGCCATCTACGAGACGCCGGTCAACCGCTTCGTCGCCGATTTCATCGGCGAGACCAACGTGCTGCCGGTATCGGTCGGCACGGTCTCGCAGGGTAGCGCCGGCATCACGCTGCCCGGCGGGCATGTGGTGACCGCCGACATCCCCTCCGGCATCGCGCCCGGCAACCATCACGCCTCGATCAGGCCCGAGCGCCTGTCGATCGCGGAGTCCGGCGGCGACCTTACTGCGCGCGTCGAGCGCGTCATCTATCTGGGCACCGACCTGCAATTGCTGGCGCGCCTTTCCGACGGCACCGCCATCACCGTGCGGCTGCAGAACTCCACACGCACGGCGCTGCCGGCAGCGGGCGCGGAGGTCGGGCTGAATGTCGAGGCGGGCGCGGTACGCCTGCTGGTGGACTGATGGCAGCGGCGGCGGCGGACAGCGGCGCACGGGGTACGGGCTGGCGGGCGCTCGTCCTGCCGCTTCTCGCGCCCACCTGGCTGGTGATCGGCATCTTCCTGCTGCTGCCGGTGCTGCTGATGGCTGTCTACTCGGTGCTGACCAAGGATTTCCGCGGCGGCATCGTCTGGCAGTTCAGCCTCGCCGCCTATGACCAGTTCTTCCTCAGCCGCGGCCTGTTCGGCGACGAGCCGCCGACGCTCGAATGGACCTACATCGCGATCTTCTGGCGCTCGATCTGGCAGGCCGGGCTGGCGACGCTGCTCTGCCTGCTGATCGGCTTCCCGACGGCCTGGTTCATTGACACCCGCAATGCGCGCACCCGCTCGATCTGGCTGTTCCTCATCACCGTGCCCTACTGGGTGAACCTGCTCATCCGCACCGTGTCGCTGCGCTTCCTGCTGCGCGACCAGGGGCCGGTGAACGAGGCGCTGCTCGGCATCGGCGTCATCGACACGCCGCTGCGCATCATCAACACCGACGTCGCGGTCCAGCTCGGCCTCTTCTACAGCTACCTGCCGTTCATGGTGCTGCCAATCTACGCCGCCGTCGAGCGCTACAATTTCGCGCTCTCGGAAGCCGCGCGCGACCTCTATGCCGGCCCGTGGACGACGCTGCGCCTGGTCGTGCTGCCGGTGGTGAAGCCCGGCATCGTGGCCGGCTGCATCCTCGTCTTCGTGCCGTCGCTCGGCGCCTTCCTCGCACCCGACCTGCTCGGCGGCGCCAAGACCTACATGATCGGCTCGCTCATCGACGAGCAGTTCCGCGGCTCGATGGGCAACTGGCCGTTCGGCGCGGCGGTCTCGATGATCCTGCTGACGCTGGTGCTGCTGGTGCTGGTCTGGCAGGCGCGCGCCGCTTCGAGGGAGCAGCGCTGATGGCCGCCCGCACTGACATGCGGCGCTATGCCGGCTTCGGCCTGACGACGGCGCTCTGCCTGACCATCCTCTACGTGCCGCTCGCCGTGGTGGCGGTCTATTCGTTCAACGACAGCCGATCGATCACTGCCTGGGGCGGCTTCTCGTTCCGCTGGTACGCCGACGTGTTCACCGGGCCGGAGGCGCCGATCTTCCGCGCCGCCGCATGGAACTCGATCTCGATCGCGGCGCTCGCCTCGACCGCCGCCACGCTGATCGCGATGTCGGCCGCGGTGGCCATGGTGCGCGGCGGCCGCTTCCGCGGACGCCAGTCGTCGTTCGCGCTGATCAACCTGCCGCTGATGGTGCCCGAGATCGTCACCGCGGTTGCGACGCTGATCTTCTTCACGGCGATCGGCTGGCAGACCGGCTATGCGACCGTGCTGATCGCGCACATCACCTTCTGCATCCCGTTCGCCTTCCTGCCGATCTCCGCGCGCCTGCAGGGCATCGAGGAAAGCTACGAGCTCGCGGCGCGCGACCTCTACGCCACCCGCTGGCAGGCGTTCCGGCTGGTGCTGCTGCCGCTGCTGATGCCCGGCGTCATTTCGGGCTGGCTGCTCGCCTTCATCATCAGCCTCGACGACTTCATCATCACCAACTTCG
>JBFXFO010000110.1:0-13659 GCA_050178915.1 Rhizobiaceae bacterium | reverse complement strand
TCGTAGCGGTTCTCGGCAGGCACGTAGGGCATCGTCTGGCTCCGGAGTTCCCTCCCCCGTGAGAGGAGGGTGGCCCGCACAGCGGGTCGGGTGGGGTCGCTCAAGATGAACGCGAGGCGCCTTGCTGGGCATCGCGGCAGGCGGAGACTACCCTACAGTGCCGCCTCGCGCCTACCGCTTCGCCGGACCCTTCTTTGCGGAGGCCTTCTTCGCGGGAGCCTTCCTTGCAGGTGCCAGCAGAGCCTTCGCCTCGGCGATGCCGAGTGCGGCCGGGCGCTCGCAGGTCGTCTGCATGGCGACGAACTTGCCGGTCTCGCCCGACTTCAGGATGCCGGTCATCACGTCGATGGCATGCAGCGAAGCCTGCAGCGAGCAGCGGTGCGGCCGCCCTTCCTGGATGGCGATGGCCATGTCGGCGAGGCCGGCGGTGCGATAGTTGGCGCGCGCGTCCTTGCCGTGCATTTCGTTCGGCCGCGCGAAGGGGTGATCCCACTTCGGCTGCTTCGTCACTTCCGATTCGCCGCTGGTATAGCGTACCGTGCCGCCGAAGAAATTCGGATCGGGCACGTGCAGCGTTCCCTGCTCGCCATACAGCTCGATCGGCTGGTGGCCGTGCTGCCAGACGTCCCACGACGCGCTGAAGGTGATCACCGCGCCACTCTCGAATTCGAGCAGCGCATGCAGCGTGGTCGGCGTCTCCACCTTGATCTTCTGCCCGGCGCGCGGCTTCGACGAGATGGTGCGCTCCCTGGCGGGGATGGAGGCGAGCGCCGCCACCCGGCTGACCGGGCCGATCAGCTGGATCAGGTTGGAGACGTAGTACGGGCCGAGGTCGAGGATCGGCCCGCCGCCCGGCTGGAAGAAGAAGTCCGGGTTCGGGTGCCAGTGCTCCATGCCGTGGCTCATCACGTGGCAGGTGCCGGAGGTGATCCTGCCAAGCTTGCCGGAATCGACGAGGCTGCGCGCCAGCTGGTGCGCGCCGCCGAGGAAGGTGTCCGGGGCCGAACCGATGCGCAGGCCTTTCTTCGCCGCCCGCTTCTTGAGATCGAGCCCGTCCTTCAGCGACAGGACGAAAGGCTTTTCCGAATAGACATGCTTGCCGGCGTCGAGCGCCGCCTTCGACACGCCGTAATGCGCGGCCGGCACCGTCAGGTTGACGACGATGTCGATGTCGTCCGCCGCGAGCAGGCCCTCGACCGTCTCGGCGCGCACGCCGAATTCCTTCGCCCGCGCCTTCGCCGCGTCCTGGTTCAAGTCGGCGCAGGCGCGCATCTCGATGCCCCGGAAGAGCGGCGCCAGCCGGAAATAGGCCGCCGAAATGTTGCCGCAGCCGACGATGCCGACTCCGAGTTTCTTCGCCATGAGCTGCTCCTAGAATCCGTTCGCCGCCTCGATCGACCGGCGCGCGAAGCGCTCGATGTCGTTCGGGTTGTCCTGTTCCATCACGTAGTAGCGCGCCGCCGACTTGCTGCCGAGCGCCGCCATCAGCTGCTTCCACGGCACCGTGCCGTGGCCGACATCCGACCAGCCGTCCTCGTCGAGGTTTTCGCCGGCCCTGGCGATGTCCTTCACATGCACCGCCACGATGCGGCGGCCGTAGCGGTCGATCCACGGCAGCGGATCGGCGCCGCCGCGCACCACCCAGGCGACATCCATCTCCCAGCCGATTTCGGGCGCGGCGTCCATGATCAGCGTCTGCGGCACCGAGCCGTCGGGCAGCGTCTTCATCTCGAAGTCGTGGTTGTGCCAGGCGAATTCGTAGCCGGCTTTCCTGACCGTCTCGCCGACCTTGCCGAGCCGCTTGCCGAACGCCGTCCAGCCGGCGGCGTCGGTCGGACGCACGTCGGGTGCGATCCACGGACAGACCATCACCTTCACGCCGAGCGTCTCGGCGATCTTCTGCGCTCCGGCGAAATCACCCTCCAGCTGGTCGATGGAGAAATGCCCGGTCGGCATTGTCAGGCCGTTGGCGTCGAGTTCGGCCCGCAACGCTTTCGGATCGTCATAGACGCCGCCAAAGCCTTCGACCTGCTTGTAGCCGGCGGCGGCGACCACCTTCAGCACCTTGTCCCAGGGCGTGAAGTTGCGCGCGCTGTAGAGCTGGAACGACCAATTCATCGCAATGTCCTCGTCACTGTCGGTTACCCTGCCCGCGTCTCAGATGCGTTGCCCGGTCGCCTGATCGAACACCGAGGCCCGCATCGGGTCGAAGCCGATCGTGACCTGGTCGCCGACCTCCGGCGCCCGCTCGCTGCCGACGCGCACCGAGAGTGGCTGGCCGCCAAGCGTCACCCACACCAGCGTGTCCGAGCCCATCGGCTCGACCACCTCGACGCGCACCTCTTCCTTCACCGGCCAGCCCTCGCCGCTGTTGAGCGCGATGTGCTCGGGGCGGATGCCGAACGAAGCCTGCCCGCCCGGCGCACCGTCGCCCTGGTAGCGGTCGAGCGGGATGCGCTGCTCGCGCGCCACGAACTGTCCGCCCTCGATCGTGCCCTCGATGAAATTCATGCCCGGCGAGCCGATGAAGCCGGCGACGAAGCGGTTGACCGGGCGGCTGTAGATCGCCTTTGGCGTATCGAGCTGCTGGATGATGCCGCCCTTCATCACCGCGATGCGGTCGGCGAGCGTCATCGCCTCGATCTGATCGTGGGTGACGTAGATCATGGTGTTGCCGAGGCGCTGGTGCAGGCGCTTGATCTCGACGCGCAGTTCGGAGCGCAGCTTGGCGTCGAGGTTGGAGAGCGGCTCGTCGAACAGGAAGACGTCGACGTCGCGGACCAGCGCGCGACCGATCGCGACGCGCTGCCGCTGGCCGCCGGAGAGCGCTGCCGGGCGGCGCTGCAGCAGCGGCTCGATCTGCAGGATTTCGGCGGCGCGCGCGATGCGCTGCGCGATCTCGGCTTTCGGCAGGCCGGCATTCTTGAGGCCGAAGGAGAGGTTCCCCTCCACCGTCATCTGCGGGTAGAGCGCGTAGGACTGGAACACCATGCCGATGCCGCGGTCCTTCGGCTCCTCCCAGGTCACGTTGCGGCCGCTGATCCAGATCTGCCCGGACGACACGTCGAGCAGGCCGGCGATGCAGTTGAGCAGGGTGGACTTGCCGCAGCCCGACGGCCCGAGCAGCACGATGAACTCGCCCTCGGCAACGTCGATGTCGAGGCGCTTCAGCACCTCCACGGAGCCGAAACTCAACGAGACATCGCGAACGCTGACGCTTGCCATGGCGCTACCCTTTCACCGCGCCAGCGGCGATGCCGCGCACGAACCATCTGCCAGAGAGGAAATAGACGATCAGCGGCACCGCGCCGGTGAGGACGGTCGCCGCCATGTTGGTGCTGTACTCCACCGTCCCGGTGGTGGTCCGCACGATGTTGTTCAGCTGCACGGTCATCGGCAGGTTCTCGCGGCCGGCGAAGACCAGCCCGAGAATGAAGTCGTTCCAGATGCCCGTCACCTGCAGGATCACGGCGACGATGGTGATCGGCACCGCCATCGGCAGCATGATGTAGAAGAAGATGCCCCAGAAGCCGGCGCCGTCGACGCGCGCCGCCTTGAACAGCTCCTGCGGCAGCGAGGCAAAGAAGTTGCGGAAGAGCAGCGTCAGGATCGGCATGCCGAAGATGGTGTGGACGATGACGATGCCCGGCAGCGTGCCGAAGAGACCGACGCGGCTGAGCCCGAAGATGAGCGGATAGACGAGCACCTGGAAGGGGATGAAGGCGCCAAGCACGAGGATGCCGAAGAACAGCTCGGAGCCGCGGTAGCGCCAGAAGCTGAGCGCATAGCCGTTGATCATCGCGATGACGATCGAAACCGGCACCGACAGGAGCGTGATCTTGACGGAGTTGAAGAAGCCCGGCGCCAGCCCGAAGCAGTCGCGTCCGGTGCAGGCGCTGGTCCATGCCTTCACCCAGTAGTCGAAGGTCGGGTCCGTGGGCAGCGCGAAGATGTTGCCGCCGCGGATCTCGTCCATCGACTTCATCGACGTCATGACCATGACGACGAGCGGCAGCAGGAAGAAGATCGCCGAGATGACGAGGAACGCGTAGAGCCCGACGCGCGAGCTGGTCACGCTCTTCGGCCGCGGTCCCCGCGGTTCGGACGCGGCGGCTGCCAGCGCGCTCATCGCTGCGCATTCCTGCGCGCGGCGCGCGAGCGCCAGGCGACCTGAAGGATGATGAGCGCGGCGATCGGAATCAGCATCGACGTCGCGGCCGCCATGCCGTGTCCGACATTGCGCGAGTTGACGTTGTCGATGACGTAGGTGGCCGGCATCTGCGTGGAGATGCCGGGACCGCCGCCGGTCATGGCGATGACGATGTCGAAGGTGCGGATGGCATTGACCGTCAGCAGGATGAGGGCTGTCGCGATCGAGCCGCGCATCATCGGGATGACGATCCACACATAGGTGCGCCAGGCCGGGATGCCGTCGATGCGGGTGGCCTTCCAGATGTCCTCGTCGATGCCGCGCAGGCCGGCGAGCAGGATGGCCATGGTCACGCCGACGCCGTTCCACACGGACGCCACCACCATGCCGAACAGTGCGGTGTCGCCGTCGGCCAGAGGCGCGAACTCGAAGGATTCGAAACCCCAGCTGCGCACCGCTGCCTGGAGGCCCCAGATCGGGTCGAGCATCAGCTGCCAGACGAGGCCGGTGATCACGGCGGAAAGCGCGAAGGGGTAGAGGAAGATCGTGCGGAACGTGTCTTCGCCGCGGATGCGCTGGTCCATCGCGGCGGCGAGGAGGAAGCCGAACCCCATGCTGAGCACGATCTGGCCGAGCCCGAACAGCCAGATGTTCTTGACCGACTGCAGCCAGCGCGGCGTCGACCAGAGGATGTCGTACTGCCGCAGGCCGACGAGATCGTAGACCGGGAAGAGCTTCGTGTTGGTGAAGGAGAGCAGGACGGTGAAGGCGATGCCGATGACGAAGACGCCAGTCGCAACCGCCGCCATGGGGAGCGTGCCGACCACGGCCGGCAGCCGCGCCCGCAGCCGTCGCCATCCGGACCTGGCGCTCGGCCTGGCCAGTCCCTCAGGTGCAATGATAGCCACCGCATGTTCTCCGCGTTTCGCACCCGGCCGGAACCGGTTGCGTACAGCCAGGATGAGCGGGCGGCCCGGATGAAGCCCGCCCGCCCGCGTCTCCGGGACCGTTAGTCGGCGTTGCGGAGCAACTCGACGAACTGCGCCTGTGCGGCTTCAGGCGTCGTCGCCTTGTTGTAGAGCAGGTCCGAGAAGATGGCGTTCTGGGCGTTGGTGAACGCCTCGTTGCGCCACTGGTTGGCGTCCGGAACGACCGAACCCGGCTGCTTCAGGACGTCGATGGCCTTCTTCATGCAGTCATTGGCCAGCGACATGTCGACGTCGTCACGCACCGGGGCGGAGCCCTTGGCCGTGTTGAACAACGCCTGGGTGCGCGGATTGACCATCAGCGAGGCCAGCGACAGCTGCGCCCGCTCGACGTCGGCGTCGCCCTGCTTGAAGAAGACGAAGATGTCGCCACCGGTACGGACATACTTCGGCTCCGGCACGAGCGGTCCGAGCAGGCAGGCGTAGTCGGTGCCCGGCTTCTGGCCGGCGACCTGGAACTCGCCCTGCGCCCAGTCGCCCATCACCTGCAGTGCGGCCTTGTTCTGGATGACCAGCGCGGTCGTGTCGGCCCAGCTGCGGTTCGGCGAGCCGTTGTCGGCATATTCGCCGAGCGACTTGAGCGTCTGGAAGACCTTGAGGACTTCCGCGCCGCCAGCGATGTCGAGATCACGATCCTTCCAGACCTTCTCGACCTTTTCGGCGCCGAGAACGGCCAGCACGAGCTGGTTGGCCATCAGGCTGATCTGCCAGCCGCCGCCGTCGCCACCGATGGCGAACGGGATGATGCCCGCTTCCTTGAGCTTGGGCAGATCGGCGACGTAGTCGTCCCAGTTGGTCGGCACTTCGAGGTTGGCCGCCTTGAAGGCTCCGACCGATGCCCATGCCCAGTTCTGCATGTGGATGTTGACCGGAACGCACCACCATTTGCCGTCGATCTTGCACGGCGCCTTGATCTGCTCGGGACGGATGAAATTGTCCCAGCCTTCCTTCTCGGCGAGCGGCGTCAGGTCGAGCAGAAGACCGGCAGCGATCAGGTCCTCGTACTGGCGTCCCGGGTTGAACTGAGCTGCGTCCGGCGGATCGCCGCCGAGCGCGCGCTGCATGATCGTGGCGCGCGCGGTTTCGCCGAGCGCGATGGCGCCGTCGATCCACTTGTCGCCCGTCTTGTCGAATTCGTCGGCGAACACCTTCACCGCGGCCTGCTCGCCGCCGGAGGTCCACCAATGCACCACCTCGATATCAGCCGCAGACGCGCTGCCGGCGAACGGAATTGCGACCGATGCCGCAAGGGCAACAGCCATCATCTTATAACGCATCCGTTTCCTCCCTGATCTGAAACGTTACAGATTTTTCATAGACCGATTGACCCAAGGGCGCAACCCTCCCTTCGTCCAAGGCGTCAATTTTTTTCGGACCTCGAAGAAATGGAAATCTCGCAGCGCAGCATAATCGCGCCGCAATGCAGCATCTGCGCGGTTTTCAGGACGTTTCCGCCACTCGCTATGCGCGACTCGGCGACTGTGTGCGACCGAGCCCCGGCTGTGGAGCGCCAAAGAGATCGGGCATTCGTAACGTTACAGATGCCTTGTGCATCCGCACTCTTTCGTTGCATGGTCGGAATCGCATGGTTAGGCCACGCGCGGCTGGGGAGGCCGGTCGAGTGAGCAGACGTCCTGCCAGAGAGCACGAAGGTGCGCGGGCGCCCGAGCCGGGCGAACGCCCGACTTTGCGCACGCTCGCCTTCATGACGGGTCTTGGCGTGACGACGGTGTCGCGGGCGCTGAAGGATGCCCCCGAGATCGGAGCCGAGACGCGCCGCCGGGTGCAGCTCGTCGCCAAGCAGATCGGCTATCGCCCGAACCGCGCCGGCGTGCGCCTGCGCACCGGCAAGACCAACGTCATCAGCCTGGTGCTCAACACCGAGGAACAGATCGGCGGCTTCGTCTCCGACATCATCTTCGGCATATCGGAGTTCCTCGCCTCGACGCCCTACCACCTGATCGTCACGCCGTACTCGCGCAACAACGATCCGATGGAGCCGATCCGCTATGTGGTCGACACCGGCTCGGCCGACGGCGTCATCATCTCGCGCACGCAGCCCAACGATCCGCGCGTGCGCTACATGATCGAGCACGGCATGCCGTTCGCCACGCACGGGCGCACGTCCATGGGGCTCGGTCACGCCTATCACGACTTCGACAATGCCAGCTTTGCGCTGGAGGCGGTGCGGCGGCTGCGCCAGCTCGGGCGCCAGCGCATCGCGCTCCTGGCGCCGCCAACCACCCTCTCCTACTGCCACCACATGCGGGAAGGCTTTCTCGAAGGGCTGACCGAGGCGGGGCTGACCGAGATCCCGTTCACCTCCGTCACCGTCGATCACTCGATCGACGATATCCGTGCGCGCACCATCCAGCTGGTGACACGCGCGAACCGGCCCGACGCGATCGTTTCCGGCTCGGGCGGCGCCACCTTCGCCATCGTTGCGGGGCTGGAGGCGGCCGGGCTGAAACTGGGCGAGGACATCGACGTCGTTTCGAAGCAGGCGTCGCGCCTGCTGCATTTCTTCCGGCCGGAACTGTATGTGGTGAACGAGGACGTGCGCCTCGCCGGCGTCGAGCTGGCGCGCGCCGTCACCGGCGCCATCGCGGGCAAGGGGCTCGCCGAGCTGCAGACCCTGCGCACGCCGCCGCCGGTCGAGCTGGCGGCCGGCTTTGCGCCGGTGCGGACGGCTTCGTGAACAAGCAGCTGCCGACCATCCAGGATGTGGCGCGCGCCGCCAACGTCTCCACCGCCACGGTGAGCCGGGCACTCTCCTATCCCGAGCGCGTGTCGGAAGAGACGCGCAAGCAGGTCACCGAGGCAATCGAGCAGACCGGCTACCGGCTCAACCACACCGCCCGCAACCTGCGGCGGCAGCAGACCGGCGCGATCGTGGCGCTGCTGCCCAACATCGGCAACCCGTTCTTCTCGCGCATCCTCGCCGGCATCGAATCGGCAGCCGCGCGCGCCGGCTACAGCGTTCTGATCTCCGACACGCGCGCGCCGCATGCGCATGACAGCCTGCTCACCGATTATCTCGACCACAGCCGCGCCGACGGTCTGATCATCCTCGACGCCTCGCTGCCCAGCGCACTCCTGCGCGACACCAGCCGCCGGCGCCCCCCCATCGTCTACTGCTGCGAATGGGTCGACGATTTCGCCTCGCCTTCGGTGCGCTTCGACAATGAAGGCGGGGCAGCGCTTGCCGTGCGCCACCTCGCCGAACTCGGGCATCGCCGGATCGGGCACATCAGCGGGCCGGCAGGCAATGTGCTCACCGTGGCGCGCCTCGCCGGCGTGCGGCGCGCGCTCGCCGAACTCGGGCTGCCGGAACGCAGCGAGTGGTTCTTCGACGGCGATTTCGAGCTGGCGTCGGGCGTTGCCGCGGCGCGCGCCTGGCTCGCGATGCGCGAGCGGCCAACCGGCATGACGGCGGCGAGCGACGTCATGGCCTGCGGCTTCATCGCCGAACTGCACCGCGCCGGCGTCTCGACGCCCGCCGACATTTCGGTCGTCGGCTTCGACGACATCGACATTGCGGCACAGTTCATTCCGGGGCTGACGACGATCCGTCAACCGCGGCTGGAGATCGGCGAGCGGGCCGCCGAGATGCTGCTCGGACTGATCCGTGCGCCGGGCGAGGCGATGGACCCGACACCACGCATGCTGAAGGCGGAACTGACGCTGCGTGCGAGCACCGCCGCGCCGTCGAGCTAGACGTTGCAACATACGTTCGAACGTCGGCGAAAGCGCGTTGGAACCCAGGTTGGAACGGCAGGATCAGCCCCAGATGGCGAGCGCGATCAGGCCAGCCCCGCCGACCAGCAGACGCCACCAGCCGAACAGCGCGAAACCACGCCGCGAGACATAGGCGAGCAGGCCGCGCACGACGATCACCGCCATCACGAACGCGGCGATGAAGCCGGTGCCGATGATCGGCAGGTCGGCGGCGGAGAGCACGTCGGCGTTCTTGTAGAGATCGTAGGCGAAGGCGCCGGCCATGGTCGGCATCGCCAGGAAGAAGGAGAACTCCGCCGCCGCGCGCTTCTCCACGCCCATCAGAAGGGAGCCGACGATGGTGGCGCCGGAACGCGAGGTGCCGGGCACCAGCGCGAGGCACTGGAACAGGCCGATGGCGAGATAGGTCGGCAGCGGGAAATCCATGATGTTGTCATGGCGCGGCTGGAGCGGCAGCCGGTCGATCACCAGCAGCACGATGCCGCCGATGATCAGCGTCGTGCAGATGAGGCGCGGCGATTCGAACAGCACCTCCTTGATGAAGTCGTGAAGGAGGACGCCCAGGATCGCGGCGGGGATGAAGGCGATCAGCACGCCGATGACGAAACGCTGCGTGCGCCGGTCGCGCGGCAGATCCACGACAATGCGCCACAGCTTGGCGGCGTAAACCGTCAGGATGGCGAGAATCGCCCCCAGCTGTATGAGAATCTCGAACGCCTTGCCGGTCGATTCGAAGCCGAGGAAATGTCCGGCGAGCAGAATGTGACCGGTCGAGGAGACCGGAATGAACTCGGTCAACCCCTCGAGCAGGCCGAGAAGGAGGGCATCAAGAAGCGATTGTTCGGGCATGGGGAGCAATCCGGGCGCAGCGGCTATTGCTTGTCATCGCGCGGAACTGCCCCTATAGCGAAGGGCGCTCGCGACCCGCAGATCGGGCGGGCCAGACTTACGAGCACCCCGGCCGCTTGGCTAGAGCCTACCGTCTTCAGCGGGATCATGCTGACGCTTTTCCACCACCCAATGTTCGCCTCCTGCCGGTTCATCCGTCTTGCCTTCGGCGAGTATGGAGAGGAACTCGCGCTGATCGAGGAAAAGCCGTGGGCGCGGCGCAAGGAGTTCCTGACGCTCAATCCGGCGGCCACGCTTCCCGTCCTGCTGGCCGAGGGCGACCACCCGGTGGTCGGCGCCAGCGTCATCGCCGAATATCTCGACGAGACGCGCGGCGCGCTGAAGCGCGACAAGCGGCTGCTTGCCGAGAATCCGATCGACCGCGCCGAGATCCGCCGCATCACCGACTGGTACCTGGTGAAGACCGAGGCCGAGGTGACACGGCACCTGGTGCGCGAGCGCGCACTGAAGTCGATGATGTCGGGCGCCGACGGCGGCGCGCCTGACGCAGCGGCGATCCGTGCCGCGCGCGCCAACATCAAGCAGCACATGAAATACACCAACTGGCTGGCCGGCACGCGCAACTGGCTGGCCGGCACACGCATCACCTACGCCGATCTCGCGGCGGCCGGCGCACTCTCCGTCCTCGACTATCTCGGCGAGATCAACTGGAGCGAATATGCGGCCGCGCGCGACTGGTACACCCGCGTGAAGTCGCGCCCTTCGTTCCGGCCGCTGCTCGCCGACCGGGTGCGCGGGCTGTCGCCGGTGTCGCATTATGCGGACCTCGACTTCTGACGCACCGCAGACACGCGGTAGGCTGCGCGCGCTGATCAAGCGCGAGGCGAAAGCGGCCGGCTTCGATGCGGTGGCCGTCACCACGCCCGACGCCATACCGTTCGCCGCCGGACGGCTATCGCAATTCCTCGACCAGGGCCGGCACGGCTCGATGCAGTGGCTGGACGAGACGCGCGAGCGGCGCGGCAGCCCTGCCGCGCTGTGGCCGGAGGTGCGCTCCGTCATCATGCTCGGCATGAACTACGGACCGGACGAGAACCCGCTCGACCTGCTTTCCGAAGGCGAGCGCGGCGTCGTTTCCGTCTATGCGCGCAACCGCGACTACCATGACGTGGTGAAGGGCCGCCTGAAGCAACTCGCGGGCAAGATCGCGGCGGTCGCCGGCAGCGACGTGAAGGTGTTCGTGGACACGGCGCCGGTGATGGAAAAGCCGCTGGCAGAAGCCGCCGGCATCGGATGGCAGGGTAAGCACACCAATCTGGTGAGCCGCGCCTTCGGTTCGTGGCTGTTCCTCGGCGCGATCTTCACCATCGCCGAACTGGACGCGGACGCGCCGGAGGAGGACCATTGCGGCTCGTGCCGCAACTGCCTCGACATCTGCCCGACCGCAGCGTTCCCGGCGCCCTACCAGCTCGATGCGCGGCGCTGCATCTCCTATCTCACCATCGAGAACAAGGGCCCGATCCCGCGCGAGTTCCGGACCGCGATCGGCAACCGCATCTATGGCTGTGACGACTGTCTGGCGGTCTGCCCCTGGAACAAGTTCGCGCAGACCGCCTCCGAGGCGAAGCTGGCGGCGCGTCCCGACTTCGCCGCGCCGCCGTTGACCGAACTGCTGGTGCTCGACGATGCCGCCTTTCGCACGCTGTTCTCCGGCTCGCCGGTGAAACGCATCGGCCGCGACCGCTTCCTGCGCAACGTGCTGATCGCAGCCGGCAATTCCGCCCAGCCGGCATTGGCGCAGCAATGCCGTGCGCTGCTCGCGGACGCTTCGGCGCTGGTGCGCGGCGCGGCTGTGTGGGCGCTGTCGCAACTGCTGCCGGCAGCGGAGTTCACTGCGCTCGCCGAACGCCAGTCCGAGCCCGACCCTGACGTGGCGGCCGAATGGAATGCCGCCCTCGCCTGCCTCCCGCCGGAGCCCGCCCACGCATGAGCCGCCATTTCTTCATTTTCGGCGCCGGTTACTCCGGCCGCGCCTTCGGCGTCGCGAATGCCGGGCGCGAGCCGCTGACCGGCACGACACGCTCGCCATCGAAGTTCGCCCTCCTGAAGGAAGCCGGCATCACGCCGCTGCAGTTCGACGGGAGCGGCGTCTCCGGCGCCGTCCGCGACGCGCTGGCGACGACCACCCACCTGATCGTTTCGGTCGGACCGGACGACGATGGCGACCCGGTACTGAACGCCGCGCGCGACATCATCCTCGGCGGCATGCCGAAGCTCGAGTGGATCGGCTACCTCTCGACCATCGGCGTCTATGGCGACCATCAGGGCGCGTGGGTCGACGAGACGAGCGAATGCCGGCCGCTGTCGCGCCGCTCGGTGGATCGCGTGAAGGCCGAGAATGCGTGGCTCGATCTCGGCCGGCAGCGCGGCGTGCCGGTGGCGGTGCTGCGGCTGTCGGGCATCTACGGCCCCGGCCGCAACGCCCTGGTGAACATCGAGAACGGCACGGCACGGCGTCTGGTGAAGCCGGGACAGGTGTTCAACCGCATCCACGTCGAAGACATCGCCGCGGCGCTGCTGCATCTGTCGGCAGCCAACATCGGCGGCGTGTTCAACGTTACTGACGACGAGCCGTCGCCGCCACAGGACGTCGTCGCCTATGCGGCGGAACTGATGGGGGTCGAACCGCCGCCGGAAATCCCGTTCGAGACCGCCGAACTGACGCCGATGGCGCGCTCCTTCTACGGCGAGAGCAAGCGCGCCTCTAACGCCGCGATCAAGGCGACGGGCTTCGTTTTCGGCCACCCGGACTATCGCAGCGCCTTCTTCGGCATGTGGGAGAAAGGCACCTGGCGCGGCGTCGACGCCAAGGACCGGCGCAGCCCCATGCGGGCCGGCTGAAGGCGCTGCCTTGGATTTTTCGCAAAGCGGGCTTTAACCTTCCGGAAACCAAGCGGTGGAAAGTCTGGGCCGGTCGGCAGCGGCGGAGAGCATGGCATGCGGTTTCCCTTGATGATGCGGCTTGCGGCAGCCGTGCTGCTGTCGCTGTTTGCGCTGGTCGAGATCGTCGGGCCGGCCATGGCCGAACCGCTCGCCAAGGATCTGTTCGGCGGCAAGAAGCTGCCGGCGGCGACCGCGCCGAAATCCTTCGGCTTCTACTCCAAGGGCTGCTTCGCCGGCGGCGTCGCCATCGCCACCGACGGCCCGACCTGGCAGGCGATGCGGCTGTCGCGCAACCGCCGCTGGGGCCACCCCACCATGATCAAGCTGATCGAGCGGCTGTCCGTCGACGCCACCGCCGATGGCTGGCCGGGCCTGCTTCTGGGCGACATCTCGCAGCCGCGCGGCGGCCCGATGCTGTCGGGCCACGCCTCGCACCAGATCGGCCTCGACGCCGACATCTGGCTGACGCCGATGCCCGACCGCACGCTGACGGCGCGCGAGCGCGAGAACATGTCGGCCACGCTGATGGTGGACGAGAAGACGCATCTCGTCATCGACCGGCTGTGGACGCCCGCGCACACCAAGCTGCTGAAGCGCGCCGCCAGCTATCCGGAAGTCGAGCGCATCCTCGTCAATCCCGGCATCAAGAAGAAGCTCTGCGACACGGTGAAGGGCGACCGCTCCTGGCTGCGCAAGGTGCGCCCGTTCTGGGGCCATGACTACCACTTCCATATCCGCATCGGCTGCCAGCCGGGTTCGTCGGGCTGCAAGGAGCAGGACGCCACGCCGCCCGGCGACGGCTGCGACAAGTCGCTGGCGTGGTGGTTCACCAAGGAGCCGTGGAAGGTGGATACCGGCCCGGCGCAGCCGCGCGCGCGCGACGTGATGACCATGAAGAGCCTGCCGGCGGCCTGCCGCCAGGTGCTCAACGCGCCCGACCCGGTGTCCGAGGCGGCGGTGACGATGGGCTTCGGCGGGACGGTGATGGCAGCG
>JBFXFO010000109.1:0-13694 GCA_050178915.1 Rhizobiaceae bacterium | reverse complement strand
GAGATGAAGCTGACATCGCTGACCAGCAGCTGCGGCGCCACGCCGAGATGCTCTTCCGTCAGATCGCGCGCATTGAGGCCTTCGATGCTGGTCACGCGCGAATCGTTGCGCAGCGTTTCGTGCAGCTGGCCGTGGCCGACATCGATCGCGGTGACATGCGCTGCTCCGCGTTCGAGCAGCACCTGCGTGAAGCCGCCGGTCGAGGCGCCAATGTCGAGCGCATCGAGCCCTGCCGGATCGATGCCGAAGGCATCGAGACCGGCGATCAGCTTCAGCGCTGCGCGCGAGACATAGGCCTGGGCTGCGTCGTCAACGACGATCTCGGCATCCTCGGCGGTCGCCTGCCCAGGCTTCAGCGCCAGCGCGCCGTCGACTGTCACCGTGCGCCGCTCGATGGCGTCGCGGGCGCGCGAGCGCGAAGCGAAATCGCCACGCCGCACGAGCAGCTCGTCGAGCCTGATCCTGGCAATGGCCGGGCTGGAGGTCATCGGCCTTCTTGACGAAAGCCGGTGAGCAAGGCAAGCGCGCCGGCGCCTGCCGGGGCTGCTATTCGAGCACGAAACGTGGGCGCTCGCGCGCCGGGGCGAGGCCGTCGGGCAGAGGCCGCGGCACGGCGACCTCGCCGATGCGCAGCCACACCGAGGCAGTCGTCGTCGGATCCTTGACGCCGGCAAGCGGATCCTGACCGAGGGCCAGCCCGCCGCGAATCTCGCCGATCCGGCTGGCGACGATGTCCTTCACAGCCTGCTCGAGCTTGAGGTCGTGGCGCGACTCGGCCATGGCCGAGCCAGCGAACAGCGCCATGGCGCCGCCGCACAGCAACAGCTTGTGCATTGTTCTTATTCTCCCTGTCCCGGGAGCTGTTGTAGCCGCGCGCCGCTAAGAAACGGCCAAGGGACAAGGTAAGGATTCAGCCAAAAGGCAGCGTAAACAGGCGGTTAGTGAATCCGTTAAGCGCGGGCGGCTGTCGTTCGGGATTCGCGGCCTAGGGCTGCGAAGACGGTGCGCACGATGCCAGCGCTGTCGAGGCCGGCGTCGGCATACATCTTCTCCGGCTTGGCGTGCTGGGTGAACTCGTCCGGCAGCACCAGCGGCCGCACCTTCAGCCCGTGATCGAGCAGGCCGCGGCGGGCGAGGAAGTGCAGCACATGGCTGCCAAAGCCGCCGACCGAGCCTTCCTCCACAGTGACCAGCACCTCGTGCGAACGGGCAAGCCGGGCGATCAGCTCCTCGTCGAGCGGCTTGGCGAAGCGCGCATCGACGACGGTCGCGGAAAGGCCGTAGGTGTCGAGCTCCTCGGCGGCCGTCAGGCAATCGGCGAGGCGCGTGCCGAAAGACAGCAGCGCGACCTTGCTGCCTTCCTTCATCACCCTGCCCTTGCCGATCTCGAGCACCGAGCCGCGCTCGGGCATCTCGACGCCGACGCCGTTGCCGCGCGGGTAGCGGAAGGAGATCGGGCCTTCGTCATAGACGGCGGCGGTGCGGACCATGTGGCGCAACTCCGCCTCGTCGGCAGCGGCCATCACCACAAAATTCGGCAGCGCGGCGAGGTAGCCGACGTCGAAGGCGCCGCAATGCGTCGGGCCATCGGCGCCGACGAAGCCGGCGCGATCGATGGGGAAGCGCACCGGCAGGTTCTGCAGCGCCACGTCATGCACGACCTGGTCGTAGGCGCGCTGCAGGAAGGTGGAATAGATCGCGGCGAAAGGCTTCAGTCCTTCCGTCGCAAGGCCGGCAGCGAAGGTGACGGCGTGCTGCTCGGCGATGCCGACATCGAAGGTGCGCGTCGGAAAGGCTTCGCCGAAGAGGTCGAGGCCGGTGCCCGACGGCATGGCGGCGGTGATCGCGACGATGCGGTCATCCTCGCGCGCTTCCTGGATGAGGCTGTCGGCGAAGACGCGGGTGTAGCTCGGCGCGTTGGCAGGAGCCTTGGCCTGCGCGCCGGTGATGACGTCGAACTTGTTGACGCCGTGATACTTGTCGGCCGAGGCCTCCGCCGGCGGATAGCCCTTGCCCTTCTGCGTCATCACATGGATGAGCACCGGACCCTGGATGTTGTCGCGCACGTTGCGCAGCACCGGCACCAGATGCTCGACATTGTGACCGTCGATCGGCCCGATGTGATAGAAGCCGAGCTCCTCGAACATGGTGCCGCCGGTAACGTAGCCGCGCGCATGCTCGACGGCGCGGGTGATGGCGCGGTCGACACGCTTGCCGAGGTACGACGTCACCTTCTTGCCGAAATCGCGCATGCCGGCATAGGTCGGGCCGGAAGCCAGCCGCGCCAGATAGGCGCTCATGGCGCCCGTCGGCGGCGCGATCGACATGTCGTTGTCGTTGAGGATGACGATCAGACGCGCGTCGAGCGAGCCGGCATTGTTGAGCGCCTCATAGGCCATGCCGGCCGACATGGCGCCGTCGCCGATCACGGCGATGACATTGTTCTGCCCGCCCATCAGGTCGCGCGCCACCGCCATGCCGAGGCCGGCGGAGATCGAGGTGGAGGAGTGCGCCGCGCCGAAAGGATCGTACTCGCTCTCCTGACGACGGGTGAAGCCGGAAAGACCGCCCTCCTGCCGCAGCGTGCGGATGCGATCGCGACGGCCGGTGAGAATCTTGTGGGGATAGGCCTGGTGGCCGACGTCCCAGATCAACCGGTCCGCAGGCGTGTCGAAGACGTAGTGCAGCGCGACCGTGAGTTCGACAACGCCGAGGCCCGCGCCGAGGTGGCCACCGGTCAGCGACACCGCATCGATCAGCTCGGCGCGCAACTCGCTCACCAGCGTCGGCAGATCGCTTTCCGGAATTGCCTTCAGTTCGGCGGGCGTGCGGGCTTTGTCGAGCAGCGGTGTCTTTGGAGCAACGTTCACAATGGGCCTGTGAGGCTACAGCGCGTTCCGACCGGGACGGCGCATGGCTTCTCTCCGTCGGCAGCAGCGGCCGAAATCGTTCGGTCGTTCGCCAGGCCAGAGGGAATTAGGACGCCGACCGGCGGTTGTAAATGCGCCACGGCAACGCGGGCTCAACTTTCCGGCAGAGGAACGAATTCCTCCTCGTCGCCCGGGACGATGTCGAAGCGGCCGGTCTTCCATTCCTGCTTGGCCTGCTCGATGCGCTCCTTCGACGATGAAACGAAGTTCCACCAGATGTAGCGCGGCGAATTGAGCGAGGCGCCGCCGAACAGCATGAAATGCGCCGAGGTGTCGGTGCCGACGACGATCTCGTCGCCGGGACGGAACACCAGCAGGCGGTCCGACGGAAACCGGTCTCCGGCAATTTCCACTGTCCCATCAAGCACATAGATGGCGCGCTCTTCGGCATCGGCGGGTATGCGGAAGCGCCCGCCGGGCGCCAGGCGGATGTCGGCGTAGAGCGTGTCGGAGGCGGTCCGCACCGGCGATTTCAGGCCCTCGAGGCCGCCGATGACAAGCCTTGCGGTGGCGCCGTCGGCCTCGAAATCGGGCAGTGCCGCGCGCGCCGTGTTCTCGAACATCGGCGCGACCTCTTCGCCGCCATCAGGCAGCGCCAGCCATGTCTGCAGGCCGGAAATCGAGAGCGGCCCACCGCGCAATTCCTGCGGAGAACGCTCCGAATGGACGATCCCCCGGCCCGCCGTCATGAGATTCACATCGCCGGGAGCGATCACCATCTCAGTTCCGAGCGAATCGCGGTGGCGGATGCGGCCGTCGAACAGGTAGGTGACTGTCGCCAGCCCGATATGCGGGTGCGGACGGACATCCATACCCTCCCCGGCGCGCAGGATTGCCGGCCCCATGCGGTCGAAGAAGATGAACGGCCCGACCAGCCGGCGTCTGGCGGTGGGCAGCGCGCGGCGCACGGCGAAGCCGCCGATGTCGCGCGAATTGGGGATCACCATCAGTTCGATCTGATCGGAGGCGAAGGCATCGCCGGGGCGCGGGTCGTTGCCGGGAAAGAAGCTCATGCCCTTCCCTCTTCCGTTGCGCGAGCCAGTGCAAGGCTTTTTGGGGGCGCCGCGATCACACCATCGCGACGCGAGGAACGGACGGATCAGCCCGCAGTGGAAAACTCAGGCCGCTATCGGCTTTCCGAAGCGTGCGGCGGAGCGGGCCTTCGCCTTGGCGATCTCGTCCTCGCGGTTCTTCGGCTGATGGTCGGTCTCCATCGCATTCATCAGCTGATGAACGACCTTGTAGACCCCGTTGACCGCGTCATTGAACGCCGCCTCGTTGCGCTTCGAGGGTTTCGTCGTGCCGCTCACCTTGCGCACGAACTGCAGCGCCGCGTCATGCATCTCCTCGCGCGTTGCGGGCGGGTCGAAATTGAACAAGGGCTTGATGTTGCGGCACATGCCGGTCTCCTCGGGCAACATTCCGTCGCCCCCGAATCTGTGGACTTCACGCGGCCGCGTCAACCGCTGCGCCGAACATGCCGCAGCGTGATGCGGAACGCATTGGCGTCGGCTACATTCCCAGATCATCCGCAACGGACAAAGCCAATGAGCTACGTGGATGGATTCCTGCTGGCCGTGCCGAAAGACCGCATCGAGGACTACAAGAAGATGGCAACGCTCGGCGCGGAGGTCTGGATGGACCACGGCGCGCTGGCCTATTCCGAATGCATCGGAGACGACGTGCCACATGGCGAGCTGACGTCCTTCCCGCGCGCTGTGCAGGCGAAGGACGACGAGGTCGTGATCTTCTCGTGGATCCTCTACCGGTCGCGCGAGCACCGCGACGAGGTCAACGCCAAGGTCATGAAGGACAAGCGGCTGGAAGGCCAGATGAAGTACGCCCCGTTCGACGGCAAGCGCATGATCTTCGGCGGCTTCGAGCAGGTGATCGTGCGATAGTGCGCGGGCCGTCAGCCATCGAGCGGCTCGGTGCCGACCGGCTTGCCATCGCGGGCCAGCCGGATCTTCTCCACCTTGTCCTCGGCTGCCTTGAGCAGGCGGTCGCAATGCGCCTTCAGCGCCTCGCCGCGCTCATAGATGCGGATCGACTGGTCGAGCGGCACGTCGCCCTTCTCCAGATCGTCAACGATGCGCTCGAGCGCGGCCAGCGCCTGCTCGAAGCTCATGCCGCGAATATCGTCGTTCGTGCTTGCCTCGGCCGCCATTGTCATCCCCTCATCAGGCGCTTCACATGCGCCGCGACCGAGGTCGACAGACCTTCGAGGTCGTAGCCCCCCTCCAGCAGGCTGACCAGCCGCCCGCTGGAATGCCTGTCGGCGGCGTCCATCAGCTTGCCGGTCGCCCAGTCGAAATCGCCCTCGACCAGGTTGATCTGCGCCAGCGGGTCGAGGCGGTGCGCGTCGAAACCGGCGGAGATGACGATCAGGTCGGGGCGGAAGCGGTCGATCGCCGGCAGCACACGCGACAGGAACGCCTCGCGAAAGACACTGCCGCCGTCGTTCGCCGCCATCGGCGCGTTGACGATGTTGTTGCCGGGGCCGGTTTCGCCCTTGGCGCCGGTGCCGGGATAGAGCGGCATCTGATGTGTCGAGGCGTACAGCACCGAGGCGTCGTTCCAGAAGATGTCCTGCGTGCCGTTGCCGTGATGCACGTCCCAGTCGACAATGGCGACGCGGTCGATGCCGTGCTTCTTCTGCGCATGGCGCGCGGCAATCGCTGCGTTGTTGAACAGGCAGAAGCCCATGGCGGTGTCGCGCTCGGCATGATGGCCGGGCGGGCGGCTGGCCACGAAGACATTGTGGGCGCGTCCGGCGAAGACGTCGTCCACGGCAGCCGTCGCGGCGCCGAGGGCCGTCAGCGCGGCTTCGAAACTCTTCGGGCTGACGGAGGTGTCGGCGTCGATGCGCGCCATGCCCTCTTCGGGGATGATGCGCTCGATGCGCTCGACATAGGCGTGCGGATGGGCCAGCGTCGCGACCTCGGCGTCGGCGCGCGGCGCCTCGATACGGGCGAGACCGGAGAAGGCATCGTCGTCCAGCGCGTCGGCGATGGCGCGCAGGCGGTCCGGTCGCTCCGGATGACCGGGCGGCGTCACGTGCTCAAGATAGATCGGGTGCGAATAGAGCCGGGTGACCATGACCCGATATAGGCGCGCGGGCCGGCTTTGACCATGCTCGAGGCCGGCCTTCAACAGATGATGCTGGCTCGGGCGGCGCGCCGGAGAGGCGCACCAGCGCGGCTAGCGGATCTCGGTGCGGGCGATGTGGATGCCAAAACCTTCGAGGCCGACATAGTGGCGCTCGCGCGAGGCGATGAGCACGATCGAGGTGATGCCGAGATCCTTCAGGATCTGCGCGCCGAGCCCGATCTCGCGCCATTCGTTCTCGCGCTCACGCGCTTCGTCATGCGCCTCGGCATGGCCGTCGCGCCGGCGCTGCTGGTGGCCGACGCCGACAGAGCCCTCGCGCAGGTAGACGATGACGCCACGCTGCGCCTCGCCCATCGTGCGCATGATGCCATCGAGCCGCTGGCCATTGCCGAACACGTCGGCGGCGACGTTCTCGGGATGCAGGCGCACCGGCACCTCGACGCCGTCGCGGATGTCGCCGAACACCACGGCGAGGTGCTGCATCGGATCCCAGGGCAGAGTGTAGGTGAAGGCTTTCGCCGCGCCGCCGGGTGTCTCGACGTCGAAACAGCCGACACGCTCGACCAGCGTTTCCTGCCGCTGGCGGTAGGCGATCAGGTCCGCCACGGAAACCTGCTTCAGGCCGTTGCGCTCGGCAAAACCCTGCACCTGCGGGCCGCGCATGACGGTGCCGTCGTCGTTGACCAGTTCGCAGATCACGCCGACAGGCGGCAGGCCGGCGAGCTTGCAGAGATCGACGGCGGCTTCGGTGTGGCCGGAACGCATGAGCACGCCGCCCTCGCGTGCGATGAGCGGGAAGATGTGGCCGGGGCGGACGAAATCGGAGGCGCCGGCATTGCCGTTGGCGAGGTTGCGCACGGTGAGCGTGCGGTCGTCGGCGGAGATGCCGGTGGTGGTGCCATGCTTGAAATCGACGCTGACGGTGAAGGCAGTGGAATGCGGTGCATCATTGTCGGCGACCATTGGGGCGAGGCTGAACCGGCGCGCGTCCTCGCGCGTCATCGGGGCGCAGACGATGCCGGACGTGTGGCGCACGATAAAGGCCATCTTTTCGGGCGTGCAGTGCACCGCCGCGACGATCAGGTCGCCTTCGTTCTCACGCCCGTCGTCGTCCATGACAACGACGATCTCGCCGCGCTCGAAAGCGCGCAGGGCTTCGACGATTTTCTTCTGATCGTAGGGCATGGGACGCTCGTTTTACTCAGGCAGCAGGCGGTGGGCATTAGCCAATAGGGGAATCACGCAGCAGGTGGAAGATGGCGCCTGACGACAGACCGTTTACGCCAGCGCCTACGGCCTACTCCCTGCCGCCGACTTGCGCCCGATGCCGCAGATAATGATCGGCAATGGCGCAGGCAACCATGGCCTCGCCCACCGGCACCGCGCGGATGCCGACGCACGGGTCGTGGCGGCCCTTGGTGAGGATGTCGACCTCCTTGCCGTCGCGGTCGATGGAGCGGCGCGGCGTCAGGATCGACGAGGTCGGCTTGACGGCGAAGCGGGCGACCACCGGCTGACCGGTGGAGATGCCGCCAAGGATGCCGCCGGCATTGTTGGAGAGGAAAAGCGGGGTGCCGTCATTGCCCATGCGCATCTCGTCGGCGTTCTGCTCGCCGGTGATGCGTGCGGCCTCGAAGCCATTGCCGATCTCTACGCCTTTCACGGCGTTGATCGACATCAGATTGCTGGCGATGTCCTGGTCGAGCTTGCCGTAGATCGGTGCCCCGAGGCCAACCGGCACGCCTTCCGCCACGATCTCGATCACCGCACCGACCGACGAACCGGCCTTGCGGATGCCGTCGAGATAGTCGGCGAAGATGGATACCGAACGACGGTCCGGCGTGAAGAACGGGTTCTCGGCGTCGCCGACGAAATCCCAGTCCCAGCCGGAACGGTCGATCTGCCTTTCGCCCATGGCGACAAGCGCGCCGCGCACGAGCAGGCCGGGCACGACCTTGCGCGCCAGGGCACCGGCAGCGACGCGCGCCGCCGTCTCGCGCGCCGACGAGCGCCCGCCACCGCGATGGTCGCGGATGCCGTACTTGGCCTCATAGGTGTAGTCGGCATGGCCCGGCCGATACTGGCGGGCGATCTCGCCATAATCCTTGGAGCGCTGGTCGACATTCTCGATCAGCATCGAGACCGGGGTGCCGGTGGTCACCAGCGCGCCGTCCTCTTCCAGCACGCCGGAGAGGATCCTGACCTCGTCAGGCTCGCGCCGCTGCGTCACGAAACGCGACTGGCCCGGACGGCGGCGGTCGAGTTCTGCCTGGATGTCCTCGCGTGTGAAGCGGATGCCGGGCGGGCAGCCGTCAACCACGCAGCCAAGCGCGGGCCCGTGGCTTTCGCCCCAGGTCGTCACCCGAAACAGATGGCCGAAGGTGTTGTGCGACATGGAAATTGTTGACCGGCGGCGTCCTGGCTGGGCTTCTATTGGCCTTTGCCGATGCGGTCAAACCGGCACGGGGCCGCCGTTTTAGTTTTGACACAATGGCTGCCTATCTGCTCTTGTGATACATCCACAAAATACCGCCGAAGCGGACACGTGAGAGGACGACGAGCATGCGTACCCTGATCGGCGCCGCCGCCGCATTGCTGATCGCAACGGCCGCCTTCGCCGCCGAGGCCGAAGGCCAGATCACCGCCATCGACAAGGAAAATTCCATCATCACGCTCGACAACGGGAAGTCCTACAAGCTCCCCGGCGAGTTCGACGTCGAGAGCCTCAAGGAAGGCATGGAGATCCTGCTCGCCTACGACACAGTGGGCAGCGAGAACCTGATCACCGACATGGAACTGTCGCAGTAAGGCGACGGTCCTTCTCCCGCCGGCCGGATCAGAGCCAGGCGAGACGCCCCGCTTCCAGCTTCAGCACGCGGTCCTGCGGTATCTCCAGGGCCGCCGCCTTGTTTTCGGCCATGCCATCGAAGACGACGAAGGCGATGCGCACGACGCCGCCATGCGTGACGCAGATGGTCGGCGCGGTGACCGAACCGAGCCACGGCAGCACGCGCTGGCGCAGCAGTTCATAGCTTTCCGCTCCCGGCCCCGGCGGCAGGAAATTCCATTTGTCGAGGTCGCGGCGGGCCAGCGCGTCCGGCTCGCGTGCCTCGATCTCGGCCAGTGTCGAGCCTTCCCACGCGCCGTAGTTCAGCTCCATCAGGCGCGGGTCGGTGCGATACGCCTCGCGCGGCAGGTGCATGGCGGCGCGCGCGCGTTCCATCGTCTCACGGGTGCGTATCAGGGGACTGGCGACGAAGTCGAAGCCGGACACGTCGCCGATGAGGTCGAGCAGGCGCTGACCGTTGCGGTCCGCCTGCCCTCGCCCGCGATCGTTGATCGGGATGTCCGTCTGCCCCTGCAGCCGTGCCTCGGCATTCCAGTCGGTCTGGCCGTGGCGGACGAAATAGATGACGGGGTGGGCGGGAGCGATCATGGCGGTCGCTGGTTCGCCCGGTTCCGTCTCCGTCGCAAGAAAAATCGGCAGCGCTCTGGAATAAACCCCTGCGGCGTGCGTTGATGACGTTGCGGAACACGAGAGGGACGGCGTGCCCCGCTCAACCGCTAGGAGAACTGAGCGATGAAATCGAAGTCTGTTGCCGCGATTGCCGCGGTGGGGATGATGTTCGGCATGGGCGCCGCCTTCGCGGACATGGGGAAGGTAGAGGGCGACATCCTCGTCAATTCGAAGGGCATGACGCTCTACATCTTCGACAATGACAAGGACGGCGTCTCGGCCTGCTATGACGACTGCGCCACCAACTGGCCTCCGCTGATTGCCGATGCCGATGCGAAGGCGGAAGGCGACTGGTCGCTCGGCGAGCGCAAGGACGGCGCCAAGCAGTGGGCCTACAAGAACATGCCGCTCTATCTGTGGGTCGGCGACTCGAAAGCCGGAGACATGACCGGTGACGGTGTCGGCGACGTCTGGCACACCGCCAAGAAATAAGCGCCACGCGACAGTTCACGACGACGGCCCGGTGATCCGGGCCGTTCTGCTTTGATGCGGTCTAGTCGTTCCCGGCGACGGCGATGTCGGGCGCGTCGACCGCTTTCATTCCGACGACATGATAGCCCGAATCGACGTGGTGCACCTCGCCGGTGACCGCCTTCGACAGGTCGGAGAGGAAGTAGAGGCCCGAAGCGCCGACTTCCTCGATGGTGACGGAGCGCTTCAGCGGCGCGTTGTATTCGTTCCATTTCAGGATGTAGCGGAAGTCGCCGATGCCCGAGGCGGCCAGCGTCTTGATCGGGCCGGCCGAGATGGCGTTGACGCGGATGCCCTTGCCGCCGAGGTCGACGGCCAGATAGCGCACCGAGGCCTCGAGCGCGGCCTTGGCGATGCCCATGACGTTGTAGTGCGGCATCACCTTCTCGGCGCCGTAATAGGTGAGCGTGAGCAGCGAACCGCCATCGGTCATCAGCGGCTCGGCGCGCTTGGCCACGGCGGTGAAGGAGAACACCGAGATGTCCATCGTCTTCTGGAAATTCTCGCGCGAGGTCTCGACGTAGCGGCCGTCCAGCTCGTCCTTGTCGGAGAAGGCGACGGCGTGCACGACGAAGTCAAGCTTGCCCCATTTCTGCGCAATGCCGTCGAAGACCGCGTCGAGGCTGGCCATGTCGGTGACGTCGCAATGGCCGGCGATGTGGGCGCCGAGTTCGCTGGCGAGCGGCTCGACGCGCTTCTTGAAGGCATCGCCCTGGTAGGTCAGCGCTATCTCGGCGCCCTGGTCGGCACAGGCCTTCGCAATGCCCCATGCGATCGACCGGTTGTTGGCGACCCCAAGGATGAGGCCGCGCTTGCCGGCCATGAGCCCGTTTCCAGCCGCCATTGCACTGATCTCCCTGATCCTCGTTGGCCGGAGCCTATCGCATAGGCATTCCGTGCCTTCAAGGTCGGAGAAAAGCGTGTGGACAGCCGCCGGGCGTCAGCCGCGGCGGCTCGCAAGCAGCTTTTCCAGTTCCGGATCGCCGCCTTCCGGCAGCATGATGCGGACATGCGCGTAGAGGTCGCCGTGCCCGCCGGCCTTCAACGGCAGCCCGCGCCCTTTCAGGCGGAGCACCTTGTCGGAGCTCGACCATGCCGGCAGATTCACCGCCAGCCTTCCCGTCGGCGTGTCGACCGGCAGCCTGGCTCCCAGCACCGCATCGGCCAACGGCACGTCGAGGTCGGTGTGCAGGTCCCGGCCTTCGACGCGGTAGCGCGGATGGGCGCGGAAACGGATCTTCACCAGCGCATCGCCGGGCTTGCCGCCCATCACCGGGCTCGGATCGCCCTGCCCTTTCAGCCGGATGACCTGTCCGTCCTCGACATAGGCCGGCAGCTTCACGGCAAGCTTGCGGCCGTCGGGAAAGACAGCCGTCACGCGCTCCGCCGCAGCGACATCCTCGATGGAGACGTCGAGCGCGACGTTCAGATCCTGCCCGGCCGGCGGACCGCCCCGGGAAGCACCACCACCGCGCTGTTGCGAAAAGGCCTGCCCGAAAATCTCGCTGAACAGATCGTCGCCGCCGAAGGGCGAACCACCGCCCATTCCTGTGCCACCCATGCCTGCGCCGCCCATGCCGGCGCCACCGGGACCACCGCCACGGAACTCCCAGCGCATGCCGCCGGGGCCGGCGCCCTCGCCGCGCCGAAAACCGCCGAACGGCCCGCCGGAGCCGGCTTCGAAGCCCTGGAATTTCGGCTTGCCCTCGGCGTCGATCTCGCCGCGGTCGAACGCACCACGCGACTTCTCGTCGCCGAGAATCTCGTAAGCCTGATTGAGGGCGGCAAACCGCTCCTTCGCCTTCGGATCATCCTGATTCTGGTCGGGATGATGCTTCTTGGCGAGTTTGCGGAAGGCTGCCTTGATGTCCTTGGCCTGGGCTGTCCTGGCGACGCCCAGCACCTCATACGGGTCGCGCATTGTCCACTCGATCTCCGGCCGTAGCCGCTGATGAAAAGTCGAGTGATATATGCGCGCGACTAGGAAGAAATTCCAGAGCCGCCGCTGGCCGTACGACTAGTTTTCGTCGAAACGCATGATGCTCCATGCGCCGTCACCCGTCTGGCAGGCCTCGCCCTTATAGACGGCAACGCCGTCATAGCTTTCACGCGAGGCGTCGAAGCTGCGACAGAGCCGGCCCTTGCGCTTGTATTCGGCGAGCGCCGTGATGGCGCCCCGGGCCCCACTCTCGCTGTTCTGCCAGGAAATGCCGGTGGCCTGCACGGCCTCTACATCGGCGGACGAGACCGCGTTGCGAATCGTCGCCTCGTCGGAGACCTTGTAGGTGTCGGTGGCGGCGGCGGGTGGAGCCGGGATGGAGGCGGTGGTCATCGTGTCGAGCGCAGCCTGGTCAATATCGATGCCGCGCGCCGCGCAGGACGCGGCGACGAGACAGGCGACAGCTACAGGCAGAAGCTTCAAGAGACGGCGGCCGACCGAAGGCGACGCAACGCGACCCAACGCTTGCGCTTCACGCGACAATGGGCAATCTCCCCGCGGGGCCCCTCACGTACGAACGGCGCATCATGTCCGAGACAGCGTTAACAAGTGATGACTTCACGGCGGAAGCGGAGCCCTACAAGCTGTTCGCCGCCTGGCTGGCGGACGCGGAGAAGAGCGAGCCCAACGATCCCAACGCCGTTGCGCTGGCGAGCGTCGATGCCGACGGGCTGCCGGATGTCCGCATGGTGCTGCTGAAGGGCTATGACAGCCAGGGATTCGTCTTCTACACCAATTTCGAGAGCGCCAAGGGCCGCGAGATTCTCGGCTCGATGAAGGCGGCGATGTGCTTCCACTGGAAGTCGCTGCGCCGCCAGGTGCGTGTGCGCGGACCGGTCGAGGTGGTGAGCGATGCGGAGGCCGATGCGTATTACGCGACGCGCCCGCGCGGCAGCCGCATCGGCGCCTGGGCGTCGAAGCAGTCACGCCCGCTGGAAAGCCGCTTCGCACTCGAAAAGGCCGTGGCCGAATACACCGCGCGCTACGGGATCGGTGAGATCCCGCGGCCGAAACACTGGTCTGGTTTCCGCATCCGGCCCGTGTCCATCGAGTTCTGGCACGACCGGCCGTTC
The DNA here is from genome assembly GCA_050178915.1 of Rhizobiaceae bacterium. Lineage (GTDB taxonomy): Bacteria > Pseudomonadota > Alphaproteobacteria > Rhizobiales > Rhizobiaceae > JBFXAF01. The sequence goes on along the minus strand of JBFXFO010000109.1, from coordinate 593 downwards.
CGCCTGCACGACCGCGTGGTGTTCGCGCGCGCCGACGACGGTTGGGAGAAGACGCGGCTCTATCCGTAAGGGGCCGCTATTTCTTCCGCGACATGAACGCCATGAAGGCGGCGCGGGCCTCGTCGGATTTCAGCCGGGCGCGGAACAGCGCCCCCTCCTCGCGGATGCGCTCGACCAGCGCGTCGCGATCGCCCAGCATCAGGTCGCGCGAAAGCTTCAGCGCCTCGGGCGGCTTGGCAGCGATCGCCTCGGCGGCCGACATGACGATGCGTTCGAGATCGGCCTCCGGCACCACCTCGTAGATCAGTCCGGCGGCCTTGGCTCGCTCGGCCGAAAAGCCGGTGCCGAGCGCCAGCAGTGCAAAGGCCTGCTGGCGGCCAAGCGTCGCGGGAGCGAGCAGGCTCGATCCCGCTTCCGGAACGATGCCGAGATCGACAAAGGGCGTGCGGAATTCCGTGCGCGGCGTGGCGAAGGTGAGGTCGCAGTGGAAGTGGATCGTGGTCCCGATGCCAACGGCGATGCCGTCGGCGCCGGAGACGATCGGCTTCTGCGCCCGCGCCAGTGCGACGAGGAAGTCGAACACCTCGGTGCCG
>JBFXFO010000108.1:0-13717 GCA_050178915.1 Rhizobiaceae bacterium | reverse complement strand
GGCGCGGATGGGGAATTGCTCCAGCCCGTTGAAACGGACCGGCACGGCGCGTCCGATGACGGCGACCATACCCATTCCTCCCTGCGACAGCACGTTTGTCCGCTGTTCGCTTTGCGAACTTCACGACCGGCGCCAGTTCCTCCATGGCTGCCGGGTGAAGGTCTCCTCCCGAGACGTCCGAAGGCTTGCACATCCTTCCGCCTTTTTCAACAGAGGCCTGTTCGTACATCGAACGGCATCTCCCGATTGGTGCAGGATCGTGAAAACGCGGACAGGAATTTGAAAGACTGGGAAGGGGGCGACGGGCAGCGTGCAAGGCGAGGAAGGCGCGCCACGGCGCGGTCGCTTTTTTGGTCAGGCAGCAATTCCGCACTTTGCAGGAATTGCTCAGGGAGGAAGTGCATGGCGAGCATCGCCCGGAAATCCGCATTGCCGGTGAAGCGCACGGCGTTCGATGTCGAGACCGACATCGTGGTGATCGGCGGCGGCGCCGGCGGCCTCGCCTCGGCGCTGTTCGCGCGCTGGAAGGGCAATGAGGTCACCCTGCTCGAAAAGGCGCCGGAGCTTGGCGGAACCACGAAGAAGGCGGCCTTCTGGTACTGGGTGCCGAACAACAAGCACATGCAGGCTGTCGGCATCGTCGACAAGAAGGAAGACTGCCTGAAATACATGGCGCGGCTGTCGCGGCCGGAGGCCTACGACCCCAACCACAAGACGCTCGGCCTGACGCAGTGGGAATATGACTGCTACGCCGCGATCTACGACAACGCCTCGCCGGCCACCGAACTGCTCGCCAAGAAGAAGGCGCTCGAATACCGCCATTGCGACTTCGTGCCGGACTACTGGGCCGAAATCCCCGAGGACAAGGCGCCGAAGGGCCGCGTGCTGCTGCCGAAGGATGCGCTGCCGACCATGTCGGACGGCGGCGAGGTGGCGATCCGCACGATGAGCGCCAAGGCGCTGGCAGACGGCGTGAAGATCCACACCAGCCATCGCGTGCAGCGCACCGTAGTCAACGAGGACGGCGCGGTGATCGGCGTCGAGGCGACCAACGCCAAGGGCAAGACCGTCGCCATCAAGGCGCGCAAGGCGGTGATCTTCGCCTCGGGCGGCTTCACCCACGACGTCTCGATGCGCAAGAACTTCCTCGCCGTGCCTGGCTTCGGCGGCTGCGCCGCGCCGACCAACGAGGGCGACTTCGTCAACATCGGCACGGCGGTCGGCGCCGAACTGCGCAACATGAACTACGCCTGGATGTGCCCGATCGTGCTCGAAAAGGCGCTCAACGATGACCCGACGCTGATCGGTACCTTCTCGCCGTCCGGCGACTCGATGATCTACGTCAACAAGCACGGCAAGCGCGTCACCAACGAGAAGCTCGCCTACAACGAGAGCGCGCAGGCCTTTTTCGAGTGGGATCCGACGACGTCGGAGTACCCCAACCTGGTCCTGGTCGCGATCTGGGACGCGCGCAGCCAGAAGCACTCGGCCAGCCATGAGTATGGCCGCTTCATCGTCGAGCCGGGCAAGAACGACGCCCACGTCATCAAGGGCGCCAGCCTTGCCGAGCTGACCAAGAACATCCGCGCGCGGGTGAAGAAATACGCCAGTCGCATCGGCAACATGGAGATCGCGGCCGATTTCGAGAAGACGCTGAAGGCGACGATCGATCGCTTCAACGGCTTCGCCAAGGCCGGCAAGGACCAGGACTTCCGCCGCGGCGAGCGGCAGGTCGAACTGCTGTTCAACGGACCGGCGGCGGAGAGCCCGACGGCACCCAATCCGACCATGTATCCGATCAGCGACAAGGGCCCCTACTATGCGGCGCTGCTGACTGGTGGCAATCTGGACACCAAGGGCGGCCCGGTGGCCAACACCAAGGGGCAGGTGCTCGACCATACCGGCAAGCCCATCGCGGGCCTCTACGGCGTCGGCAACTGTGTCGCCTCGGCCTCGGCGCGCGCCTACTGGGCGGGCGGCGCGACGCTCGGCCCCATCCTTGCCTTCGCATACCTCGCAGCCAACGCCGCCAGCAAAGAGAAGGCGCGCTGATCCAGCGCCCAGAAGACACGCATCATCACCGGAGGAACCACATGGCACTCAGCACCCAGACGATGACCGACGAGCAGCGCAAGTCGGTCGCGATCGAGTATCTCAAGGCGTTCGACAATGGCGGGGTCACCTCGACCGGCGGCTCGATCCTCGACCTCTTCGCCGAGGATGCGCAGGTCTATTTCCCGAAATGGGGTCTCGCCCATGGCAAGGCGCAGATCGGCCAGATGTTCGGCGATGTCGGCGGCACGCTGAAGTCGATCGTGCACCACTATTCCGGTTTCAACTGGGTGTTTTCCGGCAGTGACGTGATCGTCTGCGAAGGCACCAGCCATGGCGAGCACAAGGACGGCACCTGGCGCGCCGGGCTGCCTGAATGGCAGGCGGGCCGCTGGTGCGACGTGTTCGAGATCCGCGACTGGAAGATCCAGCGCTGCTTCATCTACCTCGACCCGGACTACGCCGGCCAGGACACCAAGCGCTACCCGTGGATCAAGAAGTAGCGCTCGCCCGCTCCGCTTCCGGCGGAGCCGGCGGGGAAATCTGAAGGAACCGGCGAGGAGGGCCGGGACTGGAGGGAGGAGGAGCGAGCCCGACGACGGCCGGGCCGCACCGGCAAGATGCGAAAGACTGTCCCGCCGTGGCCCGTTGCGCGGCGGGAATGGACTGCAACCGACGGCGAACGCCGTCCAGGGAGGAACGTCAATGAAGCGAGTAACGAAACTGCTGTCGGCGGCCGTGATGCTGTCCGCCGGCGTCGCCTTGGCCGGGCAGGCCTCGGCGCAGAGCGCGTCAGACCTGATGATGAAGGCGCTCGGCACCACCGAAGGCGTCAATCCGGTGCTGGTCGAATCCTTCGAGCATGCGGCCATGCCGCTCTCGGCCGAGCAGCAGGAACTGGCGCTGAAGTGCTGGAAGGACGGCGTCTGCGAGACCGGCCACGGCGAACTGACCGTTGCTTATGCTGACGGCTTCGGCGAGAACGTCTGGCGGCGCGTCACCGCGATGGAATACATCGCCCAGGCGCTGACCTATCCGGAAGTGAAGAAGATCGTCTACACCTCCGCGCGCGGTGACGCCTCGAAGGCGATTGCCGACATGCGCGCCTACATCGCGCAGAAGGTCGACGTGATCGTCATGTTCGCCGACGCCGGCGAGGCGCTGCTGCCGGTCGTCAAGGAAGCGACCGAGGCGGGCATCCTGGTCACCGTGCACAACGGCACCAACGTCGGCGGCGAAGCCGGCAAGGACTTCGTCACGGCGATCGCCGAGGACGTCTGCAAGCTCGGCGTCGATTTCGTGAAGGCCGTCGCCGAAAACAAGCCGCTGCAGCCTGGCATCGTCGCCCTCGGCGGCACGCCGGGCAATCCGCTCAGCGCCACCTGGCAGGGCTGCGCCGACAAGGAAATCGCCAACCACGCCGGCCTGAGCATCGTCGCCAAGGCCGACACGAACTGGACGCAGGAAGGCAATTTCGAAGCGGTTTCCGGCCTGCTCGCGCAGCGCGATGACATCGGCGCCTACATCTACGAATATGCCGATGGCTTCCGCGGCGCCGTGCGCGCCTACGAGTCGGCCGGCAAGCCGCTCGACGTGATCGTCGCGCTGCGCACCGACGAGCAGGGCCTGTTCTGCGACTGGGAGAAGGCCAACAACCCGAACTTCAAGATCTTCTACTCTTCGGGTCAGAACTTCCAGTCGCGCTTCGCCCTGACCGCCGCCCTCATGAAGAAGGCCGGCAAGGAGGTCGACGCCAACCTCAACGTGCCGTTCAAGATGAAGCCGGTGGTGAAGGGTCTCTGCAACCCCGAGCTCCCGCTCGACGCCTCGGTGTCGACGCTGCTCTCGGCGGACCTGATGAAGAAGATGTTCGCGCAGTAAGCGGCTTCGCATGAACCAGGCGGCCGGGCGCGCTCAGACAACGCGCCCGGCCGCTTCGGTCAGAAGACCCGGCCGAAATGTTTCGGCCTGATCAGAAGGAACGGGCCGGTGGCCGAGTTTTCCCTGCGCCTGAGCGGCATCTCCAAGACCTATCCGGGTGTGCGGGCGCTCGACCACATGAGCCTCGAGTGCCGCCCCGGCGAGATCCACGCCGTGCTGGGCGAGAACGGCTCCGGCAAGTCGACGCTGCTCGGCATCGCTGCCGGCTCCAACACGCCGGACGAAGGCGTGGTCGAGATCATGGGAAAGCCGCTGACCTCCGCCGACCCGCTTCTGGCGCGGGAGCTCGGCCTTGCCACCGTCTACCAGGACGATTCCCTCGTGCGCGAGCTGACGGTCGCGCAGAACCTCTTCCTCGGCGCCGCGGACCCGGCGCTGTCCTATGGTGCGATGAACGAGTGGGCGCGCGGTCAACTCGCCGCCTACGACCTCGCACTCTCCCCCACGGCGCTGGTTGGCGATCTGACGCCGGCCGAGCGCCAGTTCCTCGAGATCGTCAAGGCGCTGACCTCGAAGCCGAAGGTGCTGCTGCTAGACGAGCCGACCTCGACGCTCGACCTCGACGGCGTCACCAAGCTTTCGGCGATCGTGCGCCGGCTGGCCGCGGAGGGCGTCGCCATCGTCTATGTGAGCCATCGCCTGCCGGAAATCCTCGATCTCGCCGACAGGGTGACGATCCTGCGCGACGGCGTCGGGCGCGGCACCCACGACATCACCAAGGTACTGTCCGAGAAGGATCTGATCGCGCTCATGGTCGGCGGCTCGATCGAGGCCGAGTATCCGCAGAAGGGCGTAGCCGGCGACACGCCGCTGCTCGCCGTCTCCGGTCTTTCCGGCGATAATTTCCGCGACGTGGCGTTCACGCTGAGGCGTGGCGAGATCATCGGCTTCGCCGGCGCCGAGGGCAACGGCCAGCGCAACGCGATCCGCGCGCTCGGCGGCCTGCAGGACGCCTCCGGGTCGGTGAACCGCGCCGGCAAGGCGGTGCGCCTCGGCGCGCCGCGTTCGACGCTCGACGGCGGGCTGCTGTTCCTCAGCGCCGACCGTGCTTCCGAGTCCGTTTTCCCGGAACTCGGCGTGCGCGAGAACATGATGCTGCAGGTGCTGCGCCGCCTCTCGTCGAAAGGCCTGGTCTCGGCCAGGCGCGAGCGCGAGAAGGCGCACGGGCTGGTCGAGGAATATGGGGTGGTGACGCCGAGCCTGGAGCAGCCGATCAGCGGCCTGTCGGGCGGCAACCAGCAGAAGTCGGTGCTGGCGCGCAGCTTCCTCTACGGCGCCGACGTGGTGCTGATCGACGAACCGACGCAGGGCGTCGACGCCGGCGCGCGCTTCGAGATCTACCGCTCGATCCGCAAGAAGGTGGCGGAGGGCGGCGGCGTCATCGTCAACTCGTCCGATGCGGTCGAACTCGCCGGCATCTGCGATCGTGTGCTCGTCTTCTCGCGCGGGCGCATCATCCGCGAGCTGACCGGCGACGAGGTGACGGAGGAAAACATCGTCTCCTCCTTCCTCACCTCGCGCGACACGCATGGGCGCGCCGAAGCCGTGACGCAGCCGAGCGCGCTCGGCCGCGTCTTCGAGACGCTCGCGACTGGCTCCAGCACCTGGTGGGTGCCTCTGGTGTTCCTTGCGCTTCTGACGCTGCTCGTCGGCGGCTACGCCGCCATCCAGTCCGACGTGTTCCTGACCTCGGTCAATCTGCGCTACATCCTGCTCGCCACCGCGCCGCTGGCCGTGGTCGCCATGGCGCAGTTCAACGTACTGCTGGTGCGGGGCTTCGACATCTCCGTCGGCTCGATGATGAGCCTGACGGTGGTGCTCGCCTCCTTTTACGTCGCCGCCGGGCTCGGCCCGTCGATGCTGGCGGTCGGCATCATCGGCTGCCTGCTGGCGGGGCTGATCGTGGGCACGTTCAACGGCTGGATGGTGCGCTACGCCGGGGTCAACTCGGTGATCACCACCATTGCGATGCTGAGCGTGCTCGGCGGCATCGCGCTGATGCTGCGGCCGACGCCGGGCGGCCTCTTCAACGAAGGCATCACGCAGTTCATGAAGACGCCCATCGGTCCCGTGCCGGTGTCGTTCCTGGTGCTGATCGCCGTCGCAATCGCCGGCGATTTCTGGCTGCACCGCACCGGCAGCGGCCTGCGCCTGAAGGCGGTCGGCTTTCGCGAGACGGCGGCCAAGCGCAACGGCGTGCGCGTCAACTTCGTCCACATGCGCGCCTACATCGTCTGCTCGCTGACGGCGACGCTGGCCGGCTTCTTCCTCGCCTCGGAGGTCGGCGCCGGCCACCCGACGATCGGCTCGACCTACACGCTGACCAGCATCGCTGCGGCCGTGATCGGCGGTGCCGCGCTGAGCGGCGGCCGCGGTTCCTTCCTCGGCACGCTGTTCGGCGCGCTGTTCTTCACGCTGACGGTCAACGTGATCTCGCTGCTCGGCATGAATGCGGCGGTCGGCATCATCGTCTCCGGCGGGCTGACGCTGTTCGCCGTCTTCATCTACTCCGGCCTCAAGCCGGCCGAGACGCTGGTGCGCAAGCTGATGGACGCGATGCGCCGTTCCCCCGCCGCGGCGACGGGTCTATGATATGAACCAGCCGGCCGAAGGGGTGCTGATGAGCGGTGAAGCCCGGATCGATGCGGCGGCCCCGCCCGCGAGGCGGGGGCGCGGCGCCGCGCCTCTGCAGATGCGCTTCCTCGCGATCTGGCTGGCGATGATCGCCCTCGTGGTGATCGGCGGCATCGTGGTGCCGCGCAGCCTCGTCTTCTCCAACATGCTGCCCGTTCTGCCCAACGCAGCCTTCCTCGCCATCGTCGCGATGGGGCAGACGCTGGTCCTGATGACACGCGGCATCGACCTCTCCGTGCCCGCCATCATCACGCTGTCGAGCACGCTGCTGCTCGGCGTTTCGGGCGGCTCCGACGCCAGCCTGGTGCCGGCGATCATCGTGGCTCTCGCCGCCGCCACCGCCATCGGCGTCATCAACGGCGTGCTTGTCGGCCTGCTGCAGCTCAACGCGCTGATCGTCACGCTCGCCGTCGGCGCCATCCTCACCGGCGTCAACATCTGGTACCGCGAGGGCCTGCCGGCCGAGGCGCGCGTGCCCCAGATGCTGGCGGATTTCGGCAGCTGGCGGCCGCTCGGCATCAATGCATCGATCTACACGGCCGTGCTTCTCGTCATCGTGCTGACGATCATCCTGCGCAAGACGGCGCGCGGCCGGCGCTTCCTCGCGGTCGGCGCCAATCCGCGCGCCGCGCACGTCGCCGGCATCAGCCTGCCGACTTACCAGATCGCCGCTTTCGCCGTCGCCGGGCTGCTCTACGGGATCGCCGGCGTCCTGATATCCGGCTTCATCCGCAATCCGACGCTGAATGTCGGCGACGTCTACCTGCTCGCGCCGATCGCCGCGGCGGTGCTTGGCGGCACGGCGATGAGCGGCGGCATCGGCTCGATGGTGGCGGTGGCCGGCGCGGCGCTGTTCCTGACCTATCTCGGCCAGGTGCTGAAGATGATGGGCATCGCCACGTCCTTCCAGTGGATTGTGCAGGGCGTCGCCATCGCGCTTGGCATGGGCCTGTCGCAGCTGCGCCTGCCGGCGTGGCTGCGCCGCCGCTCCGGCTGATCCCCAGCGACGAGTCATCTGCCGAGTCGACGCGGGCGCTCCCGACGATGTAGGAAGCGCATGTGTGAAGGAGAGGGCGCACGCTCACCGTCGGCGACGGCGCGCTGCTTTTAGGCTTGTGGCTTCGGCAAAGACACGCGTGAGGCGGGGCGGCGGCAAGCCGACCATCGCGGATGTGGCACAGCGCGCCGGCGTTGGTGCCATCACCGTGTCGCGCGCGCTGCGCGAGCCCGACCGCGTCTCCGAGGAACTGCGCGCGCAGATCACGGCCGCGATCGAGCAACTCGGCTATGTGCCCGACCGCAACGCCCGGGCGCTCGCGTCGGCGCGCGCCGACATGCTCGCCGTGCTGGTGCCGTCGCTCACCAACAACGTCTTCGCCGAGGTGGTGCGCGGCATCTATGACGGGCTGAGCGATACCCCGCTGCAGATCCACATGGGCAACACGCACTATTCCGGCCTCGAGGAGGAGCGCCTGCTGCGCGTCTTCCTCGGCCAGAACCCCGCCGCGCTGATCATCGCAGGCATCGACCAGACACCGGCGTCGCGCCGCATGCTGGAGCAGGCGGGGCGGCCGGTGGTCCAGCTGATGGAGATCGGGCCTGACCCGGTCGACATGATGATCGGCCTGTCACATTTCGATGCCGGCCGCGCGGTCACGCAGCACCTCATCGAGGCCGGCTACCGCCGCATCGGCTTCATCGGCGCGCGCATGGATCCGCGCTCGCAGCGCCGCCTTGCAGGCTACCGCGCCGCGGTGGAGGAGGCCGGGCTCTACGATCCGCGTCTCATCACCACGACGCCGACGCCGTCGAGCAGTTCGCTCGGCCGTGACCTGTTCCGCGACGCGCTGGCGCGCACCCCCGACATCGACGCCGTCTTCTGCAACAATGACGACCTTGCGCTGGGCGTCCTGTTCGAGTGCAACCGCTCGGCCATTTCCGTTCCGGGCAAGGTCGGCATCGCCGGCTTCAACGACCTCGACATGATGGAGGTCGCGTTCCCGTCGCTGACGAGCGTGCGCACCCCGCGCTACGACATCGGCCGCCAGGCCATCGCCATGGTACGCGCCGCGATCGACGGACAGCCGCCGGCACAGCCGGTGATCGACGTCGGCTTCGAGCTGAAGATCCGCGAAAGCACGCGCCGCCGCTGAGCGCATTTTCCGACGCGACTACCCTGACTTCCGTTGCGTTAACTTCGTGCTTTACAAGGTGATATGGTAGCGCTACCGTAACCGCCATAGTGCAGGAGCGCGGGGGGAGAGACCGAGCGCCGGCGCTAGGAGGTGGGAAAGCTTCGACGATTCAATGCCTTGGCATGGTAGCGTTACCGTGCATGGCGACGCTTTGCGGTGTCGTCGGGCAACGAGCCGTCGGCATGCCAGGAAAACAAGTCGACAAGCTGGGAGGAATGACATGCTGAAATCAATCGCGGGCGGCCTGATCGCGGCCGGCGCGCTGGTGCTGATGGGTTCGGCGGCTATGGCCGATCCGGAGGTGGTGAGCGGCCCCGCCGCCGAGCCCGAATGCTTCGCGCCGTGGACGGCGGAAACCAAGTTCTTCAAGTTCCCCGCCAAGGAGGGGCCATACCGCATCGCTCTCGCCAATGGCTACATCGCCAACACCTGGCGCATCCAGATGGTGCAGACGGCGAAGGCCTACGCGGCGCAGGCCGACGTGGCGGCCACGCTGAAGGAGTTCAAGGTCGTCTCCACCGGCGAGGACGTGCCGGCACAGATCGCCGCCATCAACACCTTCATTGACGCCGGCTACGACGCCATCGTCGTCAATGCGCAGAACCCGACCGCCTTCGGCCCGGTGATCAAGCGCGCCAAGGAAGCCGGCGTGATCCTCGTCGCCTTCGACAACATCCTCGACACCGAGGATGCGATCAACGTGAACGTCGACCAGAAGGGTCTCGGCGTGCTGTGGGCCGACTGGCTGGTTAAGCACATCCCCGACGGCGGCAAGATCCTCGAAGTGCGCGGCGTCGCCGGCACCTCGGTCGACACCGACCGCCACAACGGCATCCACGAGACGCTCGACGCGAGCGGCAAGAAGTGGGACATCGTCGAAGTCGTCGGCAAATGGGACGATCCGACGGCGCAGAAGGCGACCGCCGACGCCATCGCCGTTCACACCAAGTTCGACGGCATCACCGCGCAGGGCGGCGACACCGGCGTCGTGCAGGCGATGATCGACGCCAAGCATCCCTTCGTCCCGTTCGGCGGCGAAACGGAAAACGGCTTCCGCAAGTTCTGCGCGGCACATGCCGCTGACGGACTGAAGTGCACCTCGGCCGGTACCGGCCCGGCGCAGGTGGCGGTGGCGATCAAGACGGCGATTGCCGCGCTCGAAGGCCAGGTCGTGCCGCAGTCCGTGAAGCTGCCGCTGGCGGTCGTTTCCGATCCGGACTTCAAGGAAGGCACGGACTTCTTCCCCGACCAGTCCGACAATTTCTTTGTCGGCAATTCCTTCCCGACCTGCGGCATCAACTTCACCGCGCAGGAAATCATGGGGCAGGACCAGAAGGACCAGTAGGGCCGAAAGGGCGGCGTCGCGCCGCCCCTTGCCCTTGGCCTCTCTCCGCATCGCGGGGAGAGGGATGCGCCATCGTCGCAACCAGCGCTCTTCTCCCCGCATCTGCGGGGGGAGGATGCTGGCAGGCAGGCGAGACCGGCAGGAGAACCCGCCGTAGGCAGCGCCGCCCTCCCGATCCAGCAGAATCGATCGACCACCGATGTCCGCTTCATCCTCCGCAGAACCGCTCTTCCGCATGCAAGGCATGTCCAAGCGCTACGGCGGCGTGCGTGCGCTGGAGAAGGCCGAGCTGTCGGTCGTGCCGCGGCGCATCCACGCGATCCTCGGTGAGAACGGCGCCGGCAAGTCGACGCTGATCAAGGTCATGGCCGGCGTGGTGAAGCCGGACGAGGGCACGATGACGATGGACGGCCGCGAGGTCTCCTTCGGGTCGCCCGCCGCCGCCAACGAGGCCGGCATCGTCTGCATGTTCCAGGAGCTGTCGCTGATCCCGGAACTGTCGGTTGCCGACAACATCTGCATTTCCAATCCGCCGAAGCGCTTCGGCCTGATCGACCGTCGAGCCCAGCGGCGCATCGCGGAGGAGGCCCTCGCCCGCGCCGGCGCCGGCGACATTCACCCGCGCGCGCGGGTGAAGGTTGTGCCGCAGTCGCGCCGGCCGATGGTCGAGTTCGCCAATGCGCTGGCGCGCAACCCGCGCATCCTGATCCTCGACGAGGCGACTTCGGCGCTGACCGCCGCCGACGTGGCGAAGGTCTTCACGGTGCTGAAGCGGCTGCGCTCGGAAGGGCTGGCGCTGCTCTACATCTCGCACCGCATGAACGAGATCGCCGAGCTGGCCGACGAGTGCACGGTCTTCCGCAATGGCCGCAATGTCGCGAGCTATCAGGCCGGCACGAAGACCGACGAGCAGGTGGTCGAGCTGATGATCGGTCGCGAATACCACAACGTCTTTCCGCCGAAATCGGCATTGGCTGCCGACAGCGTGCGGCCGGTGCTGGAATGCCGCAACCTGTCCTGGACAGACCGGCTGCAGGACATCAGCTTCGGCGTGCGGCCGGGCGAGGTGATCGGTCTTGGCGGCCTCGACGGGCAAGGCCAGCGAGAGCTGCTGCTCGCCTGTTTCGGCGTGCTGCGCGGCATGTCGGGGCAGGTGCTGATCGACGGCAGGCCGGTGTCGCTGAAGAGCCCGGCGCAGGCGCGCAAGGCCGGCGTCGGCATGGCGCTGATCCCGGAGGACCGCAAGACCGAAGGCCTGATGCTGCCGATGTCGGTGCGCGAGAACCTCTCCTTCGCCGCGCTCGACAAGGTTGCACGCGCAGGCATTGTCGACCGCTCCGCCGAGGACGTCCTGATCGCCGACATGGTGAAGCTGCTGGCGATCCGCGCGGCGAGCGTCGACATTCCGGTCGGCGCGCTCTCCGGCGGCAACCAGCAGAAGGTGGTGATCGCCAAATGGCTGATGCGCAAGCCGCGCATCATCCTGCTCAACGACCCCACGCGCGGCATCGACGTCGGCACCAAGCAGGAGATCTACCAGCTCCTGCGCACGCTCGCCGACGATGGCGCTGCGATCATCTTCTATTCGACCGACTATGACGAACTGATCGGCTGCTGCGACCGCGTGCTGGTCATGTATGACGGCGGCGTGCGGCGCGAATTGCGGGGCGCGGAGATCACCGAACATGCGCTGATCTCGAGCGCGCTCAACATCGCGCCGGGGGAGCAGGCGCGGGCGGAGGTGCGGGCATGACATCGTCTGTGTTGTTGCCGTCATTGAGGTCACCCCCACCCCTCAAGGGGAACGGAGATTCTGAGACGTCGACTACCCCTTCCCCCTTGAGGGGAGGGGTAAGGGATGGGGGTAGTGTTCGACGTCACGGGGGAGTCCGCGCATGACCGACTGGCGCTATCGTCTGGCCGAATGGCGCGGCACCCTGCTTGCGCTGGCGCTGTTCCTCGTGATGTTCGCCATCTTCACCGCCAACCATCCGGCCGGGCTGACGGCAAACGTCGCCCAGACCGCCGCGAACAAGGGCGTGCTGCTCGCTTTCGTGGCGATGGCGCAGACGCTGGTGGTGCTCACCGCCGGCATCGATCTCTCCGTCGGCATGGTTTTGATCCTGACCAATTGCCTCGCGTCGTGGATCGTTGTCGGTTCTCCGGCGGAAGCGCTGCTCGGCGCGGTCGGCGTGCTGGTGGCCGGCTTCCTCTGCGGCGCCATCAACGGCGCAATCGTCATCTGGGGAAGGCTGCAGCCGATCGTCGCCACCATCGCGACGGGGGCGATCTATTTCGGCATCGCGCTGCTGCTGCGGCCCTTTCCGGGTGGCTCGGTCAACGAGGACATCGCCGATCTGACGACAGGCAAGATATTTGGCCTGATCCCCTCGAGCCTCGTGCTGCTGCTGATCGTCGTGCTGGTGGTGTGGGTGCCGTATCGCCGCTCCGTCGTCGGTCGCGCCGCCTATGCGGTCGGCTCGTCCGAGCAGGCGGCGTTCATGTCGGGCGTTCCGGTGCAGCGCGGCAAGTTCATGGCCTACGCGCTTTCCGGCCTGCTCGCCGGCATCGGCGGCCTGTTCCTCACCTTCTACACCTACACGGGCGAGGCGGCCTATGCGAGCGGCAGCGGCTACACGCTGTGGTCCATCGCGGCCGTCGTGCTCGGCGGCGTCTCGCTCTATGGTGGGCGCGGCAGCGCCATCGGCGCGATCTTCGGCGCGTTTGCTGCACGCACCACCGGCGACATGCTGTTCGTCTTCGACATCGAACCGCTGTGGCAACCGCTGCTGCAGGGGTTGATCCTGACGGTGGCGGTGAGCATCGGCGCCTTCGGCCTGTTCAGGTTGCGCAACCGGCTGGATCTTTTCGAATGAGCGAAACGTCGGAAAAGCAGCCGCGCAGCTTCCTGTCGGGCCTGACGCGCCGCGCCGACCCGGCGGTGCTGACCGCCTTCGGCTGCATCATCCTGGTGCTGGCGCTGGGCAGCCTCTACTCGTCCCACTTCATGTCGCCGGACTATCTGCTGCAGCAGCTGAAGGTGGCGTCGTTCCTCGGCGTCATTGCGTCGGGCATGATGCTGGTCATCCTGCTCGGCCATATCGACCTGTCGGTTCCATGGGTGGTCACGGCCGGCGCCATGATGGCCTGCGCCGCCGCCGGCTACGGCCCGTGGGGCGAGGCTCTGGCGATCCCCTTCGGCCTGTTCGTCGGCGGCGTCTTCGGTCTGATCAACGGCATCGGCGTCGCCTATCTGCGCATCCCGTCGATGATCGTGACGCTCGCCATCAATGTCGTCGCGCAAGGGCTGATGGTCGTCTACACCGGCGGTTTCTCGCCGCAGGACTCGGCGCCCGAAGCGATCCGCTGGCTGGCCACCGGCTTCCTCATTCCCGGCGTGCCCAACGCCATCCTCGTCTGGATCCTCGTCGGCGCCGCGATGGTGTTCGTGCTCGGCCGCACGACCTTCGGCCGCTCCGTCTACGGCATCGGCAACCGCGAGCGCGCCGCCTATCTGTCGGGCGTCGGCACGCGCCGCGTGGTGATGATC
>JBFXFO010000107.1:0-13786 GCA_050178915.1 Rhizobiaceae bacterium | reverse complement strand
CGGCGAAGGTCTGGCCATCGGCGCCGCCTTCGCCGGCGGTGCGGCCGGGCTCGGCACTTTCCTCGTGCTGGGCTTCACCCTGCACAACATCACCGAGGGTATCGGCATTGCCGCGCCGCTGCTGAAGCAGCGGCCGCCGCTATGGGCATTCCCGGTGCTGGTGCTGGTCGCCGGTTTCCCGGCCGTCGTCGGCATGTGGGTGGGCAGCCTCGCCTTCGCTCCTCACTGGTCGGCACTCGCCCTGGCGGTGGGCGCCGGCGCGATCCTGCAGGTCATCGTCGAGGTCGTCGCACTGCTTGCCCGCGGCGGCAGCGGACGTCTGGTTTCGGCGCCGGTCGTCGGCGGCCTCTTCGTCGGCGTGGCAGTCATGTACGCCACGGCCGCGCTGGTGAAGATCTGAGATTGGAGAGCGCCAGCGGCGGAGAGGAAGCGGGATCGACGGGAGCTGCGTGGGGGGTGGGGTGGAACTGCCCCCGTCGATCCCAGGCGTCCTAAGACACAAATCAAAGGCCCGCCGCAAACGAATCATAGCATAGACGGAATCGAGGTAAAACTAGTTTGGCCAGCGTGGTAACCAGGACGTGAATCGATCCGCCTATAGAGAAATCATCGTAGAACGACAGGAAAACCACGAGAGAGTAAGCTTAAGTATAGTTCAAGCGCCTGATTCTTCAGGCAAACGGAACCGACTGAGTTCCCTTGGGTAACTTCGCCTCGTCGTCGGGTTCGACGTGGATGGTGATTCGCACCGAACGGATCTCTGCCCGCAGCGCCGCCTCGATCCGGTCGCAGATGACATGCGAACGCCCGACCGTCATTCCGGCATCCACGACGAGGTGGAACTCGATGAAGGTCGCGCGCCCGGCGATGCGGGTTTTCAGGTCGTGCACTTCGAGCGCGCCTTCGGCGTTTTGCGAGATGATGTCGCGGATGCGCATCGTCTCCTCGATCTCGACGGCCTGGTCCATCAGGCCGCTGACCGACTGGCCGACCAGCTTCCAGCCCTGCCAGAGGATGTTGAGCGCAACGCCGATGGCGAGCACCGGGTCGAGCCAGAGCCAGCCGGTGGCGAGCGCGCCAAGCAGGCCGGCGAGCACGCCGACCGAGGTGAACACGTCCGACATCAGGTGCTTGCCGTCGGCGACGAGCGCCGGCGAGCGCGCGGCGCGGCCGACGCGCAGCAGCAGCAGCGCCCAGCCGAGATTGAGCACCGCGGCAGACGCATTGATGGCGAGGCCGAGCATCGGCGCTTCCAGCGGCTTCGGATTGCCCAGGCTTTCCGACGCACGCACGATGATCAAGAGCGCGGCGACGACGATCAGCACGCCCTCCAGCACCGCCGAGATATACTCGGCCTTGTGGTGCCCGAACGGATGCTCGCGGTCGGCCGGCTTGTGGCTGACGCGGATGGCGTAGAGCGCGGCGCCGGCGGCGATGACGTTGACGGTCGATTCCAGCGCATCCGAATAGAGCGCCACCGAACCGGTGAGCCACCACGCAACGCCCTTCAGCCCCAGCACGACGATCGCCACGACGATCGACCATGCCGCGAGCGTCGCGACCCTGTGCTTGCTATCCGCTGCCATCGTATGCCGGCTACGCCGCCTTTTCCTTCGCCTTGCGCGGCAGGTGCGCCACGACGTTCTCGATCATGCGCATGCCGGCATTGTGCCCGAGCGTCATGATGGATTCCGGATGGAATTGCACTGCGGCTATCGGCTCCTTGCGATGCTCGAACGCCATGATGATGCCGTCCTCGGTTTCGGCCGTGACGACGAAATCGGCCGGCAGCCGCACCGGGTCGGCGAAGATCGAGTGATAGCGCCCGACGGTCACTTCCTTCGGCAGGCCGGAGAAGATGATGCCCGGCTTCGACACCCGGATGCGCGACGGCTTGCCGTGCATCGGGATGTGCAACTGGCGCAGCTCGCCGCCATAGGCTTCCGCCAGCGCCTGCAGCCCGAGGCAGACGCCGAAGATCGGCAGCTCGCGCTTGCGGGCATTCTTGATGGTGGCGGCGCAGTCGAAATCCTTCGGCGTGCCGGGACCGGGCGACAGCACGACGAGGTCGGGCCGGAACTCGTCGAACACCTGCTCCGGCACCGGCGTGCGCACGGTCGAAACGTCCGCGCCGGTCTGGCGGAAGTAGTTGCCGAGCGTGTGGACGAACGAATCCTCGTGGTCGACAAGCAGGATGCGCACGCCCTCCCCCACCCGCGCCGTCGTGCGGTCGCTGCCGGCGGCGTTGCCGGCGCGCGCGTCGCGGATCGCGGCGAGCATGGCGGAAGCCTTGAGCTCGGTCTCCGCCTCTTCCTCGGCCGGATTGGAATCGTAGAGCAGCGTCGCGCCGGCGCGCACCTCGGCGATGCCGTCCTTGATGCGGATGGTGCGCAGCGTCAGGCCGGTGTTCATGTCGCCGTTGAAATGCACCATGCCGATGGCCCCGCCATACCAGGCGCGCGGGCTCTTCTCGTGCTGCTCGATGAAGCGCATGGCCCAGAGTTTCGGCGCGCCGGTGACGGTGACCGCCCAGGCGTGGCTGAGGAACGCGTCGAACGCATCCATGCCCTCGCGCAGGCGGCCCTCGATGTGATCGACCGTGTGGATGAGACGCGAATACATCTCGATCTGGCGGCGGCCGATGACGCGCACCGAACCCGGCTCGCAGACGCGCGACTTGTCGTTGCGATCAACGTCCGAGCACATGGTCAGCTCGGACTCGTCCTTCTTGGAATTGAGCAGCTTCAGGATCTGCTCGGAGTCCGAGATGGCGTCCTCGCCGCGCTTGATCGTGCCGGAGATCGGGCAGGTCTCGACCCGGCGGCCGTTGACGCGCACGAACATCTCCGGCGAGGCGCCGATGAGATACTCGCCTTCGCCGAGATTGATGAAGAAGGAATAGGGCGACGGGTTGATCGACTTCAGCCGGCGCGAGATGTCGGCCGGCGTGCTCTCGCAGCGCTCGTAGAACATCTGCCCCGGCACCACCTCGAAAAGGTCGCCGCGACGGAAGCTCTCCTTCGCCTTGTCCACCAGCTGGGCGTATTCGCCCGGCTCATGGTCGCCGCGCGGCGGGATGCGGTCGGCCTGCCGGAACGGCTCGTTTCTGCCGCCGCGCGGCAGCCCGGTGGTATCGAAACCATCGCCGGCATAGTCGTAGCGGTCGTGCCAGGCCTTGGCCGAATAGTGGTCGACCACGAGGATTTCGTCCGGCAGGTAGAGCACCAGGTCGCGCTGGCTTTCCGCCCGCTTGAGCACATGCTCGACCGGGTCGAACTGGAAGGCGAGATCGTAGCCGAACGCGCCGTAGAGGCCGAGATTGCTGTCGTCCGAGGTGCGAAACAGCGCCACGATGGCGCGAAGCACGGTGAACACGGACGGGACGCGGCTGCGCTCCTCCTCAGCGAAGACGCGGGCCGGTTCGGCCACCTCGACAGCGAGCAGGGTGGCGCTGCGCTCGCCCAGGCTGACATCCGCCAGCCCCCCAAGGCAGCGCGCCACAGCGGGCAGCAGCGCCTCACCGCGCTGGTTGAGCGCCTCGATGCGCATCGAGCGGCCGCGCGCCGAAATCGCCAGCGGCGGGTCGATGACGGCCGTATCCCAGCGCGTGTAGCGGCCGGGAAACTCGTAGTTGGACGAGAACACCGCGCCGCGCCGGCCGTTCAGCCCGTCGACATAGGCCTCAATGGCGCCGGCATAGGGCGTGTCATGCCGCGTTCGCGTGATCGTCACGCCGCCGCCGGTCACGAAGCGTTCGCCACCGTTTTCGAGGGTCTCGATGCTGGTCATTCCCCGTCTCCATCCTCTGCCGCCGGCGGGACCGGGAAGAGCGCAAAATGCAAATGGCCGCCCGGTTTTTCCGCTGCGGCCATCCTGATCCATTCACGCGAAACGCGTTCTCGGGCCGCCTGTCTAGCAGCTCCACCACCACGAGGCATGGTTCGAAAACGTCATCATCGCGGCGTTCATACGAAGAAATGCAGGGCTGGGCAAGCGTGTTCGGCGGCGGCGCCTTACATCACCGCGCCGACCTGCCAGGGCACGAACTCGTTGTCGCCATAGCCGAGTTCTTCCGACTTGGTGTGCTTGCCCGACGCGACGGCGATGATCTCGTCGAAGATTTCCTGCCCCTTCTGCGCTACCGGCACGCCGTCGAGGATGTCGCCGCAGTTGAGGTCCATGTCCTCCTTCATGCGCTCGTACATCGGCGTGTTGGTGGAGATCTTGATCGACGGCACCGGCTTGTTGCCATAGGCGGAGCCGCGTCCGGTGGTGAAGGCCAGGATGTTGGCGCCGCCCGCCACCTGGCCGGTCGCCGAAACCGGGTCGAGGCCGGGGGTGTCCATGAAGACGAACCCCTTCTCGGTGACCGGCTCGGCATATTCGTAGACGGCATTGAGCGTGGTCGATCCGCCCTTGGCGGCGGCGCCGAGCGACTTCTCCAGAATGGTGGTGAGGCCGCCGGCCTTGTTGCCATGCGAGGGGTTGTTGTTCATCTCGCCATGGTTGCGGGCGGTGTAGTCCTCCCACCACTTGATGCGCTGGACCAGCTTTTCGCCGACGGCGCGGTCGCGCGCGCGCCGCGTCAGCAGGTGCTCCGCGCCATAGATTTCCGGCGTTTCCGACAGGATCGCGGTTCCGCCGTGACGCACGAGGATGTCGGCGGCAACGCCGAGCGCCGGGTTGGCGGTAATGCCGGAATAGCCGTCCGAGCCGCCGCACTGCAGCGCCAGGATCAGCTCCGACGCCGGCAGCGTCTGCCGCCGCGCCCTGTCGGCAACGGCCAGCATTTCCTTCACGCGCTCCAGCCCCTGCTCGATCGTCTTGCGGGTGCCGCCGGAGTCCTGGATCGTCATGGTGCGGAAGGTCTCGCTCTCCTCGATGCCGTAGAGCTGTTTCAGCTTGCCGATCTGGAAGGTCTCGCAGCCGAGCCCGATCAGCAGCACGCCGCCGAGGTTCGGATTGGCCGAATAGCCCCACTGCGTCCGCTTCAGGATATCGAAGCCCTCGCCGGCATTGGCCATGCCGCATCCGGTGCCATGCACGAAGGAAACGACACCGTCGACATTGGGGAACTGCTCGGCGATGCCGGCGCGGTTGGCGGCGTCGGCGATGTAGCGCGCCACCGTGGCGGAGCAGTTCACGCTGGTGAGGATGCCGACATAGTTGCGCGTCCCGGCCTTGCCATTGGCGCGGCGGTAGCCCTCGAACGTCGCCTGCTGCCCGACAGGCAGGATCGCCTCCGGCCGCGCGTCCTGCCCGTAGGCGTAGTCGCGCGAGAAATCGTGCATCTCGACATTGTGCTCGTGCACCCAGTCGCCTGGAGCGATCGGCTGCGAGGCGAAGCCGATGATCTGGCCGAACTTGCGCACCGGCTCGCCCTGCGCGATGGCCCTCGCCGCCATCTTGTGGCCGAAGGGGATCGGCTGCAGCGAGACGATGCCTTCCGAGGTCGGGCTTCCCTTGCCGACCTTCTCGGCGGCGACGACGATGTTGTCGTCTGGCGAAAGGCGCAGGGTGCGCGCAGGCTGGACGTTCTGGTTCATGGCAGCGCTACCGTAGCAGAGGGTATTTGTCGGACAAGGCAAAGCCGACACATAGCAACGAAGCGTCGCCAAGAAAATGCCGGCTGGCCGCCAGCCTGCAACCCAGGCTCCGGCAGGGTGATGTTACCGGAATCTTCATACAAATACCTACAATCGCAGGCCTGAACGCATCTGCTCGATGGGTGGGACATGAGTGCGATCGTCGAACCGGGCGCCGGCCCGGCGGAGAACCGGCTGTGGCGCGTGCGTGCCGCCTGGCTTGCGATGGACCGCAATCCGTCGGCGATCGCTTTTGCGCGCAGCTGGCGCGGGATTGCGCTGATCCACATCGCCTTTGTCGCCACGCTGCTCGCCGGCGCGCAGATTTCCGCCGTGGCGACGGTGATGGTCGCGGCGGTGCTTGTGGGCTGCGCGCTGCTGCCCGCCCACAGGCTGGCCGTCATGGCGTGGGGCGGTCTGGCTTACATCTGCCTGCGGCCGTTCCGCACCCAGCAGCAGGCCGACTTTGCCGAACAGATGAGCCTCCTCGGCGTCGAGAGCGGCCAGTTCGCGACGCTGGCGTTCCAGGTGCCGATGGTGCTTCTGTTTCTGCTGCTCGCATACGGCATGATGCTGCTGCAGCGGCGCCGGCCGACATCGCTGCTCGGACGCCGGCCCCTGCTCTGCCAGATGATCGCGCTCGCCGTCCTGATCCTCGGCGGCCTGGCGCTGACCCCGGGGACATGGGCGCACTCGATCCTGTGGATGCAGGTGACGATCCTCGCCGCATCCTTCTTCTTCCTCGCCTATGCCTTCGCCGACAACCGCACGCGCGATGCGACGCCGACGGTCCAGCGACTGGGCTTCCTGCGTCCCTTCTGGGCGGGCCCCTCGGTCCCGTTCAAGAGCCCGGCCTTCCTGAAGAAGTTCGAGGCTGCCGACGCCGACCAGCTCGCCGCGCTGCAGCTTCGCGCGCTCAAGCTCGGCATCTGGGCGCTGCTGCTGGCGCTGGCGCACCGGCTGTGCAGCGCGCTGTTCTACGACGTCGCGGCGCTGCCGACGCTCGACGGCGCGATCGGCGCAATCGCCGCCGGCGAAGCGCTGCACCCCGGCCTGTCATGGACGGTGGTGGCGAAGAACTTCGTGCTCAACATTCTCGGCTTCGGCGCCCTCGCGCACACGCTGGTAGCGATCGTGCGCATGTGCGGCTACGGCATCCCGCGGCACATGGCGCGGCCGCTCTCGGCCCGCACCGTCGCCGAGTTCTGGAACCGCTACGTCTATTATTTCAAGGAAGTGCTGGTCGACTTCTTCTTCTACCCGGCCTTCGTGCGCTGGTTCAAGAAGAGCCCTAAGCTGCGCATCGCCTTCGCCACCTTCTGCGCCGCCTGCGTCGGCAATCTGCTGTTCTCGATGATCGCGCAGGCGCATCTGTTCGCCACCGTCGGCCCGCTCGCCGCGCTGGCGACATTCCAGTCCTACGCGGTCTATGCGCTGGCGCTGGCGACGGCGCTGATCGTGTCACAGCTGCGCGCAGCGCGGCCGAAGCCGGAAGACGGGGCGCTGCGCTATCACGTGCTGCCGCGCGTCAACGTTCTCCTGTTCTTCGCGCTGGCGCAGATCTTCGCCGACGAGATCGGCGCGATCGGGCTTGGCGAACGCACCGACTTCCTGCTGCACCTGTTCGGGGTCTAGGCGTGCCCGCGGCTGGCGAGAAAAGCCTTCAGCTCGTTGATCGTGTCCATGCGCGTGACGTCGAAATCGGCGTCGGCGAGATCGACCGCGTAGGCACTCTCGAGCAGCAGCATCGCCTCGGTGGCGGCGAGCGAATCCAGCCGGCCGGAGAGGAAAAGCGAATCGTCGTCGCCAAGCGGGCGCGTGTCGCCACGCTGCGCGAGCTTGTCGGCGAGCAGATCGCGCAGGGGCTGTACCGAGATCGGGGTCATGGAGTGGCTCCGCTTGGTGTCGTGATGGTGGGGACGCGGCCGGGATTCCGGCGCGATCCTGCCGCCATCCTCACAACGATTGGTTAACCGGGCGTCAGCGGCGCGCGAAGGGAGATCGACCATGGCCGGGAACTTCAACATCGCGCTCGACTTCGCCGCCGCCGCGAAACGAAATCCGGCAGGCCTCGCCATCAAGGCCGGCAACACTGAGTGCAGCTACGGCGCGCTGGCGGACATGGCATCGCGCCTCGGCGCCCGCTTCGCGGCAGGCCGCGGCAGCGGCCGCGTCGGCATTCTCGCCACCCGCAGTGTCGAGGCCTATGCCGGCATCCTCGGCGCCGCCTGGGCCGGCTCGACCTACGTGCCGCTCAATCTGAAATGGCCGCACGAGCGGTTGCTGGCCTTGATGCAGGCGATGCAGCTCGACGCGCTGGTGGCGGACCGCAACGGCGCCGCGCTGCTGACCGACGCCCTGATCGCGGCGGTGGGCGGGCCGGTGGTGGTCGCCGACGACGTCGACTGCATCGCACACGCGAGGATCGTGCGCTTCGCCGAGATCGGCGCACAGGCGATGGCCGAACCCGCAAAGGTCGGGCCGGAGCATCCCGCCTACATCATCTTCACCTCCGGCACGACCGGCATGCCGAAAGGCGTGGTCATCTCCGCCGCGTCGCTGGCGCACTATCTCGACCAGACCGAGGGCTGGACCCGCTTCACCGCCGACGACCGCATCGGCGAATGCTGCGACGTGACGTTCGACCTCACGGTCCACAACATGTTCCTGGCGTGGCGGGCCGGCGCCTCGCTGCATCTGATGTCGCAGCTCGAACTGATGGCGCCTGCGCGCTTCATCCGCGCCAAGGCCATCACCGCCTGGCTGTCGGTGCCGACCATCGCCGGCACGATGCAGCGCATGGGAATGCTGAAGCCCGGCGTGTTTCCGTCCCTGCGCCTGTCAGTCTTCTGCGGCGAACCGCTGCCGGTCACGACGGCGCAGGCATGGGCTGCCGCCGCTCCCAACGGCACCGTGGAGAACATCTACGGGCCGACGGAAGGCACCGTCATCTGCATGCGACAGACGCTGACCGACCCGCCGGCGGTGACGGAGGGGCGCGGCATCGTCGCCATCGGCCGGCCCTACGCGACGATGCAGGTGGCGATCCTCGATGCAGCGCAGAACCCCGTCGAGGCAGGCGAGCCCGGCGAAATCGCGCTGAGCGGGCCGCAGCTCGCCATCGGCTATTTCAACGCGCCGGAGCAGACCGCCGAGCGCTTCCGCACGATCCGCGGCGAGCGCTGGTATCTCACCGGCGATCTCGGACGGCAGGATGCCGACGGCACCTTCCACCACCTCGGCCGCGTCGACAACCAGGTGAAGGTGAAGGGCAACCGCATCGAGCTGGAAGAGGTCGAGGCGCATCTGCGCGACGCCGCGCGCACGACGCTCGTCGCGGCAATCGCCTGGCCGGTGGTGCATGGTTCGGCGGAAGGTCTGGTGGGTTTCTGCGCCGGAACCGGACTGCAGCCGCAGGAGATCCGCGAGCGCATGCGGCGGACGCTGCCGGAATACATGATACCGGCAGACATCCGCGTGACCGACACGCTGCCGGTGAACGTCAACGGCAAGGTCGATCGGCGCGCGCTGGCGGAACAGATGACCGCCGCGCTCGACGCGGCGGAGTAGGAACGAGCAGCGTACCCTGCCGAGCGCCGCGATCAGGCGGCTTCGTTGGAACTCGCAAGCCGCAGATGCGGGCGGCCGTTTTCCTCGACCAGCAGGCCGCCGGCGCGCAGCAGCGCGGCGAAGCGGCCGTTGCGGCGCGACAGCTCGTCGAAGCCGCCCTGCTCCACGATGCGCCCCTCGTCCATGACGATCACCATGTCGGCATCGCGCACGGTGGTCAGGCGGTGCGCGATGACGAAGGTCGTGCGTCCGGCGCGCAGCCGGTCCAGCGCTTGCTTCACCTGCTGCTCGGTTTCGACGTCAAGCGCGCTCGTCGCCTCGTCGAGCACGAGGATCGGGGCGTCCTTGAGCAGCGCACGCGCGATCGCGATGCGCTGGCGTTCGCCGCCGGAGAGCTGCGAGCCGCGCTCGCCCGCCTGCGTGTCGTAGCCTGAGGTCTTGGAGAGGATGAAGTCGTGCGCGGCAGCCGCGCGCGCGGCCTGATGGATGTCGTCGTAGCAGGCGCTCTCGCGGCCGATGCGGATATTCTCCTCGATCGAGCGGTTGAGCAGCCCGGCATCCTGGAACACCGTGGCGATCTGCTTGCGGAGCGAGCTGCGCGTCACGCCGCGCGTGTCGAAGCCATCCACCAGAATGCGGCCGTCCTGCGGGTCGTAGACGCGCTGCAGCAGGTTGACGAGCGTCGTCTTGCCGGCGCCGGTGGCGCCGACGATGGCGACCGTCTGCCCGGCGGGCACGCTGAAGCTGATGTTCTCGACGCCGGCGCTGGAGCCGGGAAAGCGGAAGGCGACATTGTCGAACACGACATCGCCCTTGATGCGGCCAAGCTCGGTGAGGCCCGGCGGCTCGGCGCGGTCGGCCACCGAATCCTCGAGCTCGTAGAACTCTTCAAGCCGAGCGCGGGCGTCGAAGACCTGGAGGACGAAGCCGGTCACCTGGTCGAGCCGGCCGATCAGCAGATTGGCAAAGCCGGTGAAGGCGATCAGTTCGCCGATGCGCAGCTCACCGCGCGAAACGAGCAGCGCGCCGATGACCAGCACGATCAGCATCGAGGCAGTGGACGCAAGGCGCTGCATGGCAGCCGCCAGCGCCCACCAGTCGAGCACCGGATACTGCGCCGAGACGAGATCGTGAGCGAAGCGGCGCAGCCGCTGCGTCTCCTCGACGATGCGGCCATAGCCCTGCATGACCGCGACGTTGTTCACGGAATCGGTCACGTGGCCGAAAACGGTGTGATAGTGGCGCTCGACCTGCCGCTGGCCTTCCTGCGTCCGCTTCATCACCAGGCGGTTGATCAGGACATAGGCGGTGCCAAGGCCCATCAGCACCAGGGACATCCGCACGTCGAGGCTGATGGCCGTCGGGATGAGGAGGAGCAGCGCCACCGCCGTCGCAAGGTGCTGGCGCATGAATTCGAGCCACAGGTTGAACAGCGTCTCCACCGCGCGCAGCAGCATGTGCAGCGAGTTGGAGGTGCCGCGCTTCTGGTGCCACGAGAGCGGCATCGTCAGCACCTTCTCGAAGGAGTCGGCGAGCACCTTGGCGCGGGTGGCATGCGCCAGCCGGTCGGCACCGCGCGCCACGAGCACATAGGCAACGATGCTGAACACGCCGAGGCCGGCCCAGAGGCCGAGCACCGGAATGAAGGCACGGCGGTCGGCGATGGCGTCGATGATCTCACCGAACAGGATCGGCTCGGCGATCACGACGACGGCCAGCATCACGTTGGCGCCGCAGATAAGCGCGACGCGCGCCCTGTAGGCAGCCAGATAGCCAAGCGCTCGCCAGTAGACGTGCAGAAGCGACAACTCGTTACCCTCGGATATCTTTTTGCGGTGCAGCAATCAAAGACCTAGCTTCCTTTGCCATGGAAACACAATGACAGCCGCTCTCCGCGTTGCCCGCGGGACTACAAGAACAGAGACTGTCCGTTACCTTTCGTGATCGGTTAACGCACTGATCGCTTTATATAATCTCCGATTTGTCAGCATTGCGGCAAAGACCGTGGTCGTTCTGTCGCACTGTCAGTTCGCCGCCACCGTGACGGTGACGTCGAACGCGCCTTCCGCGCCGATCGGAATGCCGCCGTCGAGCGGTTTTCCGTCGATCTTGACCTCCGATGTTGCACCGCGGGAGACCGCGATGCGGTAGGTCGCCTTGCCCTGTTTCAGCGTCGCCTCGAAGCCCTGCCATTCCGGCGGCAGGCATGGCTTGACGATGAGCTTGCCGTTCTGGCGGCGGATGCCGAGGATCGCCTCGGTGGCGGCGCGATACAGCCAGCCGGCCGATCCCGTGTACCAGGTCCAGCCGCCGCGCCCGCCTTTTCCGGCGGCTCCGGCGCCGTCCGCGGCGGCGTAGATGTCGGCAGCGACCACATACGGCTCAACGCGGTAGCGCTCGGCGGCAGCCGTGTCGCGCGAATGGTTGGCGGGGTTGAGCAGCGAAAAGGCCTGCCAGGCGTCGGCATTGCGCCCCATCTCGGCCAGCGCGATGACGAACCAGATGGCGGCATGTGTGTACTGCCCGCCATTCTCGCGCACGCCCGGCGGGTAGCTCTTGATGTAGCCGGGATCCTGCGGCGTGTTCTCGAAGGGCGGGTCGAACAGCTTGATGATCTGGTTGTCCTGATCCACGAGCCGCGCCCAGGCACTGTCCATCGCGGTGCGTGCGCGCAAGGGGTCGCCTTCGCCCGAGAGCACCGACCAGGACTGCGCAATGGAATCGATCTGGCACTCGTCGGATGAGCGGGAGCCGAGCGGCGTGCCGTCGTCGAAGGAGCCGCGGCGGTACCATTCGCCGTCCCAGGCGGTGGCTTCCAGCGCCTTCTTCAGCTTCGAGGCGTGCTTCGTCCACTTGCGCACACGCGCCGCGTCCTCGCGGCGTTTTGCGATGGGGATGAAGTCGTTCAGCGTCTTCAGCATGAACCAGCCGAGCCAGACGCTTTCACCGCGGCCGGCGGCGCCGACCCGGTTCATACCGTCGTTCCAGTCGCCGCCGAGGATCAGCGGCAGGCCGCCAGCACTGGTGCGCGCGACGCCGAGATCGAGCGCGCGGGCGCAATGCTCGTAAAGCGTCGCCTTCTCGTCCGATTCCTCCGGCGTGTAGAAGGCGTCGTGCTCGCCGGCCTTCAGCGCCTCGCCCTTGATGAAGGGTATCTCCGTGTCGAGGATGGCCTCGTCGCCGGTGACATCGATGTAGCGGTGCGCGCCATAACCGAGCCAGACGACGTCGTCGGAGATCGTGGTTCGCACGCCGGCGCCGGTGCGCGGCAGCCACCAGTGCTGCACGTCGCCTTCCGTGAACTGGCGGCCGGCCGCCTTGATGATCTGCTCGCGCGCCAGGCCCGGATCGTGCATCAGCAGCGCCAGCGTATCCTGCAACTGATCGCGGAAGCCGAACGCGCCGGACGCCTGATAGAAGGCTGAACGCGCGCGGATGCGGCAGGCGAGGCTCTGGTAAGGCAGCCAGGTGTTGACCAGCGCATCGAAAGACGCGTCGGGCGTCTTCACCTGCAGTGTGTCGGAGAACGCATCCCAGGCGGCGCGGTTGTCCGCGATGCGGCGCTCGAAATCGACCGCCCGGTGTTTTGCCACCAGTGCCGTCGCCTCTTCCGGCGAAGCGGCATCGCCGAGCAGGAAGACGAGCGAGATTTCCGCTCCCGCAGCGATCTCGATGTCACGCGCCAGCGCCGCGCACGGGTCACGCCCGGCCTCGACCGCACCACTCAGCGCCTTGCCGCCGGTGACTGCCTCCGGCGCCTCGATGCCGCCACCGGCGCCGATGAACTCGCGCCGGTCGCAGGTCATCGACTGCGGCACGTCGTCAGCGGCGAGGAAGGCAACGCGCTCGCCATAGTCGAGGCTGAACGGGTTGCGCGCCAGCACCGTGCCGGTCGCTGCGTCGAAGCTCGGCACGATCGTCGGCGAGGTTTTCGCGCGGTTGGTGCCCAGCACCCATTCCGCATAGGCGTAGACGCGCAGCTTCATCGCCGCGCCGCCGTTGTTCGTGAGCGTCAGCCGCGCCAGCTTTACCGGGTCCTCGGGATCGACGAGTTGCGCGATCTCGGCCCGCAGGCCCTTCCGCTCGACCGAGAAGCGCGACAGGCCGCGCGCATGCCGCGCCTCATAGACCAGCGCGGGATCGCGCAGCAGCGCGGCAAAGGGCGAGAACGCCTCGCCGCTCTCCAGATCATGGATGAAGAAGCCCTCGCCGGAGCGATTGCTCACCGGGTCGTTCGACCACGGCGTCAGCTGGAAGTCGCGGCTGTTGCGGCTCCAGGTGAAGGAGGCGCCCTCGGCGGAGGTGTGGAAGCCGAAGGCCCTGGTGTTGGCGATGACGTTGATCCATGGCTGCGGCGTCTGCCGCAATCCGTCGAGGCGGACGACGTATTCGCGGCCCTCGTCGGCGAAACCGCCGAAGCCGTTCCACAGCGCCAGGCCGTCGCCGCTGGCCTTCGCGACTTCGCGCACGACAGGCGCCGAGTCTGGTTCCGCCACGGACACCGGCACCTTCGCCGTCGCTTCCACCGCGGGGGCGGATGCATTCGCCTTGCCGTGGTCGAGGCGTGCCTGCACCGCCGTCATCTCGGCCCGCTCGATCTGGTCGAGGATGGTGCCGTTGCGGGTGTGCAG
>JBFXFO010000106.1:0-13812 GCA_050178915.1 Rhizobiaceae bacterium | reverse complement strand
CGCACGAAGTACGGCGTCCAGAACTTTTCCGAATGACCGCCCTGCCGAACTTTTACCGTCTTCGGCCGGCAGGGGCGGCGCTTCGCATGCCCGGAGCCCGCATGAATCGCCTCGTCGCCCTTGCCGCCGCTGCACTCGCCTGCACCCTTGCGACCGCCTCCGCCCTTGCCGGCGACGTCAGCGGTCGCGCCATCGACGAGAACGGCCAGCCGCTTGCAGGCGTGAACGTCGAGGTCGTCTACGTCACCTACTCGGCGGACGACATCATGGGCTATGGCGAGAGCATCAAGGTGGAGACCAAGACGGCGCCTGACGGCAGCTATTCGGCCGACCTCAGTCACGTTCCGCCGGGCGAATATTATGCGCACGCCTATGAGGTCATGATGAATGGCGGCCGGCAGTTCAACATCGACCTCCTGCCCGACGATGCCGCGACTTTCGCCAGCACCAGCCGGACGGTGCGCAACTTCACCGCCGGCATCATCGAGTTCTCCGAAAAATATCCATACGGCAATGCCGGCGTGTTCGTGCTGAACAACACGATCGACGACCAGACCGACCTCGCGGCGGCCGTGGTGCGGCTGGAGAATGTCGAGAGCGGACGCGTGCTGGAGCGGCGCGTGCGGTCGAGCGGCGAGGGCCTCGTTGCCACCGGCATCCCCTTCGCCACCTATCGCGTCACGGTGACGCTCGGTGACAGACCGCTGCAACTGTCGTTGCGCGGTCCCGGCCTCGACCAGAGCTTCGGTGCCAGCGTCACGCACGACTTCACCATGGGCTGGCCGGGCAACCAGATGGTGGTAGAGGCCAGGCCCTGACCGGCTTCCTGCCCGGTGCTCCGCGGCGGCGGCAAAAAGCTTGCTCGCGCACGCATTTGACGGCTGCGGGCCGCTTGCAGCGCGAAACACCCCTCCTTATATACGCCGCACGTCCGCTCCCACTCCGGCTTCCGGGGAAGGCTGCGGAAATCCTTGAAGAAAGGGGCTGCCTCACGGAACGCCTCATAGGGTCCGGGCAGCCTGCTAGGCGGAGAGAAGAACTATGGCTAAAGTCATCGGAATCGACCTCGGGACGACCAATTCCTGCGTCGCCGTCATGGACGGCAAGGACGCAAAGGTCATCGAGAATGCTGAAGGCGCGCGCACCACGCCTTCGATCGTCGCCTTCAGCGGCGACGGCGAGAGGCTCGTCGGTCAGCCGGCAAAGCGCCAGGCCGTCACCAACCCGGAAAACACCGTCTTCGCAGTGAAGCGCCTGATCGGCCGGCGTTATGACGACCCGGTTACCGAGAAGGACAAGAAGCTCGTCCCCTACAAGATCGTCAAGGGCGACAATGGCGACGCGTGGGTCGAGGCCGGCGGCAAGAAGCAGTCGCCTTCGCAGATCTCGGCGATGATCCTGCAGAAGATGAAGGAGACGGCGGAAGCCTATCTCGGCGAGAAGGTCGAGAAGGCGGTCATCACCGTTCCCGCCTATTTCAACGACGCCCAGCGTCAGGCCACCAAGGATGCCGGGCGCATCGCCGGCCTGGAAGTGCTGCGCATCATCAACGAGCCGACCGCGGCCGCGCTTGCCTACGGCCTCGACAAGAAGGACGGCAAGACCATCGCCGTCTACGACCTTGGCGGCGGCACCTTCGACATCTCCGTGCTGGAGATCGGCGACGGCGTGTTCGAGGTGAAGTCGACCAATGGCGACACCTTCCTCGGCGGCGAGGACTTCGACATGCGCCTGGTCGAGTACCTGGCGGCGGAGTTCAAGAAGGACCAGGGCATCGACCTGAAGAACGACAAGCTCGCCCTGCAGCGCCTCAAGGAAGCTGCCGAGAAGGCCAAGATCGAGCTGTCGTCGACGACGCAGACCGAGATCAACCTGCCCTTCATCACGGCCGACCAGACCGGTCCGAAGCACCTGACGCTGAAGCTCACCCGCGCCAAGTTCGAGCAGCTGGTGGACGATCTCGTCCAGCGCACGGTCGAACCCTGCCGCGCAGCGCTGAAGGATGCCGGCATGAAGGCCGGCGAGATCGACGAAGTCGTTCTCGTGGGCGGCATGACCCGCATGCCCAAGGTGCAGGAGATCGTGAAGCAGTTCTTCGGCAAGGAGCCGCACAAGGGCGTCAACCCCGATGAGGTGGTCGCGCTTGGCGCCGCCATCCAGGCCGGCGTGCTGCAGGGCGACGTGAAGGACGTGCTGCTGCTCGACGTGACCCCGCTGTCGCTGGGCATCGAGACGCTGGGCGGCGTGTTCACCCGCCTGATCGAGCGCAACACGACGATCCCGACCAAGAAGAGCCAGGTCTTCTCGACTGCCGAGGATTCGCAGTCGGCGGTGACCATCCGGGTCTTCCAGGGCGAGCGCGAGATGGCCGCCGACAACAAGGCGCTTGGCCAGTTCGACCTGGTGGGCATCCCGCCGGCGCCGCGCGGCGTGCCGCAGATCGAGGTCGCGTTCGACATCGACGCCAACGGCATCGTCAACGTCACGGCGAAGGACAAGGGCACCGGCAAGGAGCACCAGATCCGCATCCAGGCCTCGGGCGGCCTTTCCGACGCCGACATCGACAAGATGGTGAAGGAAGCGGAGGCCAACGCCGACAGCGACAAGAAGCGGCGTGCGCAGGTCGAGGCGAAGAACCAGGCCGAGGCCATGGTGCACTCGTCCGAGAAGTCGCTGAAGGAGTATGGCGACAAGGTCTCCGAAGATGACCGCAAGGCCATCGAGGACGCCATCGCCGGCGTGAAGGCCTCGCTCGAGGGCGACGACGCCGACGACATCAATGCCAAGGTGCAGACGCTGGCCGAAGCCTCGATGAAGCTTGGGCAGGCGATGTACGAGGCCAGCCAGGCCGGCGCCGCCGAAGCCGACGCGAAGGCCGACATGGCGAAGGATTCGGATGTCGTCGACGCCGATTTCGAGGAGATCGACGAGGACGGCAAGAAAAAGTCGGCCTGATCGCCACTTGGATAACAACGGACCAAAGCCCGGCTTCGGCCGGGCTTTTCTTTTTGAAAAACAGCCGGCAATGCCGTGCCCCCTATGGCATCCGGCCGCGCGCTTCACTAAATCCAAGCCAAAATTGGTCGGCCGGCCGGGGACAGCCGGGATGTGACGACGCGCCAAGGGCTGCGATGGAAACCCGATGAAAGCAGATTTCTACGAGACGCTCGGTATCCAGAAGGGCGCCGACGAGAAGGAACTGAAAGGCGCTTTCCGCAAGCTTGCCATGCAGTTCCACCCCGACCGCAATCCCGGCGACAAATCCTGCGAACATCGCTTCAAGGAAATCAACGAGGCCTATGAGGTCCTGAAGGACCCGCAGAAGCGCGCCGCCTACGACCGCTTCGGCCATGCCGCCTTCGAGCAGGGCGGCGGCGCCGGGTTCGGTCAGGGCGGCTTTGGCGGTGGCGGCTTCTCCGACATCTTCGAGGATATCTTCGGCGACATGATGGGGCGGCAGCGCCGCTCGGCCAATGGCCGCGAGCGCGGCGCCGACCTGCGCTACAACATGGAGATCAGCCTCGAGGAGGCCTATGCCGGCAAGACCGCGCAGATCCGCGTGCCGGCGTCGATCGCCTGCTCGGAATGCTCGGGCTCCGGCGCGAAACCGGGCACGCAGCCGGTCACCTGCGCCACCTGCGGCGGCCACGGCAAGGTGCGCTCGACGCAGGGCTTCTTCTCGATCGAACGCACCTGCCCGACCTGTCAGGGCCGCGGCCAGACGATCAAGGATCCCTGCACCAAATGCGCCGGCCACGGCCGGGTCACCGAGGAGCGCTCGCTGTCCGTCAACATCCCGGCAGGGATCGAGGACGGCACGCGCATCCGCCTTGCCAATGAGGGCGAGGCCGGCCAGCGCGGCGGCCCCTCCGGCGATCTCTACATCTTCCTGTCGGTGAAACCGCACGAGATATTCCAGCGCGACGGCGCCGACCTGTACTGCAAGGTGCCGATCTCGATGACCACCGCGGCGCTCGGCGGCGCTTTCGAGGTGGCGTCTCTCGACGGCACGCAGACGCGCGTGAAGGTGCCGGATGGCACCCAGAACGGCCGTCAGTTCCGCCTCAAGGGCAAGGGCATGCCGGTGCTGCGCCAGCCTTCAATCGGCGATCTCTACATCCAGGTGTCGGTGGAGACGCCGCAGAACCTCTCGAAGCGCCAGCGCGAGTTGCTGGAGGAGTTCGAAAAGCAGTCGTCGCAGGACAACAGTCCTCAGTCGACCGGCTTCTTCGCCCGCATGAAGGACTTCTTCGATCAACTTGGCGGCAACCAGTAGCGCGAAACAGCAGTGATCCGGCTCGCAACCGGCTTGCGCTCGCATCGGGCTTGACGCTAAGTCCATTTTTTTTTCCAGGGGCCATGCATGGCAGGGATTGCGGCGTCGCTGAGGCAGTCATTCCTTCGGCGTTTCGATGAGCAGCTGCGATTCCTGCGCAACTGGAGGGACAGCCCGCAGATCACCGGCGCCATCCTGCCCAGCGGCGCCGTCATGGCGCGCAAGATGGCCTCGGTCGTGGACGTCTCGTCGGGCCTGCCGGTGCTGGAGATCGGGCCGGGCACCGGCGTCATGACCCGCGCCATCCTGGCGCGCGGCCTGCCCCCCGAACGGCTCTATCTGGTCGAATATTCCGGCGAGTTCGTACGCCGCCTGCGCGCCGACTTCCCCGCCGTGCATGTCATCCAGGGCGATGCCTTCGACCTCGCGCGCACGCTCGGCGAGCATGCAGGCCTGACCTTCGACAGCGTCGTCTCCTCGCTGCCGCTGCTGCATTTCGAGGTCGAGCAGCGCATCGCGCTGATCGAGAGCCTGCTCGACCGCATGCCGGCGGGACGCCCGGTGGTGCAGTTCAGCTACCAGCCGTTCTCGCCGGTGCCGCCGGGACGCGGCAACTACAGGGTCGAGACCTTCCGCCACATCGTGCGCAACATCCCGCCGGCCAAGACCTGGCTCTACACGCGACCATGAGCGGGCGCGCCCAAAGCGCGCGTCGACGACACAATTTGCCTCCGATGGGCGGCGCGGCGGCGCGCCTGAGGTGAGGATCACTCTCCGGCCCGGGCTATCTTCGACGCCTGATTGGCGCTATGCGCCGTTTGACGGAGAAGGCTTATGGTTCCGAGGATACTCGTCTTTGCCGGTTCGATCCGGTCCGGCGCGCTGAGCGGCAAGGTCGCCGACGCGGCGCAGAAGGAGCTGGCGCTGCATGGCGCCGAGGTGACGCGCATCTCGCTCGCCGACTACCCGCTGCCGCTGATGGACGAGGATCTGGAGAAGGAAAAGGGCATTCCCGAGAATGCGATCAAGCTCGCGCGCCAGTTCGCCGCGCATCACGGCATGGTCATCTCGACGCCCGAATACAACAGCTCGCTGCCGCCGCTGCTGAAGAACACGCTCGACTGGCTGAGCCGCGTGAAGCGCGACGGCGGCCGGCCGCTGCATCCCTACGAACACAAGATCGTCGGCATCTGCTCCTCGTCGAACGGCAATTTCGCCGGGCGCGATGCCATCGTGCACCTGCGCCAGGTGCTGATGAAGTGCCGCGTCGAGATCGTCACGCCGCAATGCTGCGTGCCGCACGCCGAGCAGGGGTTCGACGCCGATGGCCAGTTCAAGGAAGAGAGCCTGCGCAACCAGATGACGCGGCTGGCCGCGGCGCTGGTCGACCGCGTCAGGCAGCAGACACCGGTGGAGGGCGCATGAACAGCAGGCTGATCGTCGGACTGGACCTGCCAACCGTCGCGGATGCCGAAAGGGCGGTGCGCGAACTGGGCGACGCCGTCTCCTTCTACAAGATCGGCTACCAGTTGGTGTTCGCCGGCGGGCTCGATTTCGCGCGCGAACTGGCGGCCGAGGGCAAGCAGGTCTTCCTCGACATGAAGCTGCTCGACATCGACAACACGGTCGCGAAGGGCGTCGAGAACATCGCCAGGATGGGCATGACCATGCTGACCCTGCATGCCTATCCGAAGGCGATGCGGGCGGCGGTTGATGCCGCGCGGGGCAGCGGGCTCACCCTGCTCGGCGTGACCGTGCTGACCTCGATGGACGCAGCCGATCTGCGCGACGCGGGCTATGCCAGCGACCCGCACACGCTGGTGACGCGGCGCGCGCAGCAGGCGCGCGAGGCCGGCATGGGTGGCGTCGTCTGCTCGGCGGCTGAGGCCGCCGCGGTGCGCGCCATCGTTGGACCCGACATGGCAGTGGTGACGCCCGGCATCCGCCCGGCTGGCGCCGAGGCCGGCGACCAGAAACGCGTGATGACGCCGGCTGCGGCGATCGCCGCAGGCGCCAGCCACATCGTGGTGGCGCGGCCGATCGTCGGGGCAGCCGACCGCGCGGGCGCGGTGCGCGCGATCATCGCCGATATGGAAAGCCGGGCCGCCTGACGGCCACCGAGGAGGAGGAGCACATGCCGAAGGGCTACTGGATCGCGCGGGTCGATGTGAAGGACCCGGAGCGCTACAAGGACTACGTCGCGACCGCCAAGGTGGCGTTCGAGCAGTTCGGCGCGAAGTTCCTGGCGCGCGGCGGGCCCTACACCGGCATGGAAGGTCCCGTGCGCGGACGCAACGTGGTGATCGAGTTCGAGACCGCCGACCAGGCGCGCGCCTGCTACAATTCCGAACAGTACCAGAAGGCGGCCAAGATCCGGCAGTCCTGCGCCGAGGCCGAACTGGTCATCGTCGAGGGCGTCTGACACCCTGCGGCAGCCCCGACGGCCGGATTCCAGCGGCTTTCCGCGCCGCACACTGAGCCGGCTGTGCTGCGACCGCCGGCTGGACCAACGAAATATCAACGGGTTGGGCGCAGCCTCGTCCTGATGACGCTGCGATATGGTTGCACTGCAGCGGAACACTGCTAGCTTTACTGCGTTGCAGCATGACGCAGCGCAGTCGCGGGAACCCGGCCAGGCGATGTTCTACCAGTTCTACGAAATGAACCATGCGGCGCTGCAGCCCCTGCGCGCCTTCGCCGACTCGATGCGGCTGCTCTACTCCAATCCGCTGAACCCGCTCACCGCGACGCCGTTCGGCCGCTCGGTGGCCGCGTCGGCGGAGCTGTTCGAACGCACCACGCGCCGCTACGGCAAGCCGGCTTTCGGCATCGCGAGCACCAAGGTCGACTTCAAGAGCTTCGACGTGGTCGAGCGGATCGCCTGGCAGAAGCCCTTCTGCAACCTCATCCATTTCGACAAGCAGCCAGCGGCGGCGCGGCAGCCCAAGCTGCTGATCGTGGCGCCGATGTCGGGCCACTACGCCACGCTGCTGCGCGGCACGGTCGACGCCATGCTGCCGCATGCCGACGTCCATATCACCGACTGGATCGACGCCCGCATGGTGCCGCTGTCGGAGGGCGCCTTCGACCTCGACGACTACATCGACTACGTCATCGAGATGCTGCACCATCTGGGGCCCGACACGCATGTGATGGCGGTGTGCCAGCCCTCCGTGCCGGTGCTCGCGGCGGTGGCGCTGATGGAGGCGCGCGGCGACCGCTTCGCGCCGGCCAGCATGACGCTGATGGGCGGGCCGATCGACACCCGCCGCAACCCGACCGCCGTCAATCTCCTCGCCGAGGAGAAAGGGATCAAGTGGTTCCGCGACAACGTCATCATGCAGGTGCCATGGCCGAACCCCGGCTTCATGCGCGATGTCTATCCCGGCTTCCTGCAGCTGTCGGGCTTCATGAGCATGAACCTCGACCGGCACATCATCGCCCACAAGGACTTCTTCATGCAGCTGGTGAAGAATGACGGGGACGGGGCGGAGAAGCACCGCGAGTTCTACGATGAGTATCTCGCCGTCATGGACCTGACGGCCGAGTTCTACCTGCAGACGGTGGAGAAGGTGTTCGTCCGCCACGATCTGCCGGACGGCAATTTCATGCATCGCGGCGAACGCGTCGACCCGGCCGCCATCCGCAACACGGCGCTGTTCACCGTCGAAGGCGAGCGTGACGACATTTCCGGCGTCGGTCAGACGCAGGCCGCGCACGACCTCTGCGTGAACATTCCGGCGGAGAAGAAGGCGCACTGGCTGCAGCCGGCGGTCGGCCACTACGGCGTCTTCAACGGCTCGCGCTTCCGCGCCGACATCGTGCCGCGGATCGTCGATTTCATGGCAAGCAATCGCGGCGCCGCCAGCCGCCAGCCGGTCAAGCTGAAGGTGGTGAAGTCCGCCAAGGCCTGAGCCGGGCCCAGATTGGCTCGCGTCTTCGACCTGTTGCAGGATCGCCGCGAGGCACCGCCTGGCGGTAACCATTGCGTCATCGAAGCCGCCCCGCGAATTGACAGCGCCCGCAAATCACCCTTAACGTTTTGTTAAGAAGAGACATAATGGGTGGCGGGGCCTGGGGGCATGTATTCCTCCGTAACCAGTCGTGCAGCCGGGCTGTGCGCGTTGGGCGTTTTTGCGGTGATGCTGGCTGGTGCCGGCGTCGCCGTCGCCGGCTCCATGGTCACCGGCGGGCTGACGTCGCAGCCGATCGGGCACTATGAGTTCTGCAAGGCGAATCCGGCCGAATGCTCAGTCCGCAGCAAGGGCGTGCGCCCGCAACAGCTGACGCAGGCCCTGCTCGATACGCTGAAGTCGGTCAATGCCTCGGTCAATCACGCCATCAAGCCGATGAACGATCTCGACCTCTACGGCAAGGATGAGGTCTGGGCCTATCCGGACGGCGCCGGCGACTGCGAGGACTACGTGCTCGAGAAGCGCCGCGCGCTGAACCAGCGCGGCCTCTCCTACGCCAATCTGCTGATTACCGTCGTGCGCAAGCCCGACGGCGAAGGCCACGCGGTGCTGACGGTGCGGACCGATGGCGGCGATCTCGTGCTCGACAACCTTACCGACAAAGTCAAGGACTGGAACGACACCGGCTACCGCTTCCTCAAGCGCCAGTCGAGCGAACACTCCGGGCGCTGGGTCTCGATCCGCGAAGGCGGCACCAGCCTCGTCGGCGCGGTGCAGTAAGGTCGCTTTCCAGCCCGGTCTGACCGCCTGATCTCAGAGATTTCCGGACAGTCGGCTCGCGCCGGCGCAGTCAGCGCTGGCGCCGCCAGGAATACTTCTGGTCGGCCGGACCGGAGGTCGATGTCGGCTGATATTGCTGCGGGATGCCGCCCGCAATGCCCTTCTCCAGCCGTTCGATGAGCACCGGATGCGAGACCTCGAACTCGTCGAAGCCGAGGCGCAGCATGTGCGGCAGCTGGTCGACCAGCACCTGACCGGTGGCGCGCACCTTGCCTTCGAAATGATGGCGGCTGCGCAGAAGCTCGGCCTTGGAGAAGCTGCGGCCGTCATTGAAGGTCGGGAAGGCGAGCGCCACGAGGCTCAGCTGGTCGAGGAAGGGGACGATGCGGTCCAACGGATCGCCCGGCATCAGCAGCACGCCGAGGCGTTCCTTCGCCAGCTTGCGCGTCTCGTCGTCCATCGCCGCGACGATCGCGAGCGGCAGGATGAAACGGCCGTTGGCGGCCAGCGCATCGGCGGTCTCGGCATGCTGCCATTCCTCCTCGCGGAAACCTTCCGGCGTCCACAGGCGGGTGGCGGGCTTTTCGGCTGGCTCGGTCAAGCGGTCGATCCCGGTTTGTGCGGAGCATTTGGCTGGAAACGCGGCCGGTGGCAAGGGCCGCGGGCGGCAAGGGCGGATTTGCAGCCCGCTCTGACGCTGGAAAGGCAACGTCCGGCGTGGCAGAAGACCGTGCCCTTGAAGGACGTGCCGATGACGGAAGACGAAGCGCTCACGATCGATGTGGATGGGAACAGGATCGCGGTGCGCCGCCGAGCCGGCAGCGCGCCCGGAATCGTCTGGCTGGGCGGCTTCAATTCAGAAATGACCGGCACGAAAGCCGCGATGCTCGACCAGTGGGCGGCGGACAGCGGCCATGCCTTCCTGCGCCATGACTATTCGGGCCACGGGCAGTCGGGCGGAGCGTTCCGCGACGGCACGATCTCGCGCTGGATGCAGGAGAGCCTCGCCGTGTTCCGGGCCTTTTCGCAAGGGCCGCAGGTGCTCGTCGCCTCGTCGATGGGCGCGTGGATCGCGCTGCGCATGATCGCCGCGCTGCGCGCCGCTGGCGAAGAGCGCGTCGCCGGGCTGGTGCTGATCGCGCCGGCGCCCGACTTCACCAGCGAGCTGCTCGAGCCGCAGCTCGGCGCGAAACAGAGGAAGGCGCTGGAAACGCAGGGCTATTTCGAGGAAGCCTCGGATTACTCGCCGCACCCGACCGTCTACACCCGCGCCCTGATCGAGGACGGCCACGCCAGCCGTGTCATGACCGGCCCGATCGACACCCATTGCCCGATCCACATCATGCATGGGCTGCGCGACCCTGATGTGCCGCACCGTCACGCACTGAAGCTGGTCTCGCACCTGCCTTCCGACGACGTGACCTTCTCCATGGTGGCCGACGGCGACCATCGGCTGTCGCGGCCGCAGGACCTGGACCAGCTGCGCGGCATCGTCGAGCGCATGGTCGCGCAGGTCGGCGCGTGAGGGCGTCGATCCCGATCTCGGCCTTCGTCGCCGCCTTTGTCGGCTTCGGCGGCACGCTCGCGCTGATCATCGCCGCAGCCAACGCGCTCGGCGCGACGCAGCTGCAGACGGCGAGCTGGGTCACCGCGATCTGCCTTGCCATGGCGGCGGAAAGTCTCTGGCTGTCGTGGCGAACCAGGATGCCGGTCATCACCGCATGGTCGACGCCGGGCGCGGCGCTGGTCGCGGCGTCCTCGGGCTTCTCGATCGCCGATGGCGTCGGGGCGTTCATCGTGACCGCCGTGATGCTCGTCCTCACCGGCCTGTTCCGGCCGCTGACGCGGCTGATCTCGCGCATCCCGGCCTCGGTCGC
Organism: Rhizobiaceae bacterium; assembly: GCA_050178915.1. GTDB lineage: Bacteria > Pseudomonadota > Alphaproteobacteria > Rhizobiales > Rhizobiaceae > JBFXAF01. The sequence goes on along the minus strand of JBFXFO010000106.1, from coordinate 2,965 downwards.
GTCGGGTATGCTGGCCGGCATCGTCGTCACCTTCGCCATCAATGCGGTGAAGACCGTACCGGTCGATCCCTGGCTGATCCTGCCGCTGATCGCGGCATTCTTCGTGATCCGCCTGTTCAACCCGGCGCTTTCAGTGCTGGCGGTGCTGGTGGGCGGCGGGCTCGCCGCCTATTTCAGCGGCAGGGTCGGCCCGCTGCCGACGCCGGAACTCTCGACGCTGACGCTGATCGAACCCAACTTCTCGCTCGCCAACGTGATCGGCCTCGCCATTCCGCTCTATCTGGTGACCATGGCGTCGCAGAATCTGTCGGGCCTCGCCGTGCTGCGCGCCGCCGGCTACGAGCCGGATCCGGGCCCGATCATCTCGGTCACCGGCCTGTTCTCCCTCATTTCTGCTCCGTTCGGCGCACTCACCACCAATCTCGCCGCCATCTCGGCCGCCATCTGCACCGGGCCGGACGCGCATCCCGACCCGGCGCAGCGCTGGAAGACCGGCCCGTTCTATGCGCTCGCCTATCTGATCTTCGCGATCTTCGGCGCCTCGCTGGTCGGCATCTTCGCGGTGCTGCCGCAGGCGCTGATCGTGCTGGTGGCCGGGCTGGCGCTGCTGGCGCCGCTCGCCAATGCGCTTTCCATCGCGCTGAAGGAAGACAGCGAGCGCATGGCGGCGACGGTCACCTTCGCGGTGACGGCTTCGGGGCTGGTGGCGTTCGGCGTCGGCTCCGCCTTCTGGGGTCTCGCTGCGGGGCTCATCGTGCTGGCCCTGGATCGCTCAAGAAAGCGCGCGTAGAATCAAGCTGTTGGCTTGCCGTCTCCTGGCGGCCGGCAGATCTGATCTGTCGCCGTCCTGTCGCAGGCCCTCGCTTCACATAACTTTACGTTCGCCGCACTTGAATCGGTTTTTGACCGCTACCATTTCGGGTGAGGCGGCCCCAACCGGCCGCCTGAACGGAAGGAACGAAAATGCACACGCATGCACTGATCCGTCCGGCCTGGACGCCGGCGACCATCGCGCTGATGGTGATCGGCTTCATGGTCTTCTGGCCTCTGGGTCTGGCCATGCTCGCCTACATCATCTGGGGCGACCGGCTTGACGGCTTCAAGCGCGACGTCAACAGCAAGACGGACGGCTTCTTTGCGTCCTGCCGCGGGCGTCACCGCGGGCATCGCGGCTATGGCCGCACGGGCAACGTGGCCTTCGACGACTGGCGCGAGAAGGAGCTCGAGCGCCTCGCCGAGGAGCGCCGCAAGCTGGAAGAGATGCGGAGCGAGTTCGACACCTATGCCCGCGAGCTTCGCCGGGCGAAGGACCAGCAGGAATTCGACCGCTTCATGGCCGACCGTGCCCGCACCAAGTCGGAAGGCACGCAGCCCGAGGCCGAGAAGCCGCGCGGCCCGTCGACAGGACTGCTCGACGACTGAACGGGTGCAGCATGAACTCCCGACGACGGCGCCGCGAAACGTGGCGCCGTTTTCGTTTGCGCCGGTTGAGTCTGTGTCGACCGGCAGCTCAGGCCGTCATGTCCAGTGCAAGAATTCGCGCAATAGTTAGGATGGTTGCGTCGACGAGGACATGCATGATCGGAGTATCCGACTCTGGGCGATTGCCAAAAGCGACAACGTGAGTCCAAAGTCAGGAACATTCAGGAATACGTTCCCCTTCTGTTCATTTCGCTGGCGTCCCCTCACGAATCGAATATCGTGCGCTCCATGCCCTTCGTCCTCCCTCTCCTGAAGAAGCCTGCCTCGCCGCGCCAGATCGAGCGGCTGCACGAGGTTGCGGGCCGCACGCTGCCGCTGCGGATCGTCGAGAACGGGCGGGCGCGGCGGCTGACGCTGCGGCTGGACACGGGCGGGCGCGGCCTGCGCGTCACCGTTCCACCGGGCATCGCGCGGCGCGAGATCGACCGTTTTCTCGATCGCAATTACGACTGGATCGCGCAGCGCCTGAAGGAGATCCCGCTGCGTCCCGAGGTGCGGCCCGGTATCAAGATGCCGTTCCGTGGCGTGCCGTACCGCATCGTTCATGAGCCGGCTACACGTGGCACGGTGAAGCTGGACAGGAGCGATCCGGACAATCCCCGCATCGTCGTCTATGGGGAGCGCGAGCACCTGCCGCGGCGGCTGGCTGATTTTCTGAAGCGCGAGGCCAAGCGCGAGATCGAGGCGATGGTGACGAAGCACACCACGACGATCGGCAAGCGCGCCAAGGCGATCCGCTACCGCGACACGTCCAGCCGCTGGGGTTCCTGCACCGCCGACGGCACGCTGTCCTTCTCCTGGCGCATCATGATGGCGCCGCGCCCGGTCATCAACTACCTGGTGGCGCACGAAGTGGCGCACCTGAAGGAGATGAACCACGGCCCGAAATTCTGGCGCCTGTGCGAAAAGCTCTGCCCCGACACCGATGTCTGCAAGGCCTGGCTGAAGAAGAATGGCGCCGCCCTGCAGGCGATCACCTTCGGATAGCCCGCAGGTCGCGGTCGCGCCCTGACGGGTCACGGACCGGAGTCAGTCGCGGAGCATCGTCGCGATCAGCGCCAGCACGATGCAGACCGCTGCCAGCAACGGCAGCCAGCGCAGCAGGCGCACGCCGACGAGGAGGATGATCGCCAGGGCGATCTGCGGGGCGGCGCGCATGCGATGCGCGAAACGGCTCGCGTAGCGCATCTGCATTGTCCCAAATTGTTCGATCGCCATAAACATCGCTTCCGGATGCGTCGCCGGTTCGGGCAGCAATTCCCTTTATGGTTGTATTTCGCCTCCTTTGCAATCTCTGATGCATCGGAGAGCGGCGCGCGGCCATATGACAAAAGCCGAAGGAGGCGCTATCTACGGCCATGCCTATCGACATCAAGATCTGCGGGCTGAAGACGCCCGAGGCCATCGCCGCCGCGCTTGACGGCGGCGCCAGCCATATCGGTTTCATCTTCTTCGCGAAGAGCCCGCGCAACATCGACCCCGC
>JBFXFO010000105.1:0-13990 GCA_050178915.1 Rhizobiaceae bacterium | reverse complement strand
GGTCCGCCTATCACTCGCAGATGCTCAAGCCCATCGGCCTGAAGATCGTGCCGGCCGACGATCCGCGCGCGGCTGCCGTGCGCGCCGTGTTCGACGAGTATGTACCGATGCAGAAGAAGGTGCTGCACTGCTCGGCGCTGGTCCTGCCTTCGCTGTTTCCGATTGTCTATGCCGACTGGAACGAGCAGGTGATGCGCGCGGGCGTGGAAATGCTCGGGGCGCCGCTGCCGGCCGGCCTTGGTCCGTCGCTCGTCAATGCCGCCCGCTCCCAGGCATTGATGCAGCCGGTCGCTGACCGGCAGGCGGAACTCGCCGCCTGTTCGACGGCGACGGACTGGCAGGACTGGTGGGCCTCGTTCCGCCCCTTCGCATTCGTTGGCGACGTGAAGAAGGCGCTCGGCGCCCAGTGATGATCGCGCGCCTCGCCATCGCTTCGCTGGCGCTTGCGGCCGGCCTGTCGCCGGTACTGGCGGCCTGCCCGATGGAGCTTGCCGTCTACGCCGATGAGCAGGGCGGGGCCGGGATCGATTTCAGGCCTCGCGGCGAGAGCGCCATCGTGACCAACGGGTTTCGCATGCACCTCGCCGACGGTAGCGTCTTCGATGGCATGGTCGCGTGGTCTGACGATGCCGCGCGTCCGTGGGGTACGCTGATGCACAACTGTCCGGAAGGCGACGTTACCGGCGGTGAACTCGCCGCCTGTACGGTCTGGGAAGGCGTCGTCTACGCGGTCGATGGCGCAGGCAAGGTCGGCCTGCTGCCGAAAGAGGGCGAGGCGGCGCCGGCGAATCTGCTGTTCCCGGCGCTCGGTCCGTCGCTGCGGCACGCGCAGGTTTTCGCGCCGGACGGCCCGGCGAAACTTCCCTTCGATGTTTTTGCATTGAAGGGATGCCAGGAATAGCGGAACGCCGGCGTGGCGCCGGCGGGCCTGAGATCATAGATACGGGCGGCGGAGCGCCTGCAGGAGCGGCAAAGATGGCTTACGATGTTGTTGTGATCGGCACCGGCCCGGGCGGCTATGTGTTCGCGGTGAAGGCCGCTCAACTGGGCCTGAAGGTCGCGGTGGTCGAGAAGCGCGCCACCTATGGCGGCACCTGCCTCAACATCGGCTGCATCCCGTCCAAGGCGTTGCTGCATGCCTCCGAGATGTTTGCCGAGGCGAGCCACTCCTTCGAGGCGCTTGGCGTCGATGTCGGCAAGCCGAAGCTCAATCTGAAGCAGATGCTGGCGCACAAGGACGCGACCGTGGCCTCGAACGTCAACGGCGTCGCCTTCCTGTTCAAGAAGAACAAGATCGATGCCTTCCAGGGCACCGGCAAGGTGGTGTCCGCCGGCAAGGTTTCGGTGACGGGCGAAGACGGCAAGGTGCAGGAGATCGAGGCGAAGTCGATCGTCATCGCCACCGGTTCCGACGTCGCCGGGATTCCCGGCGTGAACGTCCAGATCGACGAGAAGGTGATCGTGTCGTCCACCGGCGCGCTCGAATTCGCCAAGGTGCCCGGGCATCTGGTCGTGGTCGGCGGCGGCGTGATCGGGCTGGAACTCGGCTCGGTCTGGGCGCGCCTCGGCACTCGGGTCACCGTGGTCGAATATCTCGACAGCATTCTCGGCGGCATGGATGGCGAGGTGACCAAGCAGTTCCAGCGCATGCTGGCTAAGCAGGGCATGGAGTTCAGGCTCGGTGCCAAGGTCACCGGCGTGGAGAAGGCAGGCAAGGGTGCGAAGGTCACCTTCGAACCGGTGAAGGGTGGCGCGGCGGAGACGCTCGACGCCGACGCCGTGCTCATCGCCACCGGGCGCAAGCCCTATACGGACGGGCTCGGCCTCGCCGAGGCCGGCGTGGCGCTCGACAAGCGCGGCCGCATCGAGACCGACGGCCATTACCGCACAAGCGTGCCGGGCATCTACGCCATCGGCGACGTGATCGTCGGACCGATGCTGGCGCACAAGGCCGAGGACGAAGGCATCGCGCTGGCCGAGATGCTGGCCGGCCAGGCCGGGCATGTGAACTACGAGGTGATCCCGAGCGTCGTCTACACCAGCCCGGAGGTCGCTTCGGTGGGCAAGACCGAGGAAGAGGTGAAGGCCGCCGGGGTCGCCTACAAGGTCGGCAAGTTCCCGTTCTCCGCCAATGGCCGCGCCCGCGCCATGCTGCACACCGACGGCCTGGTGAAGATCATCGCCGACAAGGACACCGACCGCGTGCTCGGGGTCCACATTGTCGGCTTCGGTGCCGGCGAGATGATCCACGAGGCGGCAGTGCTGATGGAGTTCGGCGGCGCTTCGGAAGACCTGGCTCGAACCACGCATGCGCACCCGACCATGTCGGAAGCGGTGCGCGAAGCCGCGCTCGCCACCTTCTTCAAGCCGATTCACAGCTAGGGAGCGCCCATCACGTTGTAACGAGGTTATAACGTGATTTTGGGCAGGTTCTAACGTACGTTGCAACGCGCAAGATAATGGCCCGCCGAAGCGGGCCATTTCTGTTTCATCGTGAGACTTTACTCTGCAGGGGCAGGAGCCGGGGTAGCCGGCTCGCCCGGAGCCGGGGCGGGCTCCGCAGGGGCGACAGCCTCAGGCGCAGGGGCAGCCGGGTCGGCCGGCGCCATCGAGTTCGTCGCGCCCGAACCCGCTTCGCCAGTCGCGGCGCCGGTATCGGCCGGAGCCATGGGTTCAGCCGGGGCGATTGCATTCGGCTCGGCAGGAGCCACCGGATCAGCCGGCGTGGTCACGGCCGAACCTTCCGGAGCAACGGTGCCGCTCTCGGGATTGGAGGCGAAGACCAGATAGGCGACGAGCGCGATGATCAGCACAACGGCCGCAATCAGCACGCTGGTTCCGGTGCGGCGCTCGCTCTGCACATCGACGCGATTCTGCACGATGCGCGGATCGTTGGCGTTGGCGTAGGGCTGATCGGCGACCGGGTCGGGCGTCAGCGGCATCGGGTTGAAGGGATCGGCGGCAACGGTCGGATCGACCGGCCGCGGATCGTCAAACTTCCTGGCGGGATTTGCCATTTCGGGGTTCTCCGTCGGTTGCGATGCCGATCAAACGCCCGAAACGGGATTCCGTTTCAAAGTCTGTTGATTGCGAGAAGGCAGGCGCGGCCGGGCTCGCCCGGCGCACCGCCTTGTCCGCTACGAGAAGAGGCTCAGCCTTCCTTGTCGTTGGCCGGCATTTTCACGTCCACCGGCGTCGACTGGTCGGGCGTCGAGACGGGAGCCGCCTCGCCGGTGATGCTGGCGACGGTGGTCTTGTCGGTCGACTTGGCGGAGCGGTTGAATTCACAGGCGGAAGCGGCAGAAACGCCGAACGCCAGCGCGGCAAACAGCACGAGAGCCTTGGTCATGGCAATCGTCCTTCCAGCATGGCACCCCATGCCGAAAGGTTAACGCGCAGACCGGATATGCCAAATCACGATTTGCGTGAACAAACGCAGAGATCGTTGGAGTCGGCTCAGTCGACCATGGTTGCCGTATAGCCGGCCTTTTCGAACAGCTCGATCAGGCCGGCTTCTCCCGGCAGGTGGAGCGCTCCGACGGCGACGAAGGCGCTGCCGCGTTCGAGAATCGGCCCGGCGCGCTCGGCCATGGTGTGGTTGCGGGTGGTGATCATGGTCTGCTCGAAAGCCGCGTAGCCGGCTTCATCGGATGCCTGTTCCGGCATGACGGCCCGGAAGAGCGGCCAGAACATACCGGTCTCCTCCTGCTCGTAGAGCACGATCATTGTCTCGATGACGTCGTCCATCCGGTCGCCAAGCTTCAGCGTGTCGATGAGGCCGCGAACGTGGAAATCCATCGGCAGCGACGCCATCGCCGACAGCTGGTCGACAGCGGTCTCGAGCCCTTCCAGCGCCTTGCCGGTCGCCTGCGCATCCTGCGCCAGCTTGACGTCGAGCACCGGCGCGCCGGCGGCCTTGCGCGCCAGCTCGCACGCGGGCAGCGCCAGCATGGCCGAAAGCATCCACGGCTTCATCTTGGCGACGGTGGCAAGCGGGATGCCGCGCGCCTGCAGCCCGGCCTCGAACGCTGCGCGCTCCGCCTCAGGCACCAGCGAGATGAGCGTGGTGTTGTCGGTGAACATCATCAGCTCGGGATGCGCGAGCAGCGACTGCACCATCTTGGCTTCGTCGAGGATTTCGGTCGTCTCGATCACCACGGTGGATGACGCGTCAAAAGCCTTTTGCGCCGCCGGCGTGAGCGCAGTCAGGCGCGGGTCGGTCATGTGCATGGTGCCGAACAGGTAGGACGGCACGACGCCGGGCTTCTCCAGCCGCCACAGCAGGCCCTTGCCGTTGAGGGTCTTTGCCGCCTCTATCCTGATGCGGTCGAGTTCGCCGGGATTCTCGGCGGCAAGTTCCGCCAGCATGTCGGAGCCGGTGCAGGCCGGCAGTTCCTCCGCCGCGACCCGGCTGGTCGCGATGAACAGGAACAGCGCGAAGATCAGGAAGAACGCGACATGCAGCGCGATCAGGGCGCGCATGCCGTTGCGCGCGATCGTGTCGGCGCGGGCGATCGGGTGTTTCATGCCGCGCACCTTCGGCCAGAAATGCGGCGATTCCGTTAATCCGGACGCTGCAAGTCAGCGCTTCTCAGGCACGCGGATGGGCGGCGTCGTAAACGGCGAGCAGGCGCTCGGTGTCAACGGCGGTGTAGACCTGCGTGGTCGACAGGCTGGCATGGCCGAGCAGCTCCTGGATCGAACGCAGGTCGCCGCCGCGCCCGAGCAGGTGGGTGGCGAAGGAATGGCGCAGGGCATGCGGCGTGGCCGTGTCGGGCAGGCCGAGCGCGGCGCGCATTCTCGCCATCTCGCGCTGGATGATGGCCGGGTTGAGCGGGCCGCCGCGCGTGCCGCGAAACAGCCGCTCGCCGGGGTCGAGGTGATACGGGCAAAGCCGGCGGTACTCGGCCACCGCAGCCTTCGCCGCCAGCAGCAGCGGCACCAGCCGTGTCTTGCCGCCCTTGCCGGTGATGCGCAGGACCGCCTGCGACGGATCGACGAGTTCGGAGCCCGGCAGGCCGAGCGCTTCGGAGATGCGCAGCCCGCATCCATAGAGCAGCGTCAGCACGGCGGCATTGCGCGCCGCGACCCAGGGTTCGTCCGCCAGCTGTGCTTCGACCGAGACGATTTCGCGTGCGTCTACGACGGTCAGTGGCTTCGGCAGTGATTTCGGCTGCTTCGGCGCGCGCAGCGCGGCGGCGCCGGCGGCATTGGCCAGCCCGCGCTTCTCGAGGAAGCGCAGCAGCGAGCGGATGCCCGCCAGCCCGCGCCCGACCGTGCGGGCGCCGGCGCCGCCGGCACGACGGTGGGCGAGAAAGGCGCGCAGGTCGGCCGGGCGAAGGGCGGCGATGTCGGCAATGGCCGGCGGGCCAGCGAGGTGGCCGGTGAGGAACTGGAGGAACTGCCGCGTGTCCCGCTCATAGGCGTCGAGTGTCAGCGGCGACAGGCGGCGCTGCTCGCCAAGCGAGGCAAGCCAGTCGAGCCGCACGCGCATCAGGTCGGGTTTGGCGGAAACGAGGAATTCCTGCATCGCCTGACTATAGGACGGCTGTGTTAGCGCGTCGTTAGCCGCTTTGCGCGCGGCAGCCGCTTCGGCTATGGACGCGCCATGTCTGCGCTCAAGAACCCCGTCCAGATGGCCGTGATCGGCGCCGCCCATGGCATCAAGGGCGAGCTGCGCGTGAAGACCTTCACCGGCGATCCGGCGGCGCTCGGCGACTACGGGCCGCTGCAGGCGCGCGACGGCCGCGTCTTCCACGTCCAGTCGGTGCGCCCGCAGGGCACGGTCGTCGTGGTGCGCTTCAAGGGCATCACCAGCCGCGAGGCCGCTGAGGCGCTGAACGGCACGCCGCTGTTCATCGACCGCTCGGCACTGCCGGCCAATCTCGACGAGGACGAGTTCTACCACACCGACCTTGCCGGCCTTTCCGTGCATGGCGACGAAGCGGGGACCGTCATCGGGCGGGTCTCGTCGGTGCAGAATTTCGGCGGCGGCGACATTCTTGTCATCGCGCTCGCGACCGGCAAGGAAGCGCTCATCCCGTTCACGGCGGCGGCCGTGCCGCAGGTGGCGGTCTCCGCCGGTTTCCTGCGGGTCGATCCGGTCGCTGCCGGGCTGGTCGACGACGAGGACGAGAACGATCCCGACGGCCGCGATGCCGACGGCAATTTCGACGCGCGGCGGCGGCCGCGCGGACCGGCGGATTCGGGCGGCAACCGGTGACGTTCCGCGCCACGGTTCTGACGCTCTACCCGGAGATGTTTCCGGGCGCGCTGGGGCTGTCGCTCGCCGGCAAGGCAATGGCGGCCGGAACGTGGTCGCTCGAGGCAATCCAGATCCGCGATTTCGCGACGGACAGGCATCGCACTGTGGACGACACACCCGCCGGCGGCGGCGCCGGCATGGTCATGCGCGCCGACGTGCTTGCCAAGGCCATCGACCACGCTTCGCCGGCTAACGACCTGCGCCCGCGCCTCCTGATGAGTCCGCGCGGCAGGCCGCTGACGCAGGCGCGCGTGCGCGAACTCGCGGCCGGGCCGGGGGCCGTCATCCTGTGCGGCCGCTTCGAAGGCGTCGACCAGCGGGTGATCGAGGCGCGCGCGCTGGAAGAGGTGTCGGTCGGCGACTACGTGCTGTCGGGTGGCGAGCCGGCAGCACTGGTGCTGCTCGATGCGGTCGTGCGCCTGCTGCCCGGCGTCATGGGCAACGAGGCCTCGGGCGGCGAGGAGAGCTTCGAGAATGGCCTGCTCGAACACCCGCACTACACAAGGCCGCAGGAATTCGAGGGCCGCGCCATCCCGGAGGTGCTGACCTCCGGCAACCACGCCAAGATCGCCAAATGGCGTCGCGAGCAGTCGGAAAGGCTAACGGAAGAACGCCGGCCCGACCTGCTCTCCGATCAGCCCCGGACGAAATAGTACCCGGCAAGGAACAGTCCGACGGCAATGACGGTCCAGCGCATGTATCGCTGCGGCACGCGCCGGGCGACCCAGACGCCGCTCCAGCCGCCGATCGCCACGCCCGGGATCATGACGATCGCCTGCGGCCAGGCGACCACGTCGCCCGACACGAAGACCACGACGGCGACGGCGGCGATGGCCACTGCCAGCATGTTCTTCAATGCGTTCAGCCGGTGGTAGTCGCCCGACTGCGACAGGCCGAGCGTGGCCAGCATCATCACGCCCATGCCGGCGCCGAAGAAGCCGCCATAGATGGCGGTGATGAATTGCAGAAGATAGCCGAAGATGCCGCCGACGGCGGCTTCCTGGCCGGGCCTCGGCGCCGGCTTGAGGTAGGGGCCGGCGGCGAACAGCACGGTCGCCGCGATGAGCAGCCACGGCACCAGGTCGCGGAAGGACGGGTTGTCGAGCTGCAGCAGGATCCAGGCGCCGAGCAGCGAGCCGAGGATGGACGCCACGACCAGGCCGAGCGCACCACGCCAGAAGGTCTTGAAGTCGTTCCAGTAGGCGAGCGTCGATGTCACATAGCCGGGGAACTGGGTGATCGAGGAGGTGGCGTTCGCCACCACCGGCGGGATGCCGGCCAGCGTCAGCGCGCCGAAGGAGAGGAAGGTGCCGCCGCCGGCCACGGCATTGATCATGCCGGTCAGGATGGCGGCGATGAACAGCAGGACGATCTCGAGTACATCCATGGCGGCGGCTTTCGTTGGCGCCCCCGTGTCTAGTTGCGGCGGCCGGCGGCGGCAAGCTGTCGAGCCGGCTGGCGCTTGCGGGCGCAGGCGGTTGGGCTAATCTGCTTGCAGCGCGCCGCACACATTCGGACCGCCGGGAGAGATGTGCATGAACAGACTGCTTTTCGCGGCATTGCCATTCGTCCTGCTCGCCTCCGGCGCGATCGCGCAGGACGGGATCAAGCGCACGCCGCTGCAGAAGGTCGAGTTCCCGGAGGGGTATACGACCGTCACCGGCATCGCCGAGATCCAGCCGGGGGTGTCGGCCGGCAGGCATACGCATCCGGGCATCGAGACCGGCTATGTGCTGGAGGGCGAGACGGTGCTGGCGATCGACGGAGAGCCGGAGCGCACGATGAAGGCGGGCGAGTCCTACACCATTCCGGCGGGCGTGCCGCACGACGCCAGGGCGATCGGCGAGACGCCGACGAAGGTGCTCGGCGTCTATGTCATCGAGCGCGGCAAGCCGCTGGCGACGCCGGTTCAGTAACAGCGTCCTGCGACCGCGCCGCACGGATTTTCGCCCCGACGTGGTGACAAACCGCCTGCGAGCGTGTAATAGCGCGCGCACTCGGGCGGTCCTGATCGCCGGAGCCACCTAACCAAGTACGGTGAATACGCCCCTGCCGCGCCGCTTTCAGCGGGTTTCGGCATAGATACCGCGATCACGATCGCGGATCGAGCGAAGGGCGCTCTGGCTGTCGCAAGAACGAAGGATAAGACGATGGACCTGATCCGTCAGATCGAGGCCGAACAGGCCGCCAAGATCGAAGCCAAGCGCAAGCTCCCTGACTTTTCGCCGGGCGACACGGTGCGCGTCAACGTGCGCGTCACCGAAGGAACGCGCACCCGCGTGCAGGCCTACGAGGGCGTCGTCATCGCCCGTTCGGGCTCCGGCTTCCAGGAGAGCTTCACCGTCCGCAAGATTTCCTACGGCGAAGGCGTGGAGCGTGTGTTCCCGGTCTATTCGCCGCTGGTCGAGGGCGTCGAGATCGTCCGCCGCGGCAAGGTGCGTCGCGCCAAGCTCTATTACCTGCGCGACCGTCGCGGCAAGTCGGCCCGCATCGTCGAGAACACCGGCGCACGCGCCAAGAAGCTGAACGAGTCCGAGCGCGACGCGATGCTCGCCGAGAGGGCCAGGCTGGAGGCCGAGAAGGTCGCCGCCGCGCAGCAGCTGGCCGTCGAGAAGGCCGCCGAGGACGCAGCGAAGGCAAACAACGCATAAGCGGTCGCCTGCAGGGGCGGCCAAGAGCCGCTCCTACATCTGTTTCGAACGGGCGCGGCATCACTGCCGCGCCCGTTTTCGTTGCGCGGCCTGTCGATCGAAAGGATCCGCGCCATGATTTCCGGGAAGGATCTGGTCGCTGCCGGGCTGCAGCCCGGCCGCTGGTTCAACGAAGCGCTCGCGCAGGCCAATCAGGTGCTGGCGGCAGGCGGCAGCATGGAGCAGGCGCTTGCCACTGCACGCGGTTGCGCGCCGCCTCCGGTACTGCCGCTCCACGCGGTGGACGGCAAGCCGCTGCACGCCAACATCGAGGCCGAGAGCGATGAGGACAGCGCCAACATCGCGTTGGTGACGGCGACGATGCGCGAGCTCTTGCGCACGCCGGTGGTGAAGGCCGGGTCGGTGATGCCGGACGCCTGCCCTTCCGGCGGGCCGGGGACGATCCCGGTCGGCGGCATCGCCGTGTCGGAAGCGATCCATCCCGGCATGCACTCGGCCGACATCTGCTGCTCGATGGCGCTGTCGAACTTCGGCTTCACCGATCCCGCCGCGGTGCTCGACGCGGTGCATGGGGTCACGCATTTCGGCCCGGTCGTGGGCGAGCGGGACGCGACGCTGCCGACCGACATGGCGGCGGCGATCGCCGGCAACCGCTTCCTGCGCAAGCTGCAGGGCGTGGCGCGGCAGCATTTCGCTACGCAGGGCGACGGCAACCACTTCGCCTCTGTCGGGCGGCTGTCGTCGAGCGGCGAGACGGTGCTGGTGACGCATCACGGTTCGCGCGGCCTCGGCGCCCGGCTCTACAAGGCCGGGATGGACGTGGCAGAGCGTTTCCGTCTGGCGCTGTCGCCGGAGACGCGGCCTGCCAATGCCTGGATTCCGGCGGAGACGCCGGATGGCGAGGCCTACTGGGAGGCGCTGCAGATCGTGCGCGGCTGGACCAGGGCCAGCCACTTCGCGATCCATGACCGTGCCGCGAACCACGGCGGCCTGGTGCTGCGCGACCGCTACTGGAACGAGCACAACTTCGTCTTCCGGCGGGCGGACGGGCTGTTCTACCACGCCAAGGGCGCCACGCCGGCCTTCGCGGGCTGGGCGGAGGACGCGACCGATCTGACGATCATTCCGCTCAACATGGCGGAGCCGATCCTGATCGTGCGCGGAAGCAACGCTCCGCACTCGCTCGGCTTCTCGCCGCATGGCGCCGGCCGCAACGTGTCGCGGACGGCGCACAAGCGGCGGCTCGGCGGGCGCAGCGAAGGCGAGGTGTTCGCGGCGGAGACGGCGCGTCTCGACGTGCGCTTCTACAGCGGCGAGATCGACGTGTCGGAGCTGCCGTCGGCCTACAAGGATGCCACGTCGGTGCGGCGGCAGATCGGCCGCTTCGGCCTTGCCGAGATCGTCGACGAGGTTGTGCCCTACGGCTCGATCATGGCCGGCGACTGGGAGCGCAACGCTCCGTGGCGCAACAAGCCGCGGGCCTGAAAAGAAGGCGTCGCCCCAGCAGGGCGGCGCCTCCGCGTCAGTTTTCGAACATCACGAAGGCCGCCCAGACCAGCGGGCTGGATGCGCCGGAAACCTTGCCGTCAATGGCGTCACGGCGGGTCTGGCGAAGGGCGCCGGAATAGGTCATGCCGGCGACGAGGTGCTCGTAGAAGCGCGCCATGAAATGCGCCGTGCCCTCGTCGGCCACCGGCCAGAGCGTCAACAGCGAGCGGCGCGCGCCGGCGATGCTGATCGCGGTGGGCAGTCCGCGCAGGCCGCCGACAAACGTCTCCTCGCCGCGCCCGGTGTCGCAGGCCGACAGCACCAGCAGGTCGAGCCTCGACAGATCCCACATCATCACCTCAAAGGCGTAGAGGCGGCCGTCCTTGTCGTCGCGCGCCATGGCGCGGCGGTCGCCGGACTTCGACAGGATGACCTCGCTCTGCCACAGCGTGTCGACATTGGCGGCGCCGCCATTCCTGGCGCTGGCATAGGCGCCGTGGGTAGCGAGGTGGGCGATGGACGCCGCCTCCATGTCCTGCTTCAGCGCCGTTTCGCTCACAGCGCCGCCGGTCAGCGTGTCGACTGTGAAGGCGTCGCTGCGCAGCAGCGTGGCGATCGATTCCACCTCCTGCAGCGTGCCGGGAAGCGGGTCGGCTCCGCGCTCGACGCCATTGCTGTAGTCGATGCCGCCGGCCAGCGTGGCGCGGCCATTGCGGGGCAGCGTCTCGTCGGCGGTGACGATGCCGTAGAGCGAATCCGGCGAGGTCATCAGCCGCAGCGTGAAGCGCTCCTCCAGCAGGCGGTCCTGGCCGTCCTTCAGGAGCGAGAAGGGTACGGCGAAAAGCTGGCCGTCCGGGACGATGAAGACGGTGCCGACGCCGGCCAGGTCGGCCTCCAGCGGCGCGAACAGGCTGCCGTAAAGGTCTGAGAAGACCGGATCGAGTTCGCTGATCGGCACCGCGCCACGTTCGGCCGGGCGGGTCGAGCGCAGCATCGCCATCTGCATGGTCGGCTGCTGTGCGGTGATGGCGCGCGGGTCGCCGAGATAGTGGATCGTCGGGTCGCGGCCGCCGCGCGAGACGATCGCGTAGAGCCGCACGTCCGCGAAGGGCTGTTCGCTTTCGCGGTCAGGCTTCCACTTGCGGGTGATGAAATACGCCACCTGCGCCTGATCCTCGCCAAGCAGGTCGCGGGGCGGCGGCAGCGGCCGGTCGAGCGTCTCCTGCCTGATCTCCGGATAGCGGGCGGCGAGGCGCTCGTTGAGTGGCTTGTCGAAGGACTGCGCCTGCGAAAGCAGCGTGTTCGCCAGCTCCGGCTCGCTGCCTGAGGCGTAAAGCTCCTGCATGGCGCGCGAGACATGCAGCGCCTGGCGCAGGATCGCCATCGTCTCATCATCATCGGGATCGACGAGGCGCATCAGCTTGCGCAAATTCTCGCGGCTCTTGTGCGCCAGCGTCGGCCAGCGCCGCGCGGCATCGGCGAAGGCCGGCACCATCTGCGGGTTCTTCTCGGCGAGCCGCGCGTAGTCGTAGAGCATGTCGTCGGCGAGCGCGCGCGTCGCCTCGCCGACGACGCGGCTGCCGGTGAACATCACCTGCTCGGAGAGCCACAGCAGCATCTGGCTTTCGAGCTTTGCGTATTCCGCAGCTGCCCTGGCCGGCTCAGCGGAGGCCTGGGCGTTGGCGATCTCGCGGCGCGTCTCGAAGGTCATGGGATGGAAGGGGCTCATCGCGCCATTGGCGATGGCGAGCGCCTTCTCCAGATACTTCATGCTGCGCGCAGCCTCGCCGGTCTCAGCGAAATGCGCTGCGAGCAGCCGAGCGATCCGGTAGTTGAGCAGCGCCGGATAGCCGGGGTTGGCGATCACTCCGTCCAGCTCGGCGACGGTGGCCGCATCGAACCCGGCCTTGCCGAAGAAGAGCTGCGTGTATTGCAGCCAGGTGTTTGCCTGCACCTCCCAGCCCGGGTCCTGCTGGTGCAGCGCGGCGGCGATCTGGCGGTTCAGCTCGAAATTGCGCATGGCGCCGGCGTGGTCGCCGAGGTCGAGGTAGTCCTGAGCGGTGTTGTTGGCGCTGACGAGCACATTGAAATGATCGCGGCCATATTGCGCCGTGCGCTTCTGCAGCAGCATCAGGTCTAGCTGCAGCGCGCGCGTCGGAGCGCCGAGCCCGCGAAACGTATCGGCGAGGTTGTTGGCCAGGCGCCATGTCAGCGGGTCGTCCGGCCCGAGATTCTTCAGCGCGATGTCGTAGTTGCCCTGCTGCAGGTTGGCGGCGGTGCCAAGCTGGCCGGCATTGCCGATGGCGCCGGCAAGCAGGTCGGTGGCGTTCAGGACCTCGCGCGACTCGTTGCCGTAATACTCGGCATAATAGCGCGCGGCGGTGGTGTAGAGCGGCACGATGCGGGCGAAGTCGCGGGCGTAGACCTTGAACTCGGCGAAGGCGAGGAAGAAGTCGGCCCGCTCCTTCACATCCTGCTGCATCGCGCGGATCTGCTCACCCTCGGTGAAGATCTCGTCGGCCTCCTGGATGAAGCCGTTCTGATGGAAGATCGTGCCGCCCTCGGTGTATTTCTTCACGGTGTAGGCGAAGAGGTCGGTGCGGGCGAGGTCGGTCAGCGCGCTGCGCAGCTGGCGGTAGCCTTCGTCAAAGCCGTCCTGCTGCGTCATCAGCCGGTAGGCAGCGCGTATGCGCGTCTCGAAAACGGTCTCGGCCGGCGACAGTTCTGCCGCTTGCGCGGGCACCGGCTCCGACTGCTGGGCGCGAGACGGGCCTGCCGTGAGAGCGGCAAGCACGATGATCGCGGCGGCCGCCGCACGCCCGGCGCAGACCTTCGTCCAGTTCATGATGCCGCCCTGCCGAGCTGGAGCCATGCCGCTACCAGAACCGGCGGATCTGGCGAAATCAAGTTCCGGGCCGGATGCAGCCGGCGCAACGGCCATGCTTGCAAGTGTATGAGCGCACGGTAAAGTCGCCCAAGCTTTCCGGCTTTGCCGGCAACGCTTTCTCAGGAGCAAGCCATGTCCCGTTTCAAGCCGTTTCTGTTCGGCCTTCTGGCCGCGATCAGCCTGCCGTTCGCCGCGCAGGCCGAAACCCTGCCCGATCTCGGCGGCAAGACCGTCGTGGTCGTCACCGAGAACGCCTATTTCCCGCTGCAGTTCATGGACGCAAAGACCGGCCAGGCCGTCGGCTGGGAATATGACGCGGTGGCCGAACTGGCGAAGCGGCTGAACTTCAAGGTCGAGTACCAGAACACCTCGTGGGACGCGATGATCCAGGCCGTGTCGGACAAGCAGTACGACATGGGCATGACCGGCATCACCATCAAGGACGACCGCAAGGAGAAGGTCGACTTCTCCGACCCCTACATGAAGTCGGAAATCTTCATGCTGGTGCGCGGCGACGAGAGCCGCTTCACCGACGCCAAGAGCTTTGCCGCCGACGAGAAGCTGCTGGTCGGCGCGCAGGCGGGAACCTCGCCGTTCTACGTCGCCGTCTACAACGTGCTCGACGGCAAAGAATCGAACCCGCGCATCAAGCTGATGGAGACCTTCGCGGCCACCGTCGAGGCGCTCAAGGCCGGCGAC
>JBFXFO010000104.1:0-14240 GCA_050178915.1 Rhizobiaceae bacterium | reverse complement strand
CAGTCGAAGCAGATCGCCCGTTCGGACGTGCCGCGCGTCGCCGCGGTCTCGTGCAACCCGATATCGCTGGCGCGCGATCTGCGCATCCTGATCGACGGTGGCTACCGGCTCGTCTCCGTCACGCCTGTCGACCAGTTCCTCTGGTCGTCGCATGTCGAGGCCGTCGCGCTGCTCGAGAAGCCGAAGCGCCGGCGCTGATCCTCCCGTGCCTTGCGGGCAGGGGTTTCAACCGGCCATCGCCCTCGCCGACGCGGCGGTCATCCGTCGCGCACGGCGGGCGCGCGAACCCGTCCCGGGCGGACATGGTTCCCTGCCTCAATCACAACGGAACCAGCTTCACTTTTTCCCGTTGAGACAAAGCCGATCACGCATGCGTGACGACGCTCCAAAATAGCGACCAAGTTCTGGAAGGGACATTCACATGGCCAAGGAAAAGACGCTGGACGACCTGTTCCTCGAAACGCTCAAGGACATCTACTACGCCGAACGCAAGATCCTGAAGGCGCTGCCCAAGATGGCGCGTGCTGCCCAGTCGCCGGATCTCAAGGCTGGTTTCGAGAAGCATCGGGACGAAACCGAGACGCAGGTCGAGCGCCTGCAGCAGGTTTTTGAATTGATGGGCAAGGCCGCGCGCGGCAAGACCTGCCCCGCCATCGATGGGATCATCGAGGAGGGCGAGGAGATCATGGAGGAATTCAAGGATACGGCTGCGCTCGACGCCGGCCTGATCTCCGCCGCGCAGGCCGTCGAACACTACGAGATCACCCGCTACGGGACGCTGAAGCGCTGGGCGGGCGAACTCGGAATGGCTGACGCGGTCAAGCTGCTCGATGCGACGCTGAAGGAAGAGTCCAGGACCGACAGCGATCTGACGAAGCTGGCGGACATGTCGGCCAACGATCGCGCAAAGGCCAGGAAGGCTGCCTGAGGGCAACCAGGAACCCGGGACAACTCCCGGGTTCTACCTCAAGCCGCGATACAAGTCAGAGCGGCGCCCCAACCACCATCTATACCGCACCTCCAGCCCGAATCGGTGCGTGCCAGAAGGGGAACGGCCTCTGGTCATGCCCTGAACTTGAATTGATCCCGGACTGAGCATAAATTGATCTGCATGTGGTCAATCTGCGCTAGGAAATTGCCATGAGTGCCGCCGTTCTCGACGTTTCGGCCTCGCGTTTCGGCGATGGCCCCTATCTCTCCGCGCGCCGAATCGCGGAGCTGCTCGGCGTGACGCTGAGTGAACTGGCCGGCCTCGCAGGGGTCGCCCGCAACACCCTTGCCTCGGCCAATGGCGCGCGCAAGGCGGACGCCGCGCTGAGCCCGCTGGTGCGCATCCTCGCCATGGCGGACGAAATGGCCGGCGGCAACGAGCGCGCCGCGCTGTGGTTCAAGCACCAGCCGATCCCCGGCTGGGGCGGCAAGACGGCCTACGACCTTGTCCGCGCCGGCAAGGCGGAGAAGGTGCTCGCCTATCTGGAGGCAGTCCGCTCCGGCGTCTATGCCTGACCGGCGGTGATTCTCTGGCGCGCCTACGTGCCGCGCTGGGCGCATCTGCCGCTGTCGGGCGAAGGCGCCGCGCGTTTCGGCGGCCGCTGGAATCCGCCAGGCGCCCCTGCCATCTACGCCGCGCGGGAGTTGTCGACCGCATGGGCCGAATACAATCAGGGCTTCGTCCAGCATCCGGCATTGATTGCTCAGCTCAGGCTGACGAAGGCCCGTCTCGCCGATCTGACCGATTCGAAACTGCTGGCGTCGCTCTCCATCGATCCCGCCATCCACGATTGCCAATGGCGGCAGGCGCTCGAGGCCGGCGATGTGCCGGAGACGCACCGCGTGGCGCTTGACCTGCGCGCCGCCGGCCACGACGGCGTCATCTACCCGTCCTTCATGTCGCCGGGGGGCAACTGCGTCGCATTGTGGCGCTGGAACGAAGCGCGCGCACCCAGGCTTGAGATTGTCGATCCGGGCGGGCGCATGCCGAAGAACCCGGCATCGTGGCTGTAGGCTAGACCTTCGTTCCCCCGACCGTCATCTGGTTCATGCGCAGATGCGGCTGGCCGACGCCGACCGGCACGCCCTGTCCCGCCTTGCCGCACATGCCGATGCCGGTGTCGAGCTTGAGGTCGTTGCCCACCATGGTGACGCGGTGCATCGCGTCGGGACCGTTGCCGATCAGCATGGCGCCCTTGACGGGCTGGGTCACCTTGCCGTCCTCGATCATGTAGGCCTCGGTGCAGCCGAACACGAACTTGCCCGACGTGATGTCCACCTGGCCGCCGCCGAAGGAGACCGCGTAGATGCCCTTCTTCACCGAGCCGATGATCTCTTCCGGCGTCATGTCGCCGGCGGTCATGAACGTGTTGGTCATGCGCGGCATCGGCTGGTGGGCATAGCTCTCGCGGCGGCCATTGCCGGTTGCCTGCATACCCATCAGCCGCGCGTTCTGCCGGTCCTGCATGTAGCCGACCAGCTTGCCGTCCTCGATCAGCACGTTGCGGTTGCTCGGCGTGCCCTCGTCGTCGATGGTGAGCGAGCCGCGCCGCTCGTGGATCGTGCCGTCGTCGACGACAGTTACACCCTTCGCCGCGACCTGCTGGCCCATCAGGCCGGAGAAGGCGGAGGTCTTCTTGCGGTTGAAGTCGCCCTCCAGCCCGTGCCCCACCGCCTCGTGCAGCATCACGCCCGGCCAGCCTGACGACAGCACGATGTCGAAGGTACCGGCCGGGGCCGGCACGGCATCGAGATTCACCAGCGCCTGCCGCAGCGCTTCCTGCGCCACGTTCTTCCAGCTGCCCTCGGCGATGAATTCGCCGAAATTCTTGCGTCCGCCCACGCCATGCGAGCCGCTCTCCTGCCGATCGCCGTCGCCGACGACGACAGCCACGTTCATGCGGACGAGCGGACGGATGTCGCGCGCCAACTGGCCGTCGGCGCGCACGATCTCGACCTGCTGCCACGAGGCTGCAAGCGACGCGGTCACCTGCCGCACGCGCGGATCCTTTGCGCGCACCCAGGCGTCGATGTCCTGCAGCAATTGCGCCTTCTCGGCGAAGCTGGGCGCGCCGATCGGATTGTCATCGCCGTAGAGATGCCGGTTGGTGCGCGGCGGCGCCTCGGTCAATGTGCCGGAATAGCCGCCCTTCACCGCTCCGACAGCGTCCGCCGCGCGCCTGAGCGCGCCGACGCTGAGTTCGCCGGAATGGGCGTAGCCGGTCGCCTCGCCGGCGACGGCGCGCAGGCCAAAACCCTGGTCGGTGTTGAAATTTGCGGTCTTCAGCCGGCCATTGTCGAACATCAGCGCTTCGGCCTGGCTGCGCTCGAGATAGAGCTCGCCATCGTCGGCGCCGTTGATCGTGTCGGCCACGATCCGGCGAACCTCGTCCGCCGAAATGTCAAAGCCGTCGATGATGCTGTCCATGATGCGATCCGCCACACTCGTCAGTGGCGGATCATGTAGGGGCTACGCGCCCGAACGGCAACAAAGCCGCTCGCCGCTCCTACTGGCTGGCGGCCGAATCCTTCATGTCCTGGATGAATGAGTTCCAGGTGATGAACTGCTCGTCGAGGAACTGCTTCGACACGCCGCCCTTGAAGTCGACGTCCATCTTGAAGTTCGAGCCGTCCTTTTCGTAGGCCTTGATCCAGCGGAACTTGGTGTTCCACTCATTCGCCTTCGCGACCGACCATGCGTCCGTGTAGCCGGACGAGAACTGGATGGAGCGGCAGTTGGCGCCATCCTTGCAGCCGTAGAAATAGATCGCATACTTCAGGCCGTCGATGCGACCCGAGACCATCGGATCGCCTCCGCCGTCCTTCTCCAGCGTCGCCGAACCGAAGCCCTTTGCCGCGTTCAGCACGACGTCAGGGTCGGCCTGCGTGAGCAGATCCTGCGCCTGCGCCGCCACAACGCCTGACAAGGCTGCAGCAATTGTCAGAGAGAGTATCGAAGTTGCACGCATGAATGAACCTCGCCCAGAAGCTGTGCCTTCGGTTGCGATTTTGCGCCAAGACCTGCGACGACGCAAGAATGCTGGCGTCCTACGGCAGCGCCGCGAACCCGTCTGAAAAGCCGGAAAGATCGACCGGGATGCCGATGCCTTCCTCCGGGGTCTGGAACACGATGAAGGTCGCGGCCTTGCCGGTCTTCAGCGTGTCGAGGAGTGGCTTCTCGAGGATCACCTCGGCGTAGCAGCCATCGGCGAAGCAGCGCACGAAATAGGCGCGGCCGATGTCCTTGCCATCGACGTTGAGGCCGAGTCCGTTCGGCAGCAGCACGCCGAGCGGCGCCAGCACGCGCAGGATCTCGGCCTTGTTGTCGGCGGTGCGCAGCACCACGACGGAAAGTCCGATCTCCGGACGATCCTCGGCCACGACATTCTGCATCATGGCGCATTGCTCGGCGGTGGCGCCGGCCGGCGTGTCGCAGATGATCGACCACGCGCCATGCGTCGACTTCACGGTGCCGCCCTGTTGTGCCGACGCCGGGGCGAGGGCCAGCAGCATGGCTGCGACGAGCGGAATCGGCGACAAGGCCCAGCGGTTCATTATGGCTCCACGGCGAATCAGGGGACTCTAGACGGCGGGTGCGCGCAGTCAAACGCGCGACGCTTGCGCATGCCTTGCCCGGCGCCCGATTGAGCAATGCTGCCCAATTTCGCCCGAATTGCGACCGTTTCGGCCAGCTTGCCGCAGGTTCGGCCTGCCGTTTGACGGACGCACCCGCCGCGCGCAAAAATGCCGCAGAACTTGCGCTGCTCCTTCCTTGCGGTTGCGGGTAGAGTGTGGTTTGAACGCGCCATGATGCGGGCCCTCCGGGTGCGCTTTTGTGGTCGTGGGGCGGCCATCGATTGGAGGCTTTAGGGCGATGAGAAAACTGCTTGCGGGCGTGGTCGCCGCCATCGGTCTGGGCTCTGCAGCCTGGGCTGCCAAGCCGGAGCCTTGGCAGATCGACTTCCAGCCTGCCGCAACCGAGATGGCGGCGCACATCGACTGGTTCGAGAACTACACGCTGTGGTTCATCGTCCCGATCACCATTCTGGTGCTTGCCTTGATCGGCTGGTGCGTCCTCCGCTTCCGCGCCAGCGTAAATCCGGTTCCGTCGCGCACCAGCCACAATTCGACGATCGAGGTGATCTGGACGGTGGCGCCGGTGATCATCCTGCTGGCCCTCGCAATCCCGTCCTTCCAGCTCCTCACCGCGCAATATACGCCGCCGGAAGAGCCCAAGCTGACGCTGAAGGCGAGCGGCAACCAGTGGAACTGGGATTACGAGTACCAGATCGATGAGCCGCTCTCCTTCAACTCGCGCATGCTTCCCGATGAAGAGCGCGCCGCCGCCGGCAAGGAAGACAAGGAAGTCTATCCGCGCCTGCTCGCCGTCGACAACGAGATGGTCGTGCCGGTGGAGACCACCGTGCGCGTGCTGGTCACCGCCAATGACGTGATCCATGCCTTCGCCATGCCGGCCTTCGGCGTGAAGACCGACGCCGTGCCGGGCCGCATCAACGAGATCTGGTTCAAGGCGCAGAAGGAAGGCCTCTACTACGGCCAGTGTTCCGAGCTCTGCGGCAAGGACCACGCCTTCATGCCCATCGCCATCCGCGTCGTCAGCCAGGCGCAGTACGACACATGGCTGGCCGCCGCCCGCTCCGATCTCGGCGCGGCCAACAAGGCGCTGATGGCAGCGGTCGATGCCGGCCGCAAGCTGGCCGCGGCGGAGTAGTCAGGGCTGCAAGCCCAGGGATCGAAGAGAGACCAAGGTTCAGGGACAGGTAAGATGGCAGGCGCTGCAGCTCACGACGACCATCACGACCACAATGGTCACGCCGCGCATGGCGGCGGTCACGGCGATCACCGGCCGCGCGGCTGGGTGCGCTGGGTCTATTCGACCAACCACAAGGACATCGGTACCCTCTACCTGATCTTCGCGATCATCGCGGGCGTGATCGGCGGGTTCCTTTCCGTCATGATGCGCTGGGAGCTGGCGGAGCCGGGCATCCAGATTTTCCATGGCCTCGCGCAGATGGTCTACGGCGTCGAGGGCGACGCCTCGATCGATGCCGGCAAGCAGATGTTCAACGTCTTCACCACCGCCCACGCGCTGGTGATGATCTTCTTCATGGTCATGCCGGCGCTGATCGGCGGCTTTGCCAACTGGATGGTTCCGATCATGATCGGCGCGCCTGACATGGCGTTCCCGCGCATGAACAACGTTTCCTTCTGGCTGCTTCCGCCGGCCTTCATCCTGCTGCTTGTGTCGATCTTCATGCCCGGCCCGGCCGGCGGCTGGGGTGTCGGCGGCGGCTGGACGCTCTATCCGCCGCTATCGACACAGTCGCCCGGACCCGCGGTCGACTTCGCCATCCTGTCGCTGCACATCGCTGGCGCCTCGTCGATCCTCGGCGCGATCAACTTCATCACCACCATCTTCAACATGCGCGCTCCTGGCATGACCATGCACAAGATGCCGCTGTTTGCGTGGTCGGTGCTGATCACCGCCTTCCTGCTGCTGCTCTCGCTGCCGGTTCTGGCAGGCGGCATCACCATGCTTCTGACCGACCGCAATTTTGGCACTGCCTTCTTCGTGCCCGACAATGGCGGCGACCCGATCCTCTTCCAGCACCTGTTCTGGTTCTTCGGGCATCCGGAAGTGTACATTCTGATCCTGCCGGGCTTCGGCATCGTCAGCCACATCGTGGCGACCTTCTCGAAGAAGCCGGTGTTCGGCTATCTCGGCATGGCCTACGCCATGGTGGCCATCGGCGCGATCGGCTTCGTCGTGTGGGCGCACCACATGTACACGACCGGCCTCTCGCTCGACACGCAGCGCTACTTCGTCTTCGCGACGATGGTCATCGCGGTGCCGACGGGCGTGAAGATCTTCTCCTGGATCGCGACGATGTGGGGCGGGTCGATCTCGTTCCGGACGCCGATGCTGTGGGCGATCGGCTTCATCTTCCTGTTCACCGTCGGCGGCGTCACCGGCGTGCAGCTGGCGAATGCCGGCCTCGACCGCGCGCTGCACGACACCTACTACGTCGTCGCGCACTTCCACTACGTGCTGTCGCTTGGCGCCGTCTTCGCCATCTTCGCGGGCTGGTACTACTGGTTCCCGAAGATGACGGGCTACATGTACTCGCCCTTCATCGCGCGCGCCCACTTCTGGATCACCTTCATCGGCGTGAACCTGGTGTTCTTCCCGCAGCACTTCCTCGGTCTGGCGGGCATGCCGCGCCGCTATATCGACTATCCGGATGCTTTCGCGGGCTGGAACATGGTGTCGTCCTACGGCTCCTACATCTCGTTCTTCGGCGTGTTCGTCTTCCTCTACGGCATCATCGACGCATTCGCCCGCAAGCGCGTGGCGGGTGCCAATCCGTGGGGCGAGGGTGCCACGACGCTCGAATGGCAGCTGCCTTCGCCGCCGCCCTACCATCAGTGGGAACAGCTCCCGCGCATCAAGTAAGCAGGATTGGCCCGGGCTTGCCCGGGCCGGCCGCATCGAACGGAACGCAGTCGCTTTATGGCTTTGGTTGAAGACAAGGGCTTTGAGGGTGCCGTCCGCCTGTCGGAAGCGACAGCGGGCGACTTCCTGCAGCTGCTGAAGCCGCGGGTGATGTCGCTCGTGGTGTTCACGGCGTTCGTGGGCCTCGTCGCGGCGCCGACGCCGATCAACCCGGCGCTCGCCTTCATCGCCATCCTTGCCATCGCGGTCGGCGCGGGTGCGTCGGGTGCGCTGAACATGTGGTACGACGCCGACATCGACGTCTTGATGAAGCGCACGGCCGCCCGTCCGGTTCCGACCGGTCGCGTCGCGCCGGGTGAAGCCCTGATCTTCGGCCTCGTGCTCTCCGTCTTCTCGGTGATGACGCTTGGCATCCTGGTGAACTGGGTAGCAGCCTCGCTGCTCGCCTTCACCATCTTCTTCTACGCCGTCATCTACACCATGTGGCTGAAGCGTTCGACGCCGCAGAACATCGTGATCGGCGGTGCCGCCGGGGCCTTCCCGCCGATGATCGGCTGGGCTGCGGTGACCGGCACGGTCAGCCTGGAATCGGTGGTCCTTTTCCTGATCATCTTCCTGTGGACCCCGCCGCACTTCTGGGCGCTGGCGCTGTTCAAGTCGGACGATTACGGCCGCGCCGGCGTGCCGATGATGCCCAACGTCGCGGGCGAGGCCTCCACCCGCCGCCAGATCTTCGCTTACTCGCTGCTGCTTGCGCCGATCGGTGTGCTGCCGGCAGTGCTCGGTCACACCAGCCTCTTCTACGGTGCCGTCAGCGCCGTGCTCGGCATCGGCTTCATCTGGCAGGCGTGGCGCGTGCTGCGCATGCCAGACAGCGACCGCATCATGCGCCCGGCCAAGGCGCTGTTCGCCTATTCGCTGGTCTATCTGTTCGCCCTGTTCGCCGTTTATCTCGCGGACGTCGTGGTTGCGCGGATGGTCGTCGGTGGCTGAGATGGCAGAAAAACCCGAACTGGTGACCCTCACGGACGCGCAGAAGAAGGCGCGGCGCAGCCGCTCCATCGCCATCGCGCTGGCGCTCATCGCACTGGTGATCATCTTCTACGTCGCGACAATCGCCAAGTTCGGCCCCGGCATCCTCGACCGGGGGATGTGAGCCGCGCGATGACGATGAATCCGATCACCGATCAACAGAGACTGCGCCGCAACCGCGTCATGGCGGCCGCCTGCGTTGCCTTCTTCGGCGGTATGATTGGCGCGTCCTACGCCGCCGTGCCGCTCTACGAACTGTTCTGCCAGGTCACCGGCTACGGCGGGACGACGCAACGCGTGACGCAGTACTCCGACAAGGTGCTGGACCGCGACATCACCATCCGCTTCGATTCCAATACGTCGGGCGCGCTGCCGTGGGACTTCAAGCCGGTTGCGCGCTCGGTCACGGTCAAGATCGGCGAGACGGTGAAGGCCGAGTACACCGCTACGAACGACCACTCCGAGCCGAGCTCAGGCCGCGCAACGTTCAACGTCGTCCCCGAAATGGCGGGCGCGTACTTCAACAAGGTCGAGTGCTTCTGCTTCACCGACACGACGCTCAAGCCGGGCGAGACGATGGAAATGCCGGTGGTGTTCTACGTCGACCCGGAGATCGTCAACGTGCCGGAGCTGAAGGACATCCGCACCATCACGCTGTCCTACACATTCTTCCCGACCACCGGCGAGAAGCCGGTGGCCGAGACGGGCGATGCCCGGATCGACACGCAGCAAGCCAAGCTCGGGGGCCGAAATGGCTGACACGCACACGAAGCACCACGACTACCACATCATCGACCCCAGCCCATGGCCCTTCCTTGGCGGTGTCGGTGCGCTCGTGCTGGCGATCGGCGCCATCTGCTACATGCGCTACCTCAACGGCGTCGAGTTCCCGGTCTTCGGATATAACATCGCCAATCCGTGGGTGTTCTTCATCGGCCTGATCATCGTGCTCTACACCATGTTCGCGTGGTGGTCGGACACGGTTCGCGAAGGTCATCAGGGCCACCACACGCGCGTCGTGTCGCTGCACCTGCGCTACGGCATGATCATGTTCATCGCCTCCGAGGTGATGTTCTTCGTCGCCTGGTTCTGGGCCTTCTTCGACGCCAGCCTCTTCCCCGGCGAAGCCGTGCAGGTGGCGCGTGACACCTACACCGGCGGCGTGTGGCCGCCGAAGGGCATCGAAGTGCTCGATCCCTTCCATCTGCCGCTCTACAACACGATCATCCTGCTGCTCTCCGGCACGACCGTCACCTGGGCGCACCACGCCCTGTTGCACAACGATCGCAAGGGGCTGATCTGGGGTCTGACGCTCACCGTGCTGCTCGGCATCCTGTTCTCGTACGTGCAGTACTACGAATACGTCCACGCTCCGTTCGAGTTCCGCGACTCGATCTATGGCGCCACCTTCTTCATGGCCACCGGCTTCCACGGTTTCCACGTTCTGGTCGGCACCATCTTCCTGGCGGTCTGCCTGTTCCGCGCCATGGCCGGCGACTTCACGCCGAAACAGCATTTCGGCTTCGAGGCGGCGGCCTGGTACTGGCACTTCGTCGACGTGGTGTGGCTGTTCCTTTTCGTCTGCATCTACGTCTGGGCCTCGGCCGGCGCGACCATCGCGGTCGGTCACTGATCCTCCGACGCTTCGACAAAAAAGGCCGCTCCTCGGGGCGGCCTTTTTCGTTTGGCAAAGCCGGTTTCCACTTTGCGACACTGAAGACCACGACCCCGCCACACGAACGGTGCTAGACCATCGCCATGGAAACCGCCGCCGAACCCGTCGTTGCAACGCCGCGCGGGCGCATCCCCTGGATCACGCTCGCCATCGGCTGCGTGGCGCTCGCCATCCTGATCGGACTTGGCGTCTGGCAGCTCGAGCGGCTCGCCTGGAAGGAAGGCCTGCTCGCCACCATCCAGGAGCGTGTGTCCGCGCCGCCGATCGATCTTTCTGAGGCGCTGGCCAACGGCAGGACCATTGCCGAGCAGGAGTACCGCACCGTCCGCCTGGAGGGCGAATTCCTGCACGGCTCTGAGCGTCACTTCCTGTCGACCTGGCAGGGTGAGGCCGGCTTCAATGTCTATACGCCGCTGAAGCTCGGCGACGGCACGCTGGTCTTCGTCAACCGTGGTTTTGTGCCCTATGACCGCAAGGACGCGGCGACGCGCGCCGAAGGCCAGGTGAGCGGCCGAGTGAAGCTCTCCGGGCTGCTGCGAACGGCGCTGGCCGAAAAGCCCGGTGCGATGGTGCCGGACAACGAGCCCGGCAAGAATGTCTTCTACTGGAAGGACCTGCGCGAGATGGCGGCGTCCGCCAACCTGCCGGCGGACGCCGCGGTTCTCGGGCTGTTTGTCGACGCCGACGCCGCACCCAATCCGGGTGGCCTGCCGACAGGCGGCGTGACGCTCATCGACATGCCCAACAACCACTTGCAGTACGCGGTCACCTGGTTCGGCCTCGCTGCCGCGCTTGTCGGCGTGCTCGCCGTCTGGGCCTGGCGGCGCGTCAGGCGATGAAGGGTGGAATGCCCGACGCGCCCTTGACACATCGGGGGCGCAACCCTCATCTGCCGGCCGACATGCTCGCACCAACTGACAAGAAGCCGCCGCTGACCATCCGGCTCTGCCAGCCGCGCGGCTTCTGCGCAGGCGTCGACCGGGCCATCCAGATCGTCGTTCTGGCGCTCAAGAAATACGGCGCGCCGGTCTATGTGCGCCACGAGATCGTTCACAACCGCTACGTCGTGGAAGGCCTGCAGAACCTCGGCGCCGTCTTCATCGAGGAACTGCACGAGATCCCGGCCGAGCACCGCCATTGCCCCGTCGTCTTCTCCGCGCACGGCGTGCCGAAATCGGTGCCGGCGGATGCCGAGGAACGCAACCTCTTCTATCTCGACGCGACCTGCCCGCTCGTATCCAAGGTGCACAAGCAGGCGATGCGCCACCAGCGCCTCGGCCGCCACGTGCTGCTGATCGGCCATGCCGGTCATCCCGAGGTCATCGGCACCATGGGGCAGTTGCCCGAAGGAACGGTATCGCTGGTCGAAACGGTGGCGGATGCGCAGCAGTTTGTCGCCTCCGACCCGTCCAATCTCGGCTTTGTCACCCAGACCACGCTGTCGGTCGAGGACACCGCCGGCATCATCCGGGCGCTGGAGCAGCGCTTCCCCGACATCAAGGCGCCGGCGGCCGAGTCGATCTGCTACGCCACCACCAACCGTCAGGACGCGGTCAAGCAGTCGGCCCAGGGTGTCGACCTGTTCCTCGTGGTCGGCGCGCCGAACTCGTCGAACTCGCGCCGTCTGGTCGAGGTTGCCGAACGGGCTGGCGCGAAGCAGTCGTTGCTGGTGCAGCGTGCATCGGAAATCCCGTGGGACATGGTCGTCTCCTTGCGCACGCTCGGCCTGTCGGCCGGAGCCTCGGCGCCGGAGATCATCGTGGACGAGATCATCGACGCCTTCCGCCAGCGCTTCGCGGTCACCGTCGAGCTCGCCACCACCGCCGAGGAGACGGAGAACTTCCCGGTGATGCGCGTGCTGCGCGACGTCGAACTGCTCCCGGCCGACATGGCCTTCGTCAACGGAACGCGCTGACAGATGGCCGTCTACACCGACATCGGCGAGCGCGAGCTTGCAGAATTCCTGACGCAGTATTCGATCGGCACGCTCAAATCCTACAAGGGCATCGCCGAGGGATCGGAGAACTCCAACTACCTGCTGCACACCAGCGATGGCGTCTTCATCCTCACGCTCTACGAGAAGCGCGTCGATGCCGCCGACCTGCCGTTCTTCCTCGGCCTGATGCAGCATCTGGCGGCGCGCGGCCTCAGCTGTCCGCTGCCGGTGCCGCGTCTCGATGGCGCCCCGACCGGCATGCTCGGCGGCCGCCCGGCAGCAATCATCACCTTCCTCGAAGGCATCTGGCCGCGCCATCCCACCGTCGGGCAGTGCCGTGCCGTTGGCCGCGCGCTGGGCGAGATGCACGTGGCGAGCCGCGACTTCGCGCTGACGCGTCCAAACGCGCTGTCGGTGGATGGATGGCGCAGGCTGTGGGACGGCTCGCGCGACCGCGCCGACGAGGTCGAGCCCGGCCTCGTCGCCGAAGTCGATGCCGAGTTCCTGGCGATCGGAAACAACTGGCCGACGACGCTGCCGACCGGCGTCATCCACGCCGACCTTTTTCCCGACAACGTCTTCTTCCTCGGCGACGAGCTGTCGGGGTTGATCGACTTCTACTTCGCCTGCAACGACATCTATGCCTATGATGTGGCCACCTGCCTCAACGCCTGGTGCTTCGAGAAGGACCATGCCTTCAACCTGACCAAGGGAAGGGCGCTGCTCGCTGGCTACCAGTCGGTGCGGCCGCTGTCGGACGCGGAGAAGGCGGCGCTGCCGCTGCTGGCACGTGGCTCGGCGCTGCGCTTCATGCTGACCCGCCTCTACGACTGGCTGACTGTGCCGGACGGAGCGCTCGTGCAGAAGCGCGACCCGCACGAATACATCCGCAAGCTGCGCTTCCACCGCTCGATCGATCTCGCCTCGGAGTACGGGCTGGAATGAAGCGCGTCGAGGTTTTCACCGACGGAGCCTGCTCCGGCAATCCCGGCCCCGGCGGCTGGGGTGCGCTGCTGCGCTTCAACGGCAAGGTGAAGGAACTGTCGGGCGGCGAGGCGGAGACCACCAACAACCGCATGGAGCTGATGGCTGCGATCTCGGCGCTGAACGCGCTGAAGGAGCCGTGCGAGGTGCTGCTGCACACCGACAGCAAGTACGTCATGGACGGCATCAACGGCTGGATCCACGGCTGGAAGCGCAATGGCTGGAAGACCGCCGACAAGAAGCCGGTGAAGAACGGCGAACTGTGGCAGGCGCTGGACGAGGCCAACCGCCGTCACAAGGTCGAATGGCATTGGGTGAAGGGGCATGCCGGCCACCCGGAGAACGAGCGCGCCGACGGACTCGCCCGCCTTGCCATGGCGCCGTTCAAGGCGGCGAAGACGCCATCGGCCCCCTCAGCGGCGCCGAAGAAGCCAGCGCGCAAACCGATCTAGGACCTGCGGCGGCGCCGGCTCTCTTCAGGCCGGCTCCACGCGGTTTTCGGCAGGCTCTAGAGCTGCTCGAGAATCTTCGCCGCACCGCTCTCCGCCACGCCCGGCTTGGTCTCGACATTGACGTTCTTCACGACGCCGTCGTCGACGATCATCGAGAAGCGCTTGGAGCGCAGGCCCATCGCGAAGGCGCTGAAGTCGGCATCCAGCCCGGTCGCCTTGGCGAAGTCGCCATTGCCATCGGCGAGGAACAGGATCTTGCCTTCGCCGCCGGAGAAGCGCGCCCAGGCGCGCATCACGTGCGAGTCGTTGACGGACACCACGGCGATCGTATCGACGCCGCGCGCCAGGATGGCGTCATGGTTCTCGATGTAGCCAGGCAGGTGGTTGTTGTTGCAGGTCGGCGTGAAGGCGCCGGGCACGCCGAACAGCACGACCTTCTTGCCGGCGAAGATGTCGGCCGTGGTCAGGTCCTTGCCGCCGTCGTCGGTGATGACCTTGAAAGTGGCCTCGGGAAGTTTGTCGCCGGCAGCAATCGTCATGACACTCTCAATGTTGGAGTTGGATCACGACGGAGATAGCGGGTGGGGCTGATGCTTTCAACCGCACGGCAGCTCAGTGGAGCGGCAGCTCGCCGGCCACGGACCCGGCGCTGGTCACCAGCGTGTAGGGGATGGTGACGCCTTGCGGTTTCTCCTT
>JBFXFO010000103.1:0-14474 GCA_050178915.1 Rhizobiaceae bacterium | reverse complement strand
GAGCCTCATCACGCATCCGGCGACGACGACGCACAAGAACCTCACCGAAGAGGCGCGTGCGCAGCTCGGCATCAGCCCGGATACGGTGCGGCTGTCGGTCGGGCTGGAGGATGTCGACGACCTTATCGAGGACATCGACCTGGCGCTGAAGGCGGCGAAGCGCTGACAGGTGCGCACTTGACCCGGTCACGCCTGCGTCCGATCCTGTCAGAATGAACGCCGCGCAGGGCATGTATCGCGCCGTCACGCGCAACATCGAGGTGAAGGTCGAGCCGTTCTACCTGAACGACCGGTCGGACCCGTCGGAAAACCGCTATGTCTGGGCGTATCGTGTCACCATCGTGAATCGCGGCCCCGAGCATGTGCAGCTGCTGTCGCGCTACTGGCACATCACCGATGGTGGCGGGCGGGTCGAGGAAGTGCGCGGGCCGGGCGTGGTCGGCGAGCAGCCCGAGCTGAACCCGGGCGACAGCTATCAGTACACGTCAGGATGCCCGCTGACGACGCCGTCAGGCATCATGGTCGGGCACTACACCATGCGTTCGGAACGAGGCGAGACATTCGACATCGCGATCCCCGCCTTCTCGCTCGACATTCCGGGCGAAGGCAGGATCGTGAACTAGCCGCGATGGCGAGCCCCTCCCCCGCATCGCGGGGGAAGGGCAGAGCCTTCAGTTCGGGCGGACGAACTCGGCCGGATCGAAATCGTACTGCGTCGAGCAGAACTCGCACGACACGCCGATCTTGCCGTCCTCGGTCGACTCCACGATTTCCTCGGCGGTGAAGCTGGCGAGGATGCCGCGGATCTTGTCGCGCGAGCACGAGCATTTGTCGGCAATGCTGGTGCCGTCGAAGACACGCACGCCGCGCTCGTGGAACAGGCGATAGAGCAGCCGCTCCGCCCCGACGGTCGGGTCGGTCAGCTCACTCGCCTCGATCGTGCCCATCAGCATCTGGACCTCGGCCCAGCCGCCGTCGACGTCGATCTCGTCCTCCGCAGCGCCGTCGCCGCCCGGCAGGTCGGTGACACGCATACGGTCCGGTGCGTCAGGCAGGAACTGCGCGAGCAGCCCGCCGGCGCGCCAGCTCTCTCCGGCGCCGGGCGTGACAATGCGCGCCACGGACATACGCAGCTCGGTCGGGATCTGCTCCGACTGCCGGAAATAAGTCCGCGCCACTTCCTCCAGCGACTTGCCGTCAAGCTGCACGATGCCCTGGTAGCGGCTGGTGTGCGAGCCTTGGTCGATGGTCATCGCCAGAACGCCGTTGCCGAGCAGCTGCTCGGGCGCGGTCTTGCCTTCGGCGATCGCCGCCGCAACCCTGTCGGCGTCGAAGCGCGCATAGGCACGCAACGCGTGCGGCGTGGAGAAGTCGGCGACAAGCATGTCGACAGGCCCGTCGGTCCGCGTCTGCAGGATCAGCTTGCCCTCGAACTTGAGCAGCGTGCCGAGCAGCACCGTCAGCACCGACGCCTCGGCCAGAAGCCGAGCCACGGGTTCGGGATAGTTGTGCCGGTCGAGGATCTGGTCCAGCATCGGTCCCATCTGGACGATGCGGCCACGCACATCGAGCGAGCCGACCTCGAACGGGACGACATAGTCGTCGCCGGCGAACCCGAACTCGCCAAGCTTTCTCGCCTGTTCAGTCACTTGCACTGCTTCCATCATGACAACGCTCCTGCCGGCGCGCGCGCCGTCCGGAGGAAGACGCGTGCCGCGGCACCAGTTCTTGAGGTGATGTCCGGCAGATAGGAATGCCGGGCGCCATCATCAAGCGCCGAGGCACCAGGCCAGCACGGCCTTCTGCGCATGCAGGCGGTTCTCGGCCTCGTCGAAGACGACCGAATGCGGCCCGTCGATCACGTCGTCGGTGACTTCCTCGCCGCGATGGGCGGGCAGGCAGTGCATGAACAGCGCGTCGGGCTTGGCCAGCCGCATCAGTTCGGCGTTGACCTGATAGGGCTGGAAGACGTTGTGTCCGCGGGCGCGATGCTCCTGGCCCATCGAGACCCAGGTGTCGGTGACAACGCAGTCGGCGCCGGCCACCGCATCCTGCGGGCTGCGCGTCAGCACGATCTCGCCGCCGTTCTTCTTCGCCCAGTCGACGTAGGATTGCTGCGGCTCGGAGCCTTCCGGCACCGCCACGTTCAACCGGAAGGAAAAGCGCGCCGAGGCCTCGACCAGCGAGTGCAGCACGTTGTTGCCGTCGCCGGTCCAGGCGAAGGTCTTGCCCTTCACGGCGCCGCGATGCTCCTCATAGGTCATCACGTCGGCCATGATCTGGCAGGGATGGGTGTCGTCGGTGAGGCCGTTGATCACCGGCACGCTGGCGTTCTCCGCCAGTTCGAGCAGGCGTGCGTGCTGCGTGGTGCGGATCATGATCGCATCGACATAACGCGACAGGACGCGCGCCGTGTCGGCGATGGTTTCCGAACGACCAAGCTGCATCTCGGTACCGGTCAGCATGATCGTCTCGCCGCCGAGCTGGCGCATGCCGACGTCGAAGGAAACGCGCGTGCGCGTCGACGGCTTGTCGAAGATCATCGCCAGCACCTTGCCTTCGAGCGGGCGCGAGCGTTCGCCCGCCTTCAGGCGACCCTTGCGGGCGATGGCGTCGTCCAGCATGCCGCGCAGATCGCCGGCCGAGACCGTGGACAGGTCGATGAAATGCCGCGGCGCCATCACGCGTTTCCGCCGCCGTTCCGGGCCTCGGCCGACAGTTTCTCCACGCCGGCGCGGATGCGCTCGACGCCGAGGCGGATGTCGGCATCGGTGATGACTAGCGGCGGCAGCAGGCGCAGCACGTTCTCGCCGGCCGGCACGGCCAGGACCTTTTCCTGCCGCAGCGCCTGTCCCACCTTGGCGTTGGGCGCCTTGCACTTGAGGCCGAGCATGAGGCCGACGCCGCGAATGCCCTCGATCACGTCGGGAAACTCATCGGCGACGGCGGCGAGGCCTTGTTTCATAAGCAGCGACTTGCGCTGCACCTCGTCGAGGAAGCCGTCCTCCAGAATGACGTCGAGCACGGCATTGCCGACCGCCATGGCAAGCGGGTTGCCGCCGAAGGTGGTGCCATGCACGCCGGCCGTCATGCCCTCGCAGGCCTCGTCGGTCGCCAGGCAGGCGCCCATCGGGAAGCCCCCGCCGATGCCCTTGGCGATAGCCATGATGTCGGGCTGCACGCCGGTCAGTTCGTAGGCGAAGAGACGCCCGGTGCGGCCGACGCCACACTGCACCTCGTCGAAGATCAGGAGCAGGCCGTGCCTGTCGCACAATTCGCGCAGGCGGCGCAGCGAGGCGACGGGGAAGTCGCGGATGCCGCCCTCGCCCTGGATCGGCTCGAGCAGGATCGCCGCCGTTTCAGGCGTGATCGCCTTTTCGGCCGCGTCGATATCGTCGAACGGCACCTGGTCGAAGCCCTCGACCTTCGGGCCGAAGCCTTCGAGATACTTCTGCTGGCCGCCGGCGGCGATCGTCGCCAGCGTGCGGCCGTGGAAGGCGCCTTCAAAGGTGATGACGCGGAAGCGCTCCGGATTGCCGTTCACATAGTGATAGCGGCGGGCGGTCTTGATCGCGCATTCCAGCGCCTCGGCGCCGGAGTTGGTGAAGAAGACCTTGTCGGCGAACGTTGCCGCGACCAGCCGCTCGCCAAGGCGGCGCTGCTGCGGAATTTCGAACATGTTGGAGACATGCCAGAGCTTGCCGGCCTGCTCGGTCAGCGCCTCGACCAGATGCGGATGCGAGTGGCCAAGCGAGTTAACGGCAATGCCACCGGCGAGGTCGAGATAGCGCTCACCCTGCTCATCGATCAGCCAGGCGCCCTCGCCTCGCTCGAAGGTCAGCGGAGCCCGTGCAAAGGTCTCGAAAAGCGCTGAGCCAGTCATTACATCCGCTCCAGTGGCACTGCGGCTGAAATGACGACGGCGACCTGCCGACCGACCCATTTCCGCAGGCCGAAAAAACTGAAAAGCCGCCCGGGGGCGGCTTTTGGCCTATATCCGGGTTTTCCCCTGTGAAGTCAACGGAAACGTCGGCTCCGGGCCGGTTTGCAACGGTCGGCGACACGAAATCCGCGTCAGACTTTTTGGGGGAAAACCGAAAAAACCGATTCAGTCGCCGGTGCTGACTCTTGTCACGGAGTCAGCCGATGCAGTAATCAGAAGGCAACGAAATTCCAGATTTCGTGCGGCGAACCAATCAGCGGCAATAGATGTGGCGTCTTCCCGGTGTTGCCGGGCCGATGATGGATTCCGGATTCCGCGCGAGGAATGAGGACCGAGGAGCAAGAGCATGTGGACTGACGAGCGCGTCGAACTGCTGCGCAAGCTGTGGAGCGAAGGTCTGAGCGCCAGCCAGATCGCCGCCCATCTTGGCGGGGTGAGCCGCAACGCCGTGATCGGCAAGGTGCACCGCCTGAAGCTGTCGAGCCGTGGCCGCGCGACGACCGCGGCAGCCCGCCCGAAGAAGCAGGCGGTCGGCCACTCGACGACGCGCAGCGTGTCGCGCACCGCGACAGTGACGCGGGTGGCGACGGCGACCGTCGGCGCGACCGCGCTGCAGGTGCAGTTCGAGGTCGAGCCTTATGTCCGCCCGCGCCCGCAGGAGAATGTGGTGGTGCCGATCTCGCGCCGCCTGCAGCTGATCCAGCTGACCGAGCGCACCTGCAAGTGGCCGAACGGCGACCCGCTGACGGAAGAGTTCCATTTCTGTGGCAACGACTCTGCCGAGAGCGGCCCGTACTGCAACTACCACGCGGGCGTCGCCTTCCAGCCCGCCTCGGAGCGCCGCCGCATGCGCTAGGCGCTGCAAGGCATCAGCAAACGAAAAGAGCGGCCTCCCGGGCCGCTCTTTTCGTTTGGGGGGCTGACGTCAGCCTATTTGGCCAGCGCCTGATCGTCGGAGGCGAGCGTCACGCGGTGGCTCTTGTCTTCCTTCGGACGTTCCGGCGGCATCTGGTCGCCGGTGGCGATGTAGTAGACGGTCTCGGCGATGTTGGTGGCGTGGTCGCCGATGCGCTCGATGTTCTTGGCGCAGAACAGCAGGTGCGTGCAGCCGGTGATGTTGCGCGGATCTTCCATCATGTAGGTGAGCAGCTCGCGGAACAGCGACGTGTACATCGCGTCGATGTCCTCGTCGCGGTCGCGCAGCAGCGCGATGCGCTCGACCTGACGCGAGGCATAGATGTCGAGCACTTCCTTCAGCTGCGTCAGCGCCAGCTCGGCGAGCGCCTGCAGACCGCGCGCCAGGCTGACCGGCTGGCCCTTCTCGGCGATCGCCGTGACGCGCTTGGCGATGTTCTTGCCGAGATCGCCGACGCGCTCGAGATCGGCGGAAATGCGGATGGCGCCGATGATCTCGCGCAGATCGTCGGCCATGGGCTGGCGCTTGGCGATGATGAGGATGGCGCGGTCATCGACCTCGCGCTGGCCTTCGTCGAGCACGATATCGTCTTCCACGACCTTGGCGGCGAGGCCGAGGTCGCGACCGACAAGCGCGGCCACCGACTGTTCCACCATGCGCTCGGCATGCCCGCCCATCGAGGCGATGCGGGTCTTCAGATATTTGAGCTCTTCATCGAAGAGCTTGACGATGTGCTGCGACTGCATGCGATCGGCACCTCCCGCGCCGCCGAATCCGGAGTGATTGCGTTCGGTCATCCTAGGCTATGGCGATGACGGAAAAAAGAAAGCGGCAATGCGCTCAGGCCCGCGGAAAAGTGACGGTGAAGGCCGCGCCCTTGCCGACCTCCGAGCGGATCGACAGCCGTGCATTGTGACGGGTCAGGATGTGCTTGACGATGGAGAGGCCGAGGCCGGTGCCCTTCTGGGCGCGGCTGGTCTCGACATCCACGCGGTAGAAGCGCTCGGTGATGCGCGGGATGTGTTCCTCGGCGATGCCGGGACCGAAATCGCGCACCGTCACGGCGACCTCGCCGCCGGCCGCGGTCTCGACCGACACGGCAACGCGCCCGCCGTCGTGGCCATACTTGATGGCGTTCTCCAGCAGGTTCTCGAAAACCTGGGTGAGTTCGTCGCGGTCCCCGGCGACCATGACAGGCTCGGCCGGCGCGCTGCGTTCGATGGCCACGCCGGTTTCGCGCGCCATGTGACTGAGCGAGTCCACGACGTTGTCGAGCACCGAACGGACGTCGATACGAGTGCCGGGCTTCAGGTACGGCTTCATCTCGACGCGCGACAGCGACAGCAGGTCGTCGATCAGCCGCGCCATGCGGGCGGTCTGGTTCTGCATGATCTGCAGGAAGGCGTCGCGCGCCTGGGCGTCGTTCTTCGCCGGCCCGCGCAGCGTCTCGATGAAACCCGACACGGAGGCGAGCGGGGTGCGCAGTTCGTGGCTGGCGTTGGCGATGAAGTCGGCGCGCATGCGATCGATGCGACGCGATTCCGACTGATCCTTGAACACCATGACGTAGGTATGCGGCTCGCGCAGCGCCGGAATGGCGTGCACGCGGTAGACGCGCTCGACCGGCAGGCGCTCGGCGTAGTCTGCCTCGACCGCCGTGCCGTTGATCAGCACGTTCTGCATGAGGTCCTGCATCTCCGGCGCGCGGAACCTGAGAAGCAGCGGCTGCCCCGGCTGGAGCTGGCCGAAGGCGGCCTGCGCCGCGGTGTTGGCATGGATCAGGCTGGCGCCGGAGCCGAAGATGATCAGCGGATCGGGCACCGCGTCCGCGAGGCTCAGCGCCGACAGCCCCTCGAGTGGTGCGCGCTCGATGATTGCGGCGGCCTCGGCACTGCGCTCGGCGAAGGAGCGACGCGGCGCCAGCGCGGTGACCACGATGAGAGCCGCCGCTGCCACAGCGGCAGCAAGCCACGGGCCGTCGAAGTAGCGGTTGAGCGCGACGACGAGGACGATGGCGACGCCAAGCAGCCAGCGCCCCTGGAACAGGCGCTCGCCATAGAGGCGCAGCAGCGGCACGCGGCGCGCCATTGCCTCCTGCCCATTCACGCCGCCGGCGTCCATGTCATCCTTTCAGAGCCCGACCAGCCGGGAAACTTCGCGCTGGACCCTTTCCGGGCCTCCCAATAGCATGCCGCGACCGGAACGACAGGATCGAAGCGATGGCGACCAAGACGGAAGCGGAAAACAAGAATGTCGTCGCGGTAAAGCTTGGCGGGGCCGAGCGCGCCTTCAACATCGATGATCCCGAATTGCCCGACTGGATCGACAAGAAGTCGCTGACGTCGGGTGGTTATCCCTACGACAAGAAGCTCGACAAGGACAAATACGAGGAGCAGCTGGAAACGCTGCAGATCGAGCTCGTGAAGCTGCAGGCGTGGCTGCTGACCACCGGCGGCCGCGTCATGATGCTGTTCGAGGGCCGCGACGCCGCCGGCAAGGGCGGCACCATCAATGCCGTGCGGCAGAACATGAACCCGCGCACGGCGCGCAACGTGGCGCTGTCGAAGCCGACGGAAACCGAGCGCGGGCAATGGTACTACCAGCGCTATGTCGCGCATTTCCCGACAGCCGGCGAGTTCGTGACGTTCGACCGCTCCTGGTACAACCGCGCTGGCGTCGAGCCCGTGATGGGCTTCTGCACGCCGGCTCAATACGAGAAATTCCTCGACCAGACGCCGGACTTCGAGCGGATGATCGTCAATGAGGGGATCAATTTCTTCAAGTTCTGGCTCGACATCGGACAGGAGACGCAGCTGGAACGCTTCCACGAGCGCCGCCACAGCCCCTTGAGAAACTGGAAGTTCTCGCCGATCGATGTCGCCGGCATGACAAAGTGGGACGACTACACGGAAAAGCGCGACACCATGTTCGAGCGCACGCATTCGAATCATGCGCCCTGGATCGTCGTGCTCGGCAACGACAAGCGTCGAAGCCGGCTTGAGGTCATCCGCCGCGTGCTGCGCAGCCTGCCTTATGACGGCCGCGACATGGATGCCATCGGCAAGCCCGACGCCAAGATCATCGGCGAAGGCCCGGGCTTCGTGAAGAGGGCGCGCTGACCGATCCGTCAGCGTATCTCTTCCGTCGGCTCTTCCGGACCGGCGCGGTGCGGCGTCTTTTCCCACAGATGCGGGCGCCAGAGCAGGTGCCAGACGGCGCGCACGCCGGCGACGGACATCCACAGCCAGTAGACCGGCATGAACAGCACGATCTTCCAGAACGAGGCGCGCTCGCCGCGCTGCATGGTGCGCCAGCCGAGCATCAGGAAGGAGAGATAACCACAGACGACATTGAAGCCGTCGATGACCAGCAGCCATGTCGCGTCGGCGTCGAGCCCGTGACTGAGCGCCAGTTCGACGGCGAGGCGGATGACGACGAAGATGAGGACGGGATGAGCGATCGCCGAGATCACCATGCCGGCGAACAGCAGTTGTACGATCAGGAAGGATGGCAGCCCGATCTGCCAGAGCAGCCTGAACGGGTGGCGCATGTGGACCAGCCAGGTGTGCATCCAGCCTTTCAGCCAGCGCGTGCGCTGCGGCAGCCACGTCGCCAGATCTTCCGGCGCCATCTCCCAGGTCGGACGCGTGATCGTGCCGGTGCGAAAGCCGAAGCGTGCGAGCCGCAGGCCGAGATCGGCATCCTCGGTGACGTTGAACGGATCCCAGCCTCCGACCGCTTCCAGGGCGCCACGGCGAAAGTGGTTCGACGTTCCGCCGAGCGGCAGGACAAGCCTGTGTCGCGACAGCCACGGCAGCAGGCCACGAAACAGCGCGGCATATTCGAAGGCGAACATGCGGGCGATGAGGCTGTCTTCGCGATTGGAGACTTCGAGCGGCGCCTGCAGGCAGGCGCAGTCCGGGCCGGCGGCGCGAAACGCCTGGAACGCTTCCATCAGCTGCATGGGATGCGGCCTGTCCTCGGCATCGTAGAGTGCCACAAGTTCGCCGCGCGCCAGCGGCAGCGCATAGGCAAGCGCCTTCGGCTTGGTGCGCGGCCCGACCGGTGGCACCTCGACGATCTCGACCCATGGCCGAAGCTGCTGCGCGCGGATCATCGTCAGCGTGGCGTGGTCGTCCTTCTCGCACACCAGCTTCACGTCGAGCTTGGCGCGCGGCCATTGCAGCCTGCTCAGCGCCAGAAGCAGCTGCGGAATGACCTCCGCCTCGCGATAGAGCGCCACGAGCACGGTGTAGACCGGCAGGTCGCGCGGGAGCACCGGCTGCAGCGGGATCTCCCGCGGCGGCTCCGCCGTCACTGCGGCGGCGAAACGCAGCGCGACGCAGCCGAGGAAAAGAATGGAGAAGACCACGTGCAGGACGAAGAACGCCTGCGGCGGCCAGAAGACAAGCGCCACCACGACACCGAGAGTTCCGGCTCCGACCAGAAAGCCCTGCAGTGCCGTGGCGACGCTGCGCGCCGACTGTTGCGGGAACCGGTTGAACAGGCCAAGCACGGCCCGCCGCATCAGCACGCCTGACGCCCGCGTCAGCAATGCCTCGCGAAAGGCGCTCCGCGGCACGACCTTCCAGCGATGCCGCACGCCGGCGGACTCGCGTACCCGCCGGCGCGCCGCCGCGAGATTGAGCCTGTCGGTCGCCATCACCACGGATGGCGGGCCGGAGGGTTCATTCAACAGGGCCGGATCGTCGGCGGAGCGCGAGCGCAGCAAGGTGAGGCAGGTGCGGTCGCTGACGATCAGCGAGCGGGGATCGATGCGGTCGGCGTAGGCGATGCCCAGTTCGTCCGCGAGCGCCCGGTAGAAGACCTCTTCGCGTACCGAACCCGATGCCAGGATTTCGCTCTGCACGGACACGCCGTCGATGGATGCGCGGAGCGCGAGCTGGACCATCGCATCGCGGTCGAGGCCCAGCCGCAGGAGCATTGGCTCCCATTCGGCAAGCTCCGGCCACATCAGGCGGTCCCCTGACGTCAGGCCGCGCTGCGGCTGTTCACCCGAGTCATCATCACCGCTATCCATGCAGATGCGCGCCGGTGAATTCGCGGGCTGCTGCCTTTGCCGTTCTGTGCGAGAAAAAAAGGCCGCGTGCCCTCAATCCCTGGACCGGAGACCAAGGAACGGCGTCGACAGATACTGAAAATCCTCTCGCGCAATCCAAAGCCCCGCCCCCACGCGGCTTCAAAAAGACACTGCTAATACCTCTGTCGGAAAGATTTCTTCGCTTTTCTTCTCCCCATAGGAATGCCAACTTTCCCTTAAGTCAACCGGACGGTTTGCGCGGCGCGAATGGCGGTCGCATTGCAGCCATGGCGGCCTGCAAAGCCATGGCGTATAGACGGGCGCCGGGTGGGGAGGGTGCGTTTGAGACGACTGGTTCTGGCCATGCTGATGCTGTTCGTTCCCGCAACGGGGTTCGCGCAGCTTGCCATCCCCGGTTTCTGGGACACCAAGGAGCGGCTCGCCAAACCCGACGTCGCGGCAATCGAGCGCGTCCGCTTTCTCACCACGATCGACTTCCCGCCCTTCAATTTCCTCGACGGATCGGGGCGGCTGACCGGCTTCCATATCGATCTGGCGCGGGCGATCTGCCGCGAGCTGGAGATCATGGAGAAATGCCAGATCCAGGCGCTGCCATGGGGCGAGCTTGACCCTGCGCTGCAGGCTGGCGATGGCGAGGCGATCATCGCGGGCATGGCAGTGACCGCGGAGACACGCGCCACGCATGCGTTCACGCGATCCTACCTGCGCTTTCCGGCGCGGTTCATCACGCTGAAGGCGAATGCGCTGGCGGAGCCCATCTACAGCCGCATCGCCGGCAAGAAGGTCGGCGTGGTCGCCGACTCGGCGCATGAGAAGATCCTGCGCGACTATTTTCCTGACGCCGTGGCGATCTCCCTGCCAACGCAGGAGGCGCTGCTCGCCGACCTCAAGGGCGGCAAGGTCGATGTCGTCTTCGGTGACGGCATGAAGCTGGGTTTCTGGCTGTCGGGCTCGGATTCCGATGGCTGCTGCCGCTTTTCCGGCGGGCCCTATCTGGCGCCGGAGTACCTCGGCAACGGGCTGGCCATCGCTACCAGGGCGGACAATCCGCAACTGGCGGTCGCCTTCGACTACGCGCTGCAGCAACTGGCGGCGAAAGGCACCTTCGCCGAACTCTACCTGCGCTACTTCCCGGTGAGCTTCTTCTGAACCGGCTCAGGTGAGCATGCGGTGCCGCGCCTTGGCGGAATAGTCGATGCCGTCTGCGACCTCGTCCGTCACTGCGAGCACGGCGCGCAGCCGGTCGAGCACGCGCGCCTCCTCGATGCGCATCTCCAGATCGACGGCGGCAACCTCGACCGCCGCGGCATAGGCGGTGTCGTGCAGGCGCGGCGGGATCACCGCCTGCGCCAGCGCCAGCACGCCATCGAGGCCGGCCGGCTCGTGCAGCAGCCTCTGGCAATCCTGCGCTGTCGCGACGAGGCTGTGGACGTCGAAGTCGGCGAAGACCGGCCAGCTCTGCACCACCTCGCCGATGCGGCCAAGCTCCGGATCGGTCATGTCGCGGTCGGAGGCGGAGGTGACCACCATCAGATAGATCAGCGCCTCGTGCACGGACGGGTTCGGCATGCGGTCTCCTTCATCGACGAGCGTCGAAGACGTAGGAGCGGCGCGGCAGGCGCGCAAGCAAAAAGCCGGCCGGCGTTGACGGCGGGCGCCCGCAAAGCCTATTGGCATGCCTCCGCCGCCTTACGATGCAAGCTTTTCGCCGGACTCCCTCGATGACGCAGGCCCTCGCCGATCTTTCGCCCGAACTCCTCTCTGCGGCAGCCGACAGCAAGGCGTGGCCGTTCGAGGAAGCGCGCAAGATCGTGGCGCGCTACAAGAAGACCGGCTTTCCC
Organism: Rhizobiaceae bacterium; assembly: GCA_050178915.1. GTDB lineage: Bacteria > Pseudomonadota > Alphaproteobacteria > Rhizobiales > Rhizobiaceae > JBFXAF01. The sequence goes on along the minus strand of JBFXFO010000103.1, from coordinate 2,712 downwards.
GATACCGTCCTGTTCGAGACCGGCTATGGACCGTCGGGCCTGCCGCACATCGGCACGTTCGGCGAAGTGGCGCGCACGACCATGGTGCGGCATGCCTTCCGCGTGATCACCGAGGACAAGGTGCCGACGCGGCTGCTCTGCTTCTCGGACGACATGGACGGGATGCGCAAGATTCCCGACAACGTGCCCGACCGCGCCTTTCTCGAGCCGCATCTGCACAAGCCGCTGACCGTCGTGCCCAACCCGTTCGGCGGCGACTATGCGTCGTTCGGCGACCACAACAATGCAATGCTGCGGCGTTTCCTCGACACGTTCGGCTTCGACTACGAGTTCGCCAGCGCGACCGACTACTACAGATCCGGCCGCTTCGATCCGATGCTGCTGCGCGCTGCCGAGCGCTACGAGCAGATCATGGCGGTGATGCTGCCGACGCTGGGCGAGGAGCGGCAGGCGACCTACAGCCCGTTCCTGCCGATCTCGCCGAAGTCCGGCCGCGTGCTGTACGTGCCGATGAAGCATGTCGACGCCAGGGCCGGCACCATCACCTTTAGCGACGAGGACGGCACGGAGACCACGCTGCCGGTGACCGGCGGCGCGGTGAAGATGCAGTGGAAGCCGGATTTCGGCATGCGCTGGGCGGCGCTCAACGTCGACTTCGAGATGTTCGGCAAGGACCACCAGACCAACGCCGCCGTCTACGACCGCATCTGCGAGATCCTCGGCGGACGCGCGCCAGAGCATTTCGTCTACGAGCTGTTCCTCGACGAGCAGGGGCAGAAGATCTCCAAGTCGAAGGGCAACGGCCTGACCATCGACGAGTGGCTGACTTACGCCACCACCGAAAGCCTCGCGCTCTACATGTTCCAGCGCCCGCGGCAGGCGAAGAAGCTCTATTTCGACGTCATCCCGAAGGCGGTGGACGAGTATTATTCCTTGCTCTCCGCCTACAAGCGGCAGGAGTGGAAGGAGCGGCTCGGCAACCCGGTCTGGCACATCCACAACGGCAATCCGCCGGACATCGAGCTGCCGGTTTCGTTTGCGCTTCTGCTCAATCTCGTCAGCGCCTCGAACGCGCAGAACAGCACGGTGCTGTGGGGCTTCATCACCCGGCATGCCCCCGGCGTGACGCCGCAGACGCATCCCGAGCTCGACCGGCTGGTCGGCTATGCGCTGCGCTACTTCGAGGATTTCGTGCGCCCGACCAAGGTGTTCCGCGCCGCCGACGCCGAGGAGCGCGAGGCGCTCGAACGACTGGCGGCGGCCCTTTCGGCGCTGCCGGGGGGTGCCGACGGCGAGGCGATCCAGAACGCCGCGCTCAACGTGGCGCGCGCCATCCCGCGCTATCAGGATCACGACAAGAAGAGCCCGGAAGGCGGGCCCGGCGTCTCGGTGGCGTTCTTCCAGATGATCTACCAGGTGCTGCTGGGACAGGAGCGCGGCCCGCGCTTCGGCTCCTTCGCATCGCTTTACGGCGTCGCCGAGACGGCGGCGCTGATCGAGAAGGCGCTGGGCGGCAAGCTCGCCGCCTAGGGGCTCAGATCGGATCGCCGTCCACCGGCGGCAGCGCAGGGGCGATCTCGTCCGGCGGCATGATCGTCTCGACATCGCCGAGTTCGAGTTGTGGCGTCGGCTGCAGTTCGACCGCCGGCGGCAGGGTGGTGTCGGGCGGCGAACCGTAAATGCCCATGGCGTGTTCGCGCGCCTTCGCCTCGGCCTCGACATACGGCCCGCCGGGCACGGCACGGGCCCAGCCCATCGACACCAGCCAGGCGCCGACATCCTGCTTGCCGAGCTGGCAGCGCGACACCAGCACGGTGCGCTCGGGCTGGGGCGGCACGATGCAGGAGAGAGCGCGGCCGCGCAGCCACTGGCGCACGGCGCCGCGCGCACGCTGGCCGCAGGCCCAGCTGACGCCATCCTTCTCGCAGGTCTCGTCCGGCATGACGCTCACCGTGCCGGCGATCTCGACGACGTAGCCGAGGGATTCGAAGCGCGCCGAAGCAACCGCCAGAGCGCGATGCAGCAGCGTGCCCTCCCACTGGTCGGGCGGCACCGGCTTCGGCGGCAGTGCCTGACCGAGATCGCCAAGCGGCGCGCGCGGCTCGACGCGCTCGATCTCGTCCGGCCGCAGATCGGGCGGCGCGATGAGGGCGGTGGCGACCGTGCGCGACGGGGGCCGGGCATGCTCGGGCGCCGGTGGCGGCTCGATCGCGGCGGTCTCGACAGGCTGTGCCTGCTCGACCTGCGGACGCACGGCCGACGCCATGACGGCCAGCCCGGCGACCAGCAACAGGAACACGGCTGCGGCTGCGAGCCTCAGCACGGACGGCCTCCTACTGGCTCGCCCAGACGATGCGCGCCACCCACTCGACTTCCGTCAGTGGCAGCGTGCGGGCAGGATGTGCCGGGTTGAGCGAGACCAGCTCGATGGCGGCGGCGGTCTGGCGCTCCAGCAGCTTGGCCATGACCTCGCCGCCATTGGTCTTGACCACGACGCGGTCGCCCTTGCGCACGCTGGCCGCCGGATTGACGATCAGCACGTCGCCATTGCGATAGAGCGGCAACATGGAATCGCCGTGCACCTTGAGCGCATAGGAGCCGTCGCTCGGCTGCACCGGCAGTTCGACGAGGTCCCAGCCCTGCCCTTCCGGAAAGCCCGCATCGTCAAAGAACCCGCCGGCGCCCGCCTGCGCGAAACCGAGCAGCGGCACG
>JBFXFO010000102.1:0-14617 GCA_050178915.1 Rhizobiaceae bacterium | reverse complement strand
CCGAGCTCCATGCGCCGCCAGGTGGCCGGCGGCGTGCCGATCGAGCGCTTGAACTCGCGGCTGAAGTGATAGACGTCGCAGAAGCCGCAGATCTCGGCGATGTCGAGCAGCGGCAAGGTGCTGTCGGCGATCAGCGTCTGCGCGTGCGCCAGGCGCTCGCGCAGCAGCCACTGGTGTGGGCTGGTGCCGAGATGGCGGCTGAACATGCGCCGCAGCTGCGAGGCACTGATCCTGGTCATCTCCGCCAGATCGTCGCTGTTCCAGGCGCGGCCGAGATCGGCGCGCATGGCGACGATGACGGTGCGCAGTTCGTCCGGCAGATGCTCGCGCGCGGTGCCCCAGCGCGCCTGGTCGACCATCAGCAGAAACTCGCCGGCAAGCTGGTTCAGCCGCAGGTCGATCCCGGCGCCGCGCGCCCGCATCAGCTTGAACAGCCGGTCGAACCACGCCTGCATCGCCACCGCGTCGGCCACCTGGGCGCGCGCGATGCCGTCGCCGAAGAGCCGGGTCCGCAATGCGCGGATGTCGGGGCCGTCGAGGCGGAACCAGAGCAGCGTCCAAGGATCCGCCGGGTCGGCGCGGTGCACATGCGGTTCCTCGTTGCCGATCCAGGCCAGTTCGCCGGCGCCGATGCGGAATTCGCGGCCCAGCGTCTCGACGAAGCCGCTGCCGCTCACGCAATACAAAATGTCCTGTCCGATATGGTAGCCGCGCGACACGCTGTAGTCGGACGCGGCGGCGACTTTGCCCGCTCGAAGCACCGCATAGGCGCAATGCGTCCAGCCGGCTTCCGGTACGTGATGCAGGCTCTCGATGAATGAGGATGTCGCGGGCATGCGCGTTTTGTACAAAAAATCGGACTCTTTGTCCATTTCGGACGCACGGGAGCGCGACTATCGTCACCACAGATGCCGGAGCCATCCCATGAATGCGGGAGGCCGGCGCCAAGGGAGAGACCGATGCTCGCGATGACCAAAGAGGAGACCGAAGTCTACGCCCGCGATGGCTACATCGTGCGCAAGGGGCTTTTGACGCCTGATGAGGTCCAGACCTTCCGCGACCGCGCCCGTGCGCAGCTGGAGGCCGAGAACAAGGCCGGCGCCGTGATGGCGAAGGGCGACAAGGAAGGGAAGACCACCCTCCTGAAGATGTGGAACACGGCCGAGGACGACCAGTATGGCTTCCTCGCCCGCGACGAGCGCCTCGTCGACCTCGCCGAAGACGCGATCGGCAAGCCGATCTACCTCTACAGCCACAAGATGACGATGAAGCAGCCCAACGAGGGCGGCGCCTGGGAATGGCACCAGGACTTCGGCTACTGGTACAATTACGGCTGCCTCGCGCCCGAGATGATGAGCATCTACATCGCGCTCGACAAGGCGACCAAGGAGAATGGCTGCCTGCAGGTGCTCAAGGGCACGCACAAGCTCGGCCGTCTCAATCACATCCGTGAGAACGATCAGACCAATGTCGAGCAGGAGCACCTCGAAGCCGCGCTGAAGCGCTACGAGCACATCTACTGCGAGATGGAAGCCGGCGACGCGCTGATCTTCGACGGCAATCTGCTGCACCGCTCGGACGCCAACCGTTCGGACACGTATCGCTGGGGCTACATCAGCTCCTACAACGCCGTCGAGAACGCGCCGTTCAAACGCGTGCGCGAATACGGCAATTACGAAGCGCTGAAGAAGGTGCCGGCCGGCACGTTCCGCGCGCTGCCCGAGAAGGCCGCCTGACGGCGCTCTCGATTTGAGTCAAAGGTCGGGCACAAGAGCTCAGCCCGACCTGCTTGTGGAGTGACGGGGCACGGCGTCGGCTTGCCGCGCCTCGTCGGGAGGACAGATGGCCGATGTCTTGAAGAGCGGCGCGCGTGCGCCGACAGCTGACCGTTTCTCGCTCGCGCGCCTGTTCGGGGCACGCGAGACGGGCGTGTTTGTCGCACTGCTGGTGCTATGCCTGTTCCTCTCCGTCGCCACCGACGGATTCCTGACCTCGACCAACCTGCTCAACATCGGACGGCAGATCTCGCTGCTCGGCATCATGGCCGTCGGCATGACCTTCGTCCTGATCGCCGGCGAGGTCGATCTGTCCGTCGGCTCGACCTACGCACTCGCGGGCCTGGCCACCGGCATGCTGATCATCGCCGGCTGGACGCTGTTTCCGGCGATTGCCGGCGGCCTGCTCACCGGCGCCGCGATCGGCCTGGTCAACGGCGTGCTGTCGACCTACGGGCGGCTGCCCTCGCTGATCGCCACGCTCGGCATGCTGAGCGTGGTGCGTGGCGCGGCGCTGATCCTCACCAATGGCGAGCCGGTCACGGTGAACGTGCGCAAGGGCGCGCTGCCGGAGACGGCCGACGCGTTCTCGTTCATGGGACAGGGCTACCTGTTCGACATCATCCCGATGCAGCTGGTGTTCTTCGTGATCATCGCAGCGCTCGCCTGGGTGGTGCTGTCCTATACAAATTTCGGCTTCCGCGTCTTCGCGGTGGGCGGCAGCGCCAAGGCGGCGCGCGGCTCCGGCATCCATGTCAACGGCGTCAAGATCTGGGCTTTCGTGCTGATGGGCGTGCTCGCTGCCTTCGCCGGCATCCTGGGTCTCGCCTTCCTGCCGAGCGGCCAGGCCGGCCGCACCGGTCTCGGCCTCGAACTCGACGTCATCGCCGCGACCATCGTCGGCGGCGCTTCGCTGTCGGGCGGCGAGGGCACCATCCTCGGCACCATCCTCGGCGTCCTGATCATCGGCGTGATGCGCAACGGTCTGGTGCTGATGGGCGTGTCGCCTTTCGTGCAGGAACTGATGATCGGCCTCGTCATCATCATCGCGGTCGGCATCGACAAGTGGACGTCACGCAAAGCCAGCTGAGGCAGTCAGCAAGCCAAAATGGGAGGACTACCGGAATGAAACTCAGACATATCCTGCTCGCCGCAGCGCTGACCCTGGTCCCGCTCTCGGCGCATGCCGAACAGAAGCTCGCCGACTTCCCGCTGGCCGAACGCATCAAGGCCAAGATCGCCGCCGGCGAGAAGCTCGACCTCTACGTCTCCTATCAGGACACCTCGAACGAGTTCGCGCCGTTCCTGAAGGCGGGCGTCGAGCGCGGCGCAAAGGAGAACAACGTCAACGCCTCGTTCATCGGCCCGGTCGGCTCCGACGCCGACGGCCAGATCAACGAGATCGAGAACCTGATGAGCAAGATGGACGGGCTCGCCGTCTCGTCGGTTTCGACCGATGCGCTCGCCCCGGTCATCGACCGCCTGCTCGCGGCCGGCATCCCGGTCGTCACCTTCAACACCGACAACCCGGCCAGCAAGCGTCTCGCCTTCGCCGGCCAGGACCTGGTGCAGTCGGGCGTCGAGGCCGGCAAGCTCATGGCTTCCGTGCTCGGGGGCAAGGGCAAGGTGATGATCGTCACGCTCGACGCAGCGGCGCAGTGGTCGCTCGACCGCGAGAAGGGCGCCCGCGAAGGCCTCGCCTCCGCCGGGCCGGACATCGAGATCGTCAATACCCTCAACACCGGCAGCGATCCGCAGAAGATGTATTCGGCGATCGAGAACGCCATGCTGGCGAACCCGACCGTCACCGGCATCCTCTCGCTCGAATGCTGCACGACGCCGGCCGCCGGCACCTGGGTGCAGCGCAGCGGCAAGGCCGGCGAGGTGAAGGTCGTCGGCTTCGACCTGCTCGACCAGACCGTAGACCTGGTGACGAGCGGCGAGATCCAGGCGACGATCGACCAGGCTCCGGAGAAGCAGGGTTTTGCCGCCGTCGACATGCTGGTGAAGTTCCTTGCCGGCACTCCGATCGACAATCTCGACACCGGCGTCGGCATCTACACCAAGGACAACATCGCCGAAGTCGCCAAGTAACGACCTCCCAAGCACACGAGGCGACCGCCGGTCCGGGAACGGGCCGGCGGTCGAAACGCAGCCAGGCATGAACAGCACCACTCCCACGCATATCGTCGAGGTCAACGGGATCACCCGACGGTTTCCGGGCGTGCTGGCGCTCGACCGAGTGTCGCTCTCCTTCCGGCCGGGCGAAGTCCACGCCGTCATCGGTGAAAACGGCGCCGGCAAGTCCACGCTGATGAACATCCTCGCCGGCGACCTGCACCCAAGCGAGGGCGAGATCAGGGTCGACGGCAAGACCGTGCGCTTCGGCTCGACGCTCGACAGCCGCGCCGCCGGCATCGTCGTTGTCTACCAGGAGCTGGCGCTCTGCCCGACGCTCACCGTCGCCGAAAACATCATGATGTCTGACGTGGCTTCCGGCTCCGTCGTGTCGTTCGTGCCGCGCGCCGCCATGCGCCGCGAGGCGCGCAAGGCGCTGACCCGCCTCGGCATGGCCGGGCTCGACCCCGACACCCGCGTCTCCCGCCTTTCCGTTGCCGAGATGCAGCTGGTCGAGATTGCCGGCGCGATCCGCCAGAACGCACGCGTGCTGGTGCTCGACGAACCCAATTCGGCGCTTTCCAAGCGCGAGAGCGAACGCCTGTTCGAGGTGGTCAAGCAGCTGCGCGCCGAAGGCGTCACCATCATCTATGTCTCGCACCATCTGCGCGAGGTGCTGGCGATCGCCGACCGCATCACCGTCATGCGCGACGGCCGCATGATCGAGACGATCGACAATGAAGACGTGTCCGAGGAGCGGCTGATCCGCGCCATGGTCGGCCGCGATCTCGGCTCGACGCAGCCCTGGGCGCTCGATCCGGCGGCCAGCCCGGCCGGCGCGCCGGTCGCCCTGTCGGTGAAGAACCTCAACGCGCCCGGCCTCGACGACATCAGCTTCGAGGTGAAGGCCGGCGAAATCCTCGGCGTCGGCGGCCTGCCGGATTCCGGCAAGGACGGGCTCGGCGAGGCGCTGTTCGGACTGGTCGATCGCCACGGGTCGGTCAGCGTGGAAGGCAAGGAACTGCCGGTCGGCAATCCGCTCGCCTCGATCCGGCACGGCATGTCCTTCGTACCGGCCGACCGGCGCGGCGCCGGCGGGCTGCTCACCATGAGCGTCGCCAACAACGTCGTTTCCGCCTCGCTGCCGCGCTTCTCGTTCGTCGGCATGCTGCGTCGCGGCGCCATCAGGCGCGAGGCACGCGCCCAGGTCGCGCGGCTCGACGCGCGCATCTCGCATCTGGCGCAGAAGCTCGGCACGCTGTCGGGCGGCAACCAGCAGAAGATCATCCTCGGCCGCAGCCTCGTCACCAACCCGCGCGTGCTCATCCTGCACGAGCCGACCCGCGGCATCGATGTCGGCGCCAAGGCAGAGATCTATTCGATCCTGCGCGGCATCGCGACGGAAGGCGTTGCCGTCGTGATGATCTCGTCGGAAATTCCGGAGCTGCTGATGAACGCGGCGCGCGTGCTGGTGCTGCGCGGCGGGCGGATCACCGGCGAACTGACCGGCGAGGCGATCAACGAGGAAGCGATCCTGGCACGGGCGATGGCATCATGAGCGCGGCGAAGAAACCCGAAGTCACGGTCGTCGGCTCCTTCGCCGTCGGCCTGACCATGCGCGCGCCAAAGCTGCCGATCTTCGGCGAGACCATGCTCGGCACGGATTTCGACATGGGTCCGGGCGGCAAGGGCTCGAACCAGTCGGTCGCCACCGCGCGGCTCGGCGCCAGTTCGGCGCTGCTGGCGCTGATCGGCACCGACAAGCTGGCAGGCATAGCCACCGACCTCTACGCGGCGGAGGGCGTCGATACGGCGCTGGTCTCGACCCGCAGCGAGCGCGCCACCGGCGTGGGCTTCATCATTCTGAACGACAAGGGCGAGAACTTCATCATCCTCGACATGGGCGCAAACGAGCTGATGGACCGCGCCGCCGTCGATGCGGGCGAGGCACGCATCGCGAAGAGCGACGTGGTGATGACCGTGCTCGAAGTGCCGACCGAGGCTGCGGCGCGCGCCATGGAGCTTGGCCGCAGGCACGGCGCCAAGACGATCCTCAACCCGGCGCCGGCGCGCGCGTTGCCCGGGGAAATCTTCGCCAACGTCGATTACCTGACGCCAAACGAGAGCGAGCTGCGCATTCTGCTCGGCCTGCCGGCCGACGACCCGCGTTCCTCGCGCGAACTGGCCGGCGAGCTGCGCCGCCTCGGCGTGCGCAACGTCGTCGTCACGCTCGGCCGCACCGGCGCGCTGATCCTCACCGACGAGCTCGACGTCATGGTGCCGGCAGTGCCGGTTGACGTCGTCGACACCACCGGCGCGGGCGACGCATTCAACTCCGGCTTCGCGGTTGCGCTGGCCGAAGGCCGCGACATCGTCGACGCCGTGCGTTTCGGTGTGGTGTGCGGCGGCATCGCCTGCACCAAACTCGGCGTGGTGCCGAGCCTGCCGCAGCGCGCGCAGGCCGACGCTCTCTTCGCCGAAGCAGTCAAAACCGTATGGAAGGACAACCCATGAACCGCAACCGCCTGCTGAACGCCGAGCTCTCGCACGCGATCGCCTCCATGGGGCATGGCGAGTTCATGATCGTCTGCGACGCCGGCTTCCCGATCCCGACCAACGCCTGGCGCATCGACCTCGCGATCACGCCGGACGTGCCCGACCTGCAGACCGTGCTGGAGCCGATCGCGCAGAACTTCATCGCCGAGAAGGTCTCCTATGCGGAAGAGATCAAGGCGCACAACAAGCCGCTGCTGGCCAAGGTCGAGAAGCTGTTCGCCGGCGCCGACTTCGCGCCGATCCCGCACGCCACGATCCTCGGCGAGATGGCGGCGAAGGCGAAGGTCATCGTGCGCACCGGCGCCTTCGACCCGTGGGGCAACATCCTGCTCTATTCGGGCGTCGACGTGCGGAAGTGGTTCTCGAAGGAAGGCGTCGTCGCGCCCGACTACTACGCCAACAAGCTCTGATGCCGCGCATCTTCGATTTCGGCGGACGCGACGTCCAGCGCAGCCAGACGGTTGCCGGGCTGCGCGCGCTGAAAGGAACCGGCCGGCATGCCACGCAGGTGACCGCGGAGACGGCCGACGAGGCCGCCGCCGCGGAGGCCGCCGGCATCGACATGGTCGTCTGCCGCGCCACCAACCTTGCCAAGGTGCGCGAAGGCTCGAAAAAGGTCTTCGCCACTGCCGTGCTTGGCTTTGCCGAGGCGATCACGCCGGAGGAGATCCTGCGCTCTGCCTTCACCGCCATCACCGGTGGCGCCGATGCGGTGCTCACCAGCCGCGGCCACGATACGGTGCGCATGCTTGCAGACGAGCAGATCCCGGTCATGGGGCACCTCGGTTTCGTGCCACGCAAGTCGACCTGGGTCGGCGGGGTGCGTTCGGTCGGCAAGACGGCGGCCGAAGCGATCGACCTGCTCGACCGTTTCCGCCGGCTGGAAGATGCCGGCGCCTTCGCGGTCGAGTGCGAGATCATCGCCGCGCCGGTGATGGCCGAGATCAACAAGCGGACCGGTCTCGTCACCGTCTCGCTCGGCTCGGGGCCGGACGCGGACGTGATGTTCCTCTTCACCTCCGACATCTGCGGCGAGAGTTCGCGGCTGCCGCGCCACGCGCGGACATGGGGCAACCTCGCGCCGCTGCAGCAGGCCGTGAGGGACGAGCGCTTACGGGCGCTTTCCGGCTTCCGAGCAGCGGTCGAGACAGGCGATTTTCCGCATCGCGCGGAGACGGCGGCGATGGCGCCGGAAGAGCTGGAGGAGTTTCTCAAGGCGTTCGACGGCTGAGTTTCGGCCGTCCGCCGCCTTGCGAATGCAATTGGGGGAAGGGCCAGGACAATGAGCGGCAAGAAACGCGTTCTCTGCTTTGGGGATTCTCTGACCTGGGGGTGGATGCCGATCGAAGGTGTGGTGCCGACGACGCGCTATCCCTACGAACAGCGCTGGACCGGCGTCGCCGCGTCGCAACTCGGCGAGCGCTACGAACTGATCGAAGAGGGGCTGAGCGGCCGCACGACCAACCTCGACGATCCGGCCGACCCGCGGCTGAACGGCAGCACCTACCTGCCGTCGGCGCTGGCAAGCCACATGCCGCTGGACCTCGTCGTGCTGCTGCTCGGCACCAACGACACGAAAACCTGCTTCTATCGCAACGCCTACGACATCGCGATCGGCATGTCGAAGCTGCTGGTGCAGGTCGGCACCAGTGCCGGCGGTGTCGGCACCGCCTATCCGGCGCCGAGGGCGCTGGTGGTGGCGCCGCCGCCGCTTGCCGCGATGAGCGATCCCTGGCTGCAGGCCACCTTCGACGGGGCGCAGGCAAAGACGCGTGCGCTGCCGGCGCAATACGAGGCGCTGGCCGACTTCTTCAAGGTCGATTTCCTCGACGCAGGTAAGCATCTCTCGACCGATGGCGTCGACGGCATCCATCTGACGCCGGAAAACAACCGTGCGCTGGGCTCGGCCATCGCCCGAAAGATCAGCGCGATTCTCGCCTGAGGACGGCAGGTCGCCGCAAGCGCGGAGAAGCCGGCCACGGCGACATTGACGAGGGTGCGAAGCGGGGGGTCGGCTTTTGCGTCGCGCTGACGCGTCAGGCGGCCTGCAGCATGCGGTCGACTTCGTTGACGAGGTCGCGCAGGTGGAAGGGCTTGGAGAGGACTTTGGCGTCCTTGGGAGCCTTCGAATCCGGGTTCAGCGCCACGGCGGCGAAGCCGGTGATGAACATCACCTTCAGGTCGGGGTCGATCTCGGTGGCGCGGCGCGCCAGTTCGATCCCGTCCATCTCGGGCATGACGATGTCGGTCAGCAGCAGCGAGAACGGCTCTTCGCGCAGCCGCTCATAGGCGGACGCGCCATTGTCGAAATCGCTGACGTCGTGCCCGGCACGCTCCAGCGCCTTCACGAGAAACCGGCGCATGTCATTGTCGTCTTCCGCCAGCAGGATGCGTGCCATATGTACCGTCCGAATCACCCGATTCTACGACCGGCGAGCGGCCGTTAACCATAGGCTATATGAATCGTGCGGGGTAAAGATCAAGTGAATGCACGATGCTCTGTCCCCGCGTCGTTAGGGCATCGCTAAAGCCATGCTGGACAAGGGCGGCAGCGCGGTGGCAGTTTCGTGACATGAGTATCGTCATCCAGCCGGTCCGGCGTCGCGCATGAGCGTCGCATCGGACTTCTCCGGCGCCGGCGTGTTCAGGGTCAGCGAGCCTGTCGAACAGAGCGCTCCGTTCGTGTTCAACTCGCCGCACAGCGGCAGCCACTACCCGGCGCGATTCATGGCGATGACGCGGCTCGACCGCACCGCCATCCGCCGCTCCGAGGACTGCTATGTCGACCAGCTCTTCGCCGATGCGGTAGCGCTCGGCGCGCCGCTGCTCGCCGCCAACTTCCCGCGAGCCTATCTCGACGCGAACCGCGAGCCGTGGGAACTCGACCCGCGCATGTTCTCCGACCCGCTGCCATCCTTCGCCAACATGCGTTCGCCGCGCGTGGCGGGTGGCCTCGGCACCGTGCCGAGGCTGGTCGGCGAGGGGCTCGACATCTATCCCGGACGGCTGCCGCTGTCGGAGGCGATGGACCGCATCGAGACTGTCTACAAGCCGTACCATGACTGCCTGAAGAAGCTGCTCGGCCGCACGCACGCCCGCTTCGGCGTCGCCGTGCTGATCGACTGCCACTCCATGCCGGCGTCGGTGCGGGTGGGCGAGGCGGGGCTGCGGCCCGACTTCATCATCGGTGACCGCTTCGGCGCCTCTGCCTCGCCGGATCTGACACATCTCGCCATCGGCTCGCTGATGGCGATGGGTTATACCGTGGCGCACAACAAACCCTACGCCGGCGGCTTCATCACCGAGCATTACGGCCGGCCGGCGCGCGACCTGCACGCACTGCAGGTGGAGGTCAATCGCGGCCTCTACATGAACGAACGGACTCTGCAGAAGACGGCGGGCTTCGAGCCGCTGGCCCGCGATCTGGCGCGCTTCTGCGCCGAGCTGATCCGCCACTATCCCGGGGATTTCTCGGCATTGCCGATGGCTGCGGAGTAGCAGCCGGCCCTCCCGCTCCGAAAAAAAACCGCGCCGTTGCCGACGCGGTCGAAGTCTAGGGAGGAAACGCCCAAGGAGGGCATGAACGAGCGAGCCCGTTCGCCTTCGAAGTTATTGTGCGCTGCACAAATGTCAAGCGAGACTCAAGGCTTTTTCCGCAGTGCGATATATGTCAGATGCCGCCGGTGACATTTCCGCAACAGGAGACGCCTCGTGGAGATAACGGCCGACTTCCTGCGCAGCATCGCAGCGGCCGCGGCCGCCGAGACGCTGCCGCGCTTCCGCCAGCGGTCCGAGATCGTCAACAAGCTGGAGCGCGGTTTCGACCCGGTCACCGGGGCCGACCGCGAGGCCGAGCGCGCCATCCGCGCGCTGATCAACCGGCAGTTCCCCGATCACGGCATCCTTGGCGAGGAGTTCGGCGGCGAGCGGCTCGACGCGAAGCATGTCTGGGTGATCGACCCCGTCGATGGCACGCGCGCCTTCATCTCCGGCCTGCCGACATGGGGCACGCTGGTGGGCGTGCTTGAGGATGGCGACGCGGTCGCCGGGCTGATGGCGCAGCCCTTCACCGGCGAGCTCTACTTCGCGGACAGGAACGGCAGCCATTACGAGGGGCCGGGCGGCCGGTGCGAACTGGCGGTGAGCAGGGTCACCGAGCTGAAGGACGCCACCATCTTCACCACCACGCCGGCGCTCTTCCAGGGCGATGCGCGCAGGCGTTACGACGCGCTCGAAGCCCAGGTAAAGCTCGCGCGCTACGGCACCGACTGCTACGGCTTCGCCATGGTCGCTGCCGGGCATGCCGAAATCGTCGTCGATCCGGGCCTGCAGCCCTATGACATCGTCGCGCTCATCCCGATCATCGAGCGGGCCGGCGGCATCGTCACGACCTTCGACGGCAAGCCGGCGGAGACGGGCGGCGACATCATCGCCGCAGCGACGCCGGAACTGCATCAGGCGGCAATGCGCCTGCTCGCGCCCTGACCTAGGACGCCCCCGGGACGAAGGCGTCGAAGGCTGCGAGGAACTGCTCGCGGTAGCGGTCGGCCTCCTGCAGCAATTCGTGGCGCGCGCCATCGATGGTGAGCATCGAGGTCGAGCGCAGGTTGTGCGCATAGACCTCGATCGCAGGCGTCGAGACGACGTCGTCGGAGCCGGCCGCGATAAACAGCGTCGGCAGCTGGATGCGGGCGATGAAGTCCTCGTCCTTCACCGATTCCACGGCGAGGCACGCGGCCCGGATCCACGCCACAGTCGGGCCTCCGAGCGCAAGCTGCGGATAGGCGTCGTAGAGAGCCACGTTGCGGCGGTAGCGGTTGTGGTCGGTGGTCAGCACGTTGGTCGCGAACGGCGTCGCCGAGCGGCGCGGCCCGCTGCCGAGATACATGGTGCCGAGGCCGACGCTGTAGAGCGCGGTCGAGATCCGGCGCACGGTCGGCATGCTGAAACCGTACATGCCCTTCATCTCGATCAGCGGCGCCGAAAGCACCATGCGCTGCACGCGGTTGATCATCCACGGCGCCGCCATCAGCGCCACGAGCGAGCCGGTGGAATGGCCGAGGATGAAGAACGGGCCGCGGCAGTCGGGCAGGAAGACCTCGCGGAACAGCTGCTCCAGGTCGGAGACGTGGTCGGCGAAGGAATCGACGTAGCCTTTCTGCGGATCCGACAGCATGCGGTCGGAGGCGCCCTGGCCGCGCATGTCGTAGGTGGCGACGGCGAGGCCGCGCTCCTGCAGGTCGCGAATGGTCTCGAAGTATTTTTCCACGCACTCGTTGCGGCCCTGCAGCAGGATCACGGTGCCCTTGTGCGGCTGGGTCACCGCGCCGAACAGCGCATAGCGCAGGCGGCGTCCGTCGCGCGTCTGGATGAAATCGGCGCGCGCCCGCTCGGGCGTGGGATTTTCCGGGATCTCGAAGAACGGGCTGGTCATGCGTTTCCGTCGACGGCGGCTTCCGGCTCGGCCAAGGTGATAGGAAGCAACTGGCGGAAATGCAAAGGAAATACGCTGTGCTGGTCGGTGCGGGTGCGTGAAAACAAAAGAGCCGGAGGCGCCTGCTGGCGGCCTCCGGCCCTTGTCGATCCGGGAGGAAGGGACGATACACCCGGTCGGCCTCGTCGCGATGTTTCATCTCCATCGCTATGACCGTGAATGTAGTCGGCCCGCCCTGAACCCAGTCCGAAGGCGCGGTTCATTTTCGGTTCATGCCAAAACCGCCTGAAACGGGCTCGGGCGCGCTGCCTCCAGAAGCATGCGCAGGGGCTCTTGAAACCCCCAAGCGCGTTTCCCAAATTCATCCTGCGGCCGCCAATATCGGGGCCGCTGACCCAGCCGGAACGCCGTAACGGGTTTCGCCACCGGGTCACACGCAAACCATGTTGCTCAACGGAGAACACCCATGCGTTCTGTCGATTTTTCCCCGCTTTATCGTTCCACCATCGGCTTCGACCGGCTCTTCGGCATGCTCGATCAGCTTGGCCAGCCCGAGAGCGGCCAGAGCTATCCGCCCTATAACATCGAGCGCACCGGCGAAGACGCCTACCGCATCTCGATGGCCGTGGCGGGCTTCGCCGAAGGCGACATCCATGTCGAGGCGCACCGCAACGTGCTGACCGTCAAGGGCGAGCGCAAGGAAGAGAATGGCGAAGGGTCCGAGGTGCTCTATCGCGGCATCGCCGCGCGCGCCTTCGAGCGCCGTTTCCAGCTTGCCGACCATGTCGACGTGACCGGGGCCAGCATGAAGAACGGGCTGCTGCACATCGATCTCAAGCGCACCATCCCGGAAGAGCTGAAGCCGCGCAAGATCGCGATTGGCGCCAACGGCACCAAGCAGATCGAGGGTCAGACCCACTAACCGTCTGCACCTGTCTGAAATGAAGAGAGCGGCGCTTCAGGGCGCCGCTCTTTTTCATGTCCGGACCAGAGCCTCAGGCGATCAGGGCGCCGAAGCGATCGACCTCTTCCTCCGTGGTCGCGAAGCTGGTGACAAAGCGGAACAGCCCTTCCTCGGGCGTGATCGTGGCGGCAAGGTCTTCCGGTGCGTGCCAGGGGTAGAATACCGCGCCTGCCTCGCGCAGATCGCCCGCCAGCGCCGTCGGCAGGATGGCGAACACCTCGTTCGCCTCCGGTTCCCAGCCGAGCCGCACGCGACGCGACTCGCGGATGTGCTCGGCGAGGCGCTGCGTCAGCCGGTTCGAGTGGCGAGCCGTGCGCAGCCAGAGATCGTCGCGGAAGTAGGCCTCGAACTGCGCTGCCACGAAGCGCGACTTCGACAGCAGCTGCGCGCCGCGCTTGTGCACGAAGGCGAATTCGCGCGCCTGCTCGGGATCGAACAGCACGACGGCCTCGGCGCACCAGCAGCCATTCTTGGTGCCGCCGAAGGAGAGCATCTCGACACCGCGCTTCCAGGTCATTTCGGCCGGCGTCGTATCGAGCGACACAAGCGCGTTGGCGAAGCGCGCACCGTCCATGTGCAGCGGCAGTTCGTGGGCGCGCGCGATGGCGCCGATCGCATCGATCTGCTCCAGCGTGTAGACGGTGCCGACTTCGGTCGCCTGCGTGATCGACACCGCCATCGGGCGGCCGCCGTGAAGGAACTCGGCAGGGTAGCGGCGTATCGCGGCTTCCAGCTTGTCCGGCGCCATCCGGCCGAGCGCGCCATCGACGGTGCACAGGCGCGAGCCGCCGCTCAGATATTCCGCCGCGCCTGCCTCGTCGACGACGACATGGGCATCGCGATGCACGAAGGAGACCCCGCCCGGCTTGGCGACGGAGGTCAGCGAAAGGGCATTGGCGGCTGTTCCGGTACTGACGAAGAACACCGCCACCTCGCGTTCGAACAGGATGGAGAAGCGGTCCGCGACCGCCCGGTCGAGGTCGCTGTTGCCATAGGCTGGCGAATAGCCGGCGGCATGGTTGGCCAGTCCGGCGCTGATTTCTGGATGGGCGCCGGCCCAGTTGTCGGATGCGAAAATCATGAGGTTCCCCGATGCTGGCGGCGGAATGTCGCCGGGCTTTCCGGCCGCTTCAAGCCAGAAATGCTGGCACAGGGCTGGCGCAGGCGATGCGCAAGATTGTTACGCGGATTGCCACGCGCGCGTAATCTTGCTTCCTCGCCTCATCGATTTTTTTGCGTTTCGATCTTGTGAGCCTGCCGCTTTTCTGCCATACAGCAGATAGGACAGTAGTGCTGTCATATTTTTCGCATGACGCCGGACCGGAATGGCATAGTGTGCCACGCCCGGTCTGCGGCTGCGAGAGCAGCACGACGGCCCGCACGTTCGTGAGGACATAGGCAGCCTTTGGGCAAGGCTGCGCTCCGCCTGCAGCCGCTGCCCCGGGTGGGCCAACGGGCGCGGGCAGCCCCACGGAAGAAAGCGAATACCGGGAATCAGCGCGACGATGCGCGACAAGCTGGAGGAAGGCGATGGAAAGGACGCGCTCTATGACGACGGAACATTCTCCGGCGGCTGCGCTGAAAAACGCCGCTGAATTCGGCCTCTACAACCCCGGCAAGGAACATGACGCCTGCGGCGTCGGTTTCATCGCGCACCTGAAGGGCGCCAAGTCGCACCAGATCGTGCTCGACGGCATCCAGATGCTGGAGAACCTGACGCATCGCGGTGCGGTCGGCGCGGATCCGCTGATGGGCGACGGCGCCGGCATC
>JBFXFO010000101.1:0-10949 GCA_050178915.1 Rhizobiaceae bacterium | reverse complement strand
GAAGCGACGGCGAAGGCGATGCCCTGTGCGCCGCGGATGATGGCCGTGTTGACGCCAATGATGTCGCCCGCCGACGAGACCAGCGGCCCGCCGGAATTGCCCGGATTGAGCGAGGCGTCGGTCTGGATGACGTCGTCGATCAGGCGACCGGTAGAGGCTCGCATGGAGCGGCCGAGCGCCGAGACGACGCCGGCGGTGACGGTCCATTCGAAGCCGAGCGGATTGCCGATCGCGACGGCGATCTGGCCGCGCTTCAGCCGGCTCGAATCGCCGAGATGCGCGACCGTGCGGTAGGAGCCGTCGGCGCGCACCAGCGCGATGTCGGTGTCGGGATCGCGGCCGACGACGCGGCCCTCGGCAGATGCGCCGTCGGGCATGGTGACACGCACAGCGGCGGCCTCGCCGACGACGTGGCTGTTGGTGATGATCAGGCCGTCATGGGCGATGACGAAGCCGGAGCCCTGGCCGCGCTCGCCCTTGCGCTCGATGTTGCAGACGGCGGGGCCGACGCGGTCGACCACGCCGACGACGGCGGTGGAGTAGGCGTCGAGCAGCCCGTGATCGTCCGGCAAGGATGATTGGGGAGGCTGCGCTTCCGGAATGGCGGAGGAGAATTCCATGCCCTATATGTGTTCGGGCCGGCTGCCGCCCGCGACCTGACCACATGGCCAGTGAAAGCCCGCGACCTTCCGGCTAGACTCAGCATTCGCGCCGTCCGCTCCGCAGGAGGTTCCCATGTTCATAGCGCTCGAAGACCGCGTCCATTTCGGCGACATGGTGATCGTCCATCAGGAGATCGACGAGCGACCCAGCGAGCGCACGCCGGCACGCCCGATCGAACGCAAGCCGGCTTTGCCCAGCGCCCGCGCGGCGCTGCGTCCGGGTGCGCCGGCCGATCTGGTGGCGGCGGCGGAGAAGCTGATCACCGCCGGCTATCGCGTGACGCCCGGGCCGGAACTGCGGCAGGCCGACGACACCGCGCATGCCGGCAAGTTCAGCGCGCGCGAGCGCGAGGTGCTGGCGCAACTGGCGGAAGGCGCGCCGAACAAGGTGATCGCGCGCCGCCTCGACATCTCGGTGCACACGGCGAAGTTCCATGTGGCGGCGATCATCGCCAAGCTCGACGCGGCGAACCGCACGGACGCGATTGCGATTGCGATGCGCGAAGGCCTGATCGGGGGGTGATCCTGTCAGCGGCGGCGTAAGCGCCGCCGCTCAGATCGCCGCGATGCCGCCATCGACCGACAGGCTGTGGCCGGTCATGAAGGAATTCTTCGGATCGGCGGCGAAGAGGATCACCTCCACCACCTCGTCGACCTCGGCCACCCGCTTCATCGGCACGCCGCGCGTCAGTTCGGCCAGCGCCTCGGCCTCGGCGCCGCCATGCAGCGTGACAAAACTCATCGCCATGTCGGTGCGCGCGTAGGACGGGCAGACGGCATTGACGCGCACGCCCTTGGTCGCCGATTCGGCCGCCGCCGAGCGGGTGAGGCCGACGACGCCGTGCTTGGCGGCGGCGTAGACCGACATTCGTGGCGCACCGCCGATGCCCGCGGCGGACGCGATGTTGACGATCGCGCCGCCTTTGCCGGTGGCGCGGAACTGGGCTTCCATCTGCGGCAGCTGGTGCTTCATGGCGTAGAACACGCCCATCAGATCGACGTCGATCACGCGGCGCGCGTCTTCGGACGGAATGCTCGCGAGTTTGGTGAAGCCGTGCACGATGCCGGCATTGTTGAGCGCGATGTCGAGGCGGCCGAAGCGCTCGACGGCAAGTGCCACGAGCTGCTGCGACAGGCTCTCGTCGGCGATGTCACCGGCGAGCGTCGCCGTGTCCCGGCCGAGCGTGGCGGCGCAGGCGTCGAGCTTCGCCTGATGGATGTCGGAGAGCACGAGCCTGGCGCCGGCCTCGGCGAAACGCTCCGCCGCCCGCCGGCCGAAGCCGCCGGTGGCGCCAGTGACCAGAACGGTCAGGCCTTCGAAACGTCCCGCGCTCATGCTCAGGCCTCCGCGTCGATCAGCTCGACCGCCATGTGCGCCAGCAGCTTGACGATCTCGTGGTAGGTCTTCGCCTTCTCCGGGTTGGACGCGTTGCCGTCGAGGGCGCGCTTGTAGACACCTTGGCAGATGGCGCCGAGCCGGAAAAACGAGAAGGCGAGGCAGAAGGTCCAGTTGTCGACGCGGGTGAGGCCGCGGCGCTCGCAGTAGCGCTCGACATACTGCGTTTCGGTGGGCAGCCCGAGCGCGGCGCGGTCGAGCCCGCCAAGGCCACGAAAACCCGAAGCGTGCGGCAGGCGCCAGTGCATGCACTGGTAGGAAAGGTCGGCGTAGGGATGGCCGAGCGTCGACAGTTCCCAGTCGAGCACGGCCAGGACCTCCTGCCGGTCGCTGGCGAAGATCATGTTGTCGATGCGGTAGTCGCCGTGGACAAGCGAAACCATGCCGTCGTCCGGCGGCAGATGCTGCTCCAGCCAGGCGATGAGGCGATCCATGTCGGCGAGCGTGCCGGTCTCGGAGGCGCGGTACTGGCCGGTCCAGCGCGAAAGCTGGCGCTCGAAATAGCTGCCCGGCTTGCCGAAGTCCGCAAGGCCGACGGCGTCGATGTCGACCGAATGAAGCGCGGCGAGCGTGCGATTCATCGCGTCGTAGATGGCGGTGCGGGCGGCATTGTCGGCGATCTCCGGCAGGGCCGGGTCCCAGAAGATGCGCCCCTCGACGAAACGCATGACGTAGAACATGCGGCCGATGGGCGAATCCTCCGGCGCCAGGTGCAGCACCGGCGGGACGGGCACGTCGGTGCCGGCCAGCGCGGCGATGACCCGGTATTCGCGGTCGACCTGATGGGCGGATTTGAGCAGTTGCCCGGGAGGCTTGGCGCGCAGCACGTAGCGGCCGCTGTCGGCCTTCACCGAATAGGTCGGGTTGGACTGGCCGGAAGGGAACTTGTCGATCGAGCGAAGGCCGTGGAAGCCGGCGACATTCGCCTCGAGATAGGGGGCGAGCACGGCGGCGTCGATGGCGTTCGGATCGCTCATGTCTGCTGTTTCTCCGGGTCTACAAAGGTCAGCGTGAGCCATCGGGCGGTGAGCGCAGGCTTCACCGAATTCTCGATCTCGATGGTTACGTCGTAGGCGGATTCGACCCAGCCCGAGGGACGCGCCTTCACCTCGGCCAGGAAGAAGCGGGTGCGGATGCGCGAGCCGGTCTTCACCGGCTGGAGGAAGCGCATCCTGTCGAAGCCCTGGTTGATGCCCATGCCGGCGCCCTGCAATGGCGGCAGCGTCTCGAATGTCATGGCCGAGAGCAGGGAGAGCAGCAGGAAGCCATGCGCGATGGTGCCGCCGAACGGCGTTTCCTTCGCTGCCCGCTCGGGATCGACGTGGATGAACTGGTGGTCATCGGTGGCGGCGGCAAACTGGTCGATCATCTCCTGGCTGACGACGCGCCAGGGCGACAGCCCGACCTCGCTGCCGGCAGCCTTGACGAAATCCTCCAGCCTGACCGCTTCCACGATGCGCGTCCTCGCACTCAATCCTTGAAGAGGGTCATGCCATGCTGGACGGACTGGCCTCCGTCAATCGGAATGATCGCTCCGGTGATGTAGCCGCCGCCGCGGCCGCACAGGAACAGCGTGGCAGCGGCGATGTCCGTCGGCGCGCCGATGCGGCCGAGCGGGACGCGGTTGCCGACCTTCTTCGCGCCTTCCTCGCTGGCCGTCGCGAAAGCCGTCATGCGGCTCTGGAAGGGGCCGGGGGCAAAGGCGTTGACGGTGATGCGGCGCTCGGCAAACTCGCCGGCGAGCGTGCGCGTCAGGTGGTGCACGGCCGCCTTCGAGGCCGTGTAGGAATAGGCATCGTCGCCGATCGGCTGCGTGCCCATGACCGAACCGATGTTGATGATGCGCGCCGGATCCTCATCGCTTCCGGCCTTTTCAAGCAGCGGCAGCAACTGGCGCGTCAGGTGGAAAAGGCCGGCGACGTTGACGTTCATCACCTTGGCCCAGGCGGCGTAGGGGAAGGTGGCGAGCGGCTCGCCCCAGGTCGCGCCGGCATTGTTCATGAGGATGTGCAGCCGGTCGGTGCGCCTGCCCACCTCGGCGGCGAGTGCATCGACGCCGGCCTCGGTGCCGACGTCGCCGCCGAAGCCCTGGACCTTGCCGGGGAGGTTGCCGGCATTGATCTCGCCGGCGACACGTTCGCAGTCCGCGGCCTTGCGCGAGGCCATGAGCACGTTGGCGCCGGCGCTGGCGAGAGCGGTCGCCGCCATGCGGCCGATGCCGGTGGCGCCGCCGGTGACAAGCGCGGTCTTGCCGGCAACGGAAAACAGCTCGTCGAGAATGCCCATCAGTTTCCTCCCATGTCACTTTCTGTCAGAGAATCTCAGCGCTTCTCATCAAAGCCGAGATTCATAACGCGTTGATCCTGAACGAAATTTCCACACGACATGTGGTTGTCAGAGCGTCGCGTTGACAACATACCCGGTAGTATGTTCATCATTCCGCTGTTCCGTAAAGACCCGCTGGCGGCTTCGCAAGGAGCGTCCGGACAAGGGGTGGACGGAGGGAGGAGCCACGGCCAATGCTCGGCTTCGAGGAGCGTACCGTCGACAGCTCGCGCGCCGACATTCTTCGGACGGCAGCGCTGTGCTTCATGGAGCGCGGCTACTACGCGACCTCGATCGACGATGTGGCGCGCAAGCTGGGCGCCACCAAGGGTCGCATCTACCATCACTTTCCGTCGAAGGGCGATCTGTTCGCCTAGGTTTTTCGCACCGGCATGGACATGAATTTCGCCGCGGTGAAGCCGCTGTCGGCAGCGGAGGGACCGGCGCTGCCGCGCTGGCGGCTGATGGCGCAGGCGCACGTCATGCAGATGATGGAGACAAAGCCGTTCCAGCGGGCAGTCTGGATCGGCGTCGAGATGCATCTCGCCGGCACGACCACGCCCGAACAGCGAAGCGTGTTCAACGAACTGCTTGGACAGCGCACTCAGTACGGCAACCTGTTCCGCGCCACGCTGCTGCAGGGGCGCGACGAGGGCGTGTTCCACTTCGACGATTTGTCGGTCACGAACCAGATGATGTTCATGACGCTGAACTCGCCCATCTTCTGGTACTCGGCGCGGCCGAACGAGACGCGCGCCGAAACCGAAAAGCTTGCCACGAGCGTGGTCAACTACGCCGAGGGCGGACTCGTTTTTAACAGCAAGGAGGCGGCATGACCGCAATGGACCTCGGCATGAGCGAGCGCGTGAAGCCGCTGCACGCCAAAGTGGCGCAGATGGTGCGCGACGAGATCATGCCGCTGGATGAGGAATTCCTCGCCGAGGTCGGCAAGGACGGCGACCGCTGGGCATTCACGCAACGGCAGACGGACATCCTCGAAGGGCTGAAGGCGAAGGCGCGCGAGCGCGGCCTGTGGAACTTCTGGCTGACCGATTCGAAGCGAGGCTACGGGCTGTCGACGGTGGAATACGCCTATCTCGCCGAGGAGATGGGCAAGGCACATCTCGGAGCCGAGACGTTCAACTGCTCTGCGCCCGACACCGGCAACATGGAAGTGCTGGAGCGTTTCGGCAGCGAGGAGCACAAGCAGCGCTGGCTGGCGCCGCTGCTCGAAGGCAAGATCCGCTCCGCCTACCTGATGACCGAGCCGGACGTGGCGTCTTCCGACGCCACCAACATCGCCATGCGCTGCGAGCGCGAGGGCGACGAGTACGTGCTGAACGGCGAGAAGTGGTGGTCGTCGGGCGCCGGCGATCCGCGCTGCCTGATCTACATCGTGATGGTGAAGACCGGCGGTGAGGACAGGCACCGCCAGCACTCGATGGTGCTGGTGCCGTCGGACACCAAGGGCATCACGCGGCTGCGCGCCATGACCGTGTATGGCGAGGACGACGCGCCGCATGGGCACCTGCATCTCAAGTTCGAGAATGTGCGCGTGCCTGCGAGCAATCTGATCCTCGGCGAGGGCAGGGGGTTCGAGATTGCGCAGGGGCGGCTCGGGCCGGGGCGCATCCACCACTGCATGCGCGCCATCGGACAGGCGGAGATGGCGCTGGAGCTGATGTGCCGGCGCTCGCTGCGGCGCGAGGCGTTCGGCAAGCCGCTGGCGCAGCTCGGCGCGAATTTCGACATCATCGCGGAAGCGCGCATGGAGATCGAGATGGCGCGGCTGCTCTGCCTGAAGGCGGCGTGGATGATGGATCAGGGCGACCGCGTCGCGGCCGCCAACTGGATCAGCCAGATCAAGGTGGTGGCGCCGCGCATGGCGCTGAAGGTGACCGACGAGGCGGTCCAGATGTTCGGCGGGCAGGGCATCAGCCAGGACACGCCGCTGGCGCGTTCGTGGACGCATCTGCGCACGCTGCGGCTGGCCGACGGTCCGGACGCCGTGCACCGGCGACAGGTGGCGCGCGTCGAACTGCGCAAATATACGCAGGAGAAGGTGTAATGCGATTGCTGAGGGCATCGGCATCGCGGCGTGCTCCTCCCCAAAGTGGGGAGGCGATATGAAAGCGATTGTCGCCCGCGATTTCGGGCCGCTTGAAAAGCTCGAATATGCCGACTGGCCGGAGCCGAAGGCGCAAGGTGCGACGGTGGTCGTGCAGGCGGAATCGATCGGCGTGAACTTTCCCGACGGATTGCTGGTGCAGGGACTCTACCAGATGAAGCCGCCGGTGCCGTTCGTGCCGGGCATGGAAGTGGCGGGCACGGTGACGGCGGTCGGGCCTGAGGTGCAGTCGATCAAGGTCGGCGACCGGGTCGCCGCGTTTTCGCCGCTGGGCGCCTATGCCGAGCGCTTCGGCGCGCCCGAGCAGACGGTGATGAAGCTGCCGCCCGGCATGGACACGGCGGACGCCTGCGCGCTGATGTGCGGCTACGGCACATCGCACCATGCGCTGAAGCAGCGGGCCAATTTGCAGCCGGGCGAGACGCTTTGCGTGCTCGGTGCGTCGGGCCTGACGGGCACCGCGGCGGTGCAGGTCGGCAAGGCGATGGGCGCGACGGTGATCGGCGTTGCCTCAACGGAGGAGAAGCGCCGTGTCGCCAGGGAAGCCGGCGCCGACATCGTGCTCGGCTACGACAATCTGAAGGAGCGGCTGAAGGAAGCGACGGGCGGCAAGGGCGTCGACGTCGCCTACGATCCGGTCGGCGGCGAGGCGTTCGACGCGCTGTCGCGCTCGATGGCGTGGAACGGCAGGCTGCTGGTCATCGGCTTCGCATCGGGCAGGATCCCGCAGTTTCCGGTGAACCTGGCGCTGGTGAAGGGCTACAGTCTGGTCGGTGTGTTCTGGGGCGACTTCACGCGGCGTGAGCCGAAAGTCTACCTCGCCAACATGCAGGAGCTCATCGGATGGTATGTCACCGGCAAGGTGAAGCCGGTGATCGAAGGTGTGTATCCGCTCGCGCAGGCAGCCGACGTGCTCAAGCGCGTGCTCGGCCGCGACGCGGTCGGCAAGCTGATCCTGAGGCCGTGAGGACGATGCGATGACGCTGCCCGCCGAGATGAACGCACTGCTGCTGATGGGCGACGGCTATGCCGCCAAACCGTCGCAGAACAATCTCGAGGCGATGGAGCCGTATGTGCAGCCGGGCCGCATTGCGGTGCCGTCGCCGAAGCCGTCGCAGGTGCTGATCAAGGTTGCGCTGGCCTCGATCAACCCGTCGGACGTGATGTTCGTGAAGGGCATGTACGGCCAGCCGCGCGCCAAGGGCCAGCCGGCCGGCTTCGAGGGCGTAGGCACCGTCGTTGCGACGGGCAGTGACGCCAAGGCACAATGGTTTGCAGGCAAACGTGTCGCCTTCGCCACGGGCACGTCCAACTGGGGGAGCTGGGCGGACTATGCTGTCGCGGAAGCGGCGGGATGCATACCCCTGATGGACGGCGTCCGCGACGAGGACGGTGCGGCGATGATCGTCAATCCGCTGACGGCGGTGGCGATGTTCGGCATCGTGCAGGACGAGGGTGAGAAGGCGTTCATCCTGAGCGCCGGCGCCAGTCAGCTGTCGAAGCTGATCATCGGCCTGGCGAAGGACGCGGGTTATCGCGCCATCGCCATCGTGCGGCGCGACGACCAGATCCCGGCGCTGCTCGCACTGGGCGCGGCGCACGCGCTGAACGGCGACGCGCCGGATTTCCGCAAGGCTTTGCGCGAGGTGCTGAAGGCAGAGCCGGCGCGCATCTTCCTCGATGCGGTGACCGGCCCGCAGGCAGGCACCATTTTCGAAGCCATGCCGCGCGGCGCGCGCTGGGTCATCTACGGGCGGCTGGACGACCAGCCGACCGTGCTCAACCAGCCGGGGCAGCTGATCTTCATGCAGAAGCAGGTCGAAGGCTTCTGGCTGGTCGACTGGATGCGGCGCAACCCGGATAAGCACAAGGAGGCGGTCATCGAGGCGCAGAAACGCTTCATCGACGGCCGCTGGAAAACGGACGTGACAGCGGTGGTGCCGCTGGCGCAAGCCATGGCGCGCGTGCCTGCCGAACTCGCCAAGCCGAATGGAAAGGTCTTCATCGCCCCATAGTGCAACCAGAGACCGGCTGGGAACGCCGGCAGCAACATCGAAACGAGCGCGTCGCTGAAGAACGCGCCGGAGTAGGGAGGAACGCTTGATAACGCTGCAGCTGATCATCAGCGGGCTCGCCAATGGCTGCGTATACGGCCTGATCGCGCTCGGCTTCGTGCTGATCTACAAGGCCACCGAGGCCGTCAATTTCGCGCAGGGCGACATGATGATGCTCGGCGCCTTCGTGACGCTCGGGCTGACCAACCAGGAATTCATGGCGCTGCCGTTCTGGATCGCGGTGCCGGTCGCGATCCTGGTCATGGCCGCGTTCGGCTACATGCTCGACAAGCTGGTGCTGCGGCACATGTTCGGGCAATCGCAGATCGCCGTCGTCATCCTCACCATCGCGCTCGGCTTCGTGCTGCGCTTCGCCGCCGGCGCGATCTGGGGGCATGAGCCGAAATCGCTGGAATCGCCGATCGCGGGAATCGACGTGCGGCTCGGGGGGCTGGTGCTCGGGCTGGACGAGATCACGGTCATCGCGGTGACCGTGGCGCTGACGGTGGCGCTCTACTTCTTCTTCAATGTGACGCGCATGGGCGTCGCCATGCAGGCGGCGTCGCAGAACCAGCTGGCGGCCTACTACATGGGCATACCGGTGAAGCGCGTGCATTCGCTGATCTGGGCGCTGGCGGGCGCGGTTGCAGCCGTTGCCGGCATCCTCTTCGCATCGAAGGGCTCGATTGATCCGACCACCGGCCTGCTGGGCATCAAGTCGTTCGCGGCGGCTGTGATCGGCGGCTTCGGCAGCCTGCCCGGAGCGCTGCTCGGCGGGCTGATCGTCGGCCTGATCGAGCCATTCGCGTCCTACTACATCGCCGCCGGCTATTCGCAGATCATGCCCTACCTGCTGCTGTTCCTGATCCTCGTGTTCAGGCCGCACGGCATTCTGGCGCAGATCCACCGGAAGAAGGTCTGAGCCATGCGGACCGTCTTCAAGACAAGCTACGACGCCGACATCAACCTCTTCCGCCATGGCGCGCAGGCCGGCTGGTATGCGCTGCTGGTGCTGCTCGCCATCGCGCTGCCGTTCATCCTCGGCAAGTTCTGGCTTGGCGAGATGACCAACGTGCTCATCTGGGCGGTCGCCGGCATGGGGCTGATGGTGCTGGTCGGACAGACCGGACAGGCGAGCCTCGGGCATGCCGCCTTTCTGGCGATCGGCTGCTACGCCAACGTGCTGCTGCAGGAAGCGGGACTGCCGTTCCTGATCGCGTTTCCGCTCGCCGGACTGATCACCGGCGTGGCCGGGGCGCTGATCGCGCTGCCGATGACAAAACTGCACGGTATCTATCTCGGCATCGGCACGCTGGCGATCTCGATCCTGATGGACGATCTGATCGTCATCGCCGAGCCGCTGACGAATGGCGTGGTCGGCCTGATGGCGCCGGACATCTCCATCTTCGGCATCCAGATCAACCGCTACGCCAATGCCGACCGCTTCTACTGGCTGGTGCTGGTGGTGACGGTGCTGGTGGTGCTGGTCTACCGCAACCTGCAGCGCTCGCCGCTCGGGCGTTCGTTCTCGGCGGTGCGCGACTCGGAGGTCTCGGCGCGCGCCATGGGCGTCAACGTGGCGCGGGCGAAGGCGGTGTCGTTCGGCATCTCGACGGCGATCACCGGTCTTGGCGGGGCGCTGATGGGGCACTTCGCCGGCGTCTTCAACAACGAGACGTTCAACCTGATCATCTCGATCCAGCTGCTGCTGATGATCGTGATCGGCGGCGTCGGCTCGATCCACGGCGCGTTTTTCGGCGCCATCATCGTCGGACTGCTGCCGCAGGCGATCGCCATGGGGCGCGATCTCGCCGGCGCCCTGTTCGGCGGCGGTGCGGTGGCGATCCCCGGCCTGGAGCAGGCGATCTTCGGCGGGCTCTTGATCCTCTTCATCCTGTTCGAGCCGATGGGCATCTACGGACGCTGGGTGAAAATCCGCACCTATTTCGAGCTGTTCCCGTTCTACCGCCGCGACATGTTCCGGCGGCAGCGGAGCTACCTGAAGACGGAGCGGATGCGATGAGCCTGCTCGAGATCGACAACGTCACGCTGCGCTTTGGCGGCGTCACCGCCGTCAACAAGGTTTCCCTCTCGGTGGAGGAGGGCGAGGTGTTCGCTCTGGTCGGGCCGAACGGCGCCGGCAAGTCGACCCTGTTCAATCTGGTGTCGCGTTTCTACGACCCGGTCGAAGGCGACATCCGCTTCGACGGCAAGTCGATCCTCGACCGGCAGCCTCACGAGATCGCGCGGCTCGGGATTGCGCGCACCTTCCAGAACATCGAGCTGTTCGAGCATGCGACGGTGCTGCAGAACCTGCTCGTCGGCCGCCACCGCCACCGGCAGGGCAACCTGCTGAACGAACTGCTGTTCACGCCGTTCGTGCG
>JBFXFO010000100.1:0-14803 GCA_050178915.1 Rhizobiaceae bacterium | reverse complement strand
CGCCCCTTCGTGCCCCCGGTCGTCGCGCGCGCGCTCAACAAGAAGTTCAAGTCCAAGGTGTAGACATGCCATTCACCCGACGTTCGGTTCTCGCCGGCGCGGCGATCGCCATTGGCCTCTCTGTGGCTGCCCCGGCCTTCGCTGCCGATCCCGACAACACCATGATCATCACGCTCAAGGACGGCGACGTGGTCGTGGCGCTGCGTCCTGATCTGGCGCCGAAGCATGTCGAGCGCATCAAGAAGCTGGTGCGCGAAGGCGCCTACAACAACGTCGCCTTCCACCGGGTCATAGCGGGCTTCATGGCGCAGACCGGCGACGTTCAGTTCGGCAACGTGGAAAACGGCTTCGACCCGAACATGGTCGGCACGGGCGGTTCGTCCGAAGCCGATCTGCCGGCGGAGTTCTCGGGCGAATCCTTTACGCGCGGCACGCTCGGCATGGCGCGCGGCCCGAGCGAGGATTCCGCCAACTCGCAGTTCTTCATCATGTTCGCGCCGGCTCCGCATCTCGACGGCGGCTACACCATCGTCGGCCAGGTCGAGCAGGGCATGGACCTGGTCGACCGCATCAAGAAGGGCGACGAAGCGGCCAATGGCTCCGTCAGCGAGCCGGACCGGATGATCAAGGTGCGCATCGGCTCCGACGGCTGATCGCTTAGAGACACACAGAAGGGACAAGAAAAATGGCCGAGATCAAGGACCGCGAAAACGCGCTCATCATGGAGACCACCAAGGGCCGCGTGGTCATGGAACTGTTTCCCGACCTGGCGCCCGGGCACGTCGCGCGCATCAAGGAACTGGCGCGCGAAGGCGCGTACGATGGCGTGGTGTTCCACCGCGTGATCGACGGCTTCATGGCGCAGACCGGCGACGTCGAGTTCGGCGCGTCCAACTCGAAGTCGTTCAACCCGTCGCGCGCCGGCATGGGCGGCTCGAAGAAGCCGGACCTGAAGGCCGAGTTCAACAACATGAACCACGGCCGCGGCACCTGCTCGATGGCGCGTGCGCAGAACCCGAACTCCGCCAACTCGCAGTTCTTCATCTGCTTCGGCGACGCCTCGTTCCTCAACCGCCAGTACACGGTCTGGGGCCAGGTGATCGAAGGCATGGAGAACGTCGACAAGATCAAGCGCGGCGAGCCGGTGCAGGACCCCGACAAGATCGTGTCGATGAAGGTCGCTGCCGACGTTAAGTAGTGCGCGTCGATCTCTTCGATTTCGACCTTCCTGACGACCGCATCGCGCTTCGCCCGGCCGAGCCGCGCGATGCGGCGCGGCTGCTGGTCGTCCGGCCGGACGAGGCGCTGGAACATTGCTCCGTGCGCGACCTGCCGGGCCTTCTGAGGCCCGGCGACGCCCTCGTCTTCAACGACACGAAGGTGATACCGGCGCAGCTTGAAGGCGTGCGCCGGCGCGGCGATGCGCAGGCGCGCGTCGATGCAACGCTGCACATGCGGGTGGCGCCCGACCGGTGGCTCGCCTTCCTGCGGCCGGCCAAGCGTGTCGCGGCGGGCGACCGCATCAGCTTCGGCCACACCGGCAACGCCTGTCTCGTCGGCGCGCTCGACGCCACCGTGCTGGAGAAACACGACGCCGGCGAAGTGCTGCTTGGCTTCGACCTGTCGGGTCCGTATCTCGACGAAGCGATGAAGGCGGTGGGGCATGTGCCGCTGCCGCCTTATATCGCGTCGAAACGGCCCGAGGACGAACGCGACCTGACCGACTACCAGACCGTCTATGCACGCGAGGAAGGCGCGGTCGCTGCACCCACCGCCGGGCTGCATTTCACGCCGGAACTGTTAGCGGCGCTCGACGCGCGCGGCATCGAGCGGCATTTCGTGACGCTGCATGTCGGGGCAGGGACGTTCCTGCCGGTGAAAGCCGACGACACCGCCGAACACAAGATGCACGCCGAGACCGGCACGGTGTCGGCAGCGACCGCCGCCGCGCTCAACGCCGTGAAGGCGAGGGGCGGGCGCATAGTGTCGGTCGGCACCACGTCGCTCCGGCTGCTCGAAAGCGCCGCCTCCGATGGCGGGATCAAGGAGTGGTCCGGCGCGACCGACATCTTCATCACGCCGGGCTATAGCTTCCGCACGGCCGACATGCTGATGACCAACTTCCACCTGCCGCGCTCGACGCTGTTCATGCTCGTCTCTGCGTTCAGCGGGATGGAGACGATGCGCCAGGCCTATGAGCAGGCGATCGCCGACGGCTATCGCTTCTATTCCTACGGCGATGCCAGCTTGCTGTTCCGGGCGCACCCGTCATGACCGAAAAATTCACCTTCCGCCTGATCGCCACCGACGGCGAGGCTCGCCACGGCGAGATTTCCATGCCGCGTGGCGTGGTGCGCACGCCGGCCTTCATGCCGGTCGGCACCGGCGGCACGGTGAAGGCGATGTACATGGATCAGGTGCGCGGCGCCGGCGCCGACATCATCCTCGGCAACACCTACCATCTAATGTTGCGCCCCGGAGCGGAGCGCGTTGCACGGCTGGGCGGCCTGCACGACTTCGCCCGCTGGCAGCCGCCGATCCTCACCGATTCCGGCGGCTTCCAGGTGATGTCGCTGGCCGCGCTTCGCAAGCTCGACGAGCGCGGTGTGACCTTCCGCTCGCACATCGACGGGTCGGCCTGGGAGATGACGCCGGAACGCTCGATCGAAATCCAGGGTCTGCTCGACTCCGACATCCAGATGCAACTGGATGAATGCGTCGCGCTGCCCGCGGAGCGCCAGGATGTGGAGCGCGCGATGGAGCTGTCGCTGCGCTGGGCCGAACGCTGCAAGACCGCCTTCGGCGATCAGCCCGGCAAGGCGATGTTCGGCATCGTGCAGGGCGGCGACGTGCCGGCGCTGCGTCTGCGTTCGGCCGAGGCGCTCGCCGCGATGGAGCTGAAGGGTTACGCGGTCGGCGGCCTCGCGGTGGGTGAACCGCAGGACGTGATGCTGGCGATGCTCGACGTGACCTGCCCGGCGTTGCCGGTAGAGAAGCCGCGCTACCTGATGGGCGTCGGCACGCCCGACGACATCCTCAAGTCGGTGGCGCGCGGCATCGACATGTTCGACTGCGTGATGCCGACGCGCGCCGGCCGCCATGGGCTCGCCTACACGCGGCGCGGCAAGGTCAATCTGAAGAACGCACGCCATGCCGACGACCCGCGCCCGCTCGACGAGGAAAGCGACTGCCCGGCGGCGCGCGACTACAGCCGCGCCTACCTGCACCACCTGGTGAAATCGGGCGAGGCGC
This sequence comes from Rhizobiaceae bacterium, assembly GCA_050178915.1. Lineage (GTDB taxonomy): Bacteria > Pseudomonadota > Alphaproteobacteria > Rhizobiales > Rhizobiaceae > JBFXAF01. The sequence goes on along the minus strand of JBFXFO010000100.1, from coordinate 11,551 downwards.
TGGGCGGCATGCTGCTCACCTGGAACAACGTCGCCTATTACCAGCAGCTGATGCAGTCGATCCGCGACGCGATCGAGGCTGGGCGGTTCGTGGCGGCGGCGGAGGAAATCCAGGAAGCGTGGGCGAGGGGCGATCTGGCGCCGGTCTGACGCCGTGGCGAAACCTCCAGCGCCTGCGAAACGTTGCTGCGCTGCACCGCTGGACCGCGGCAACCGGAGAGAGCGATGAAATTCGTCTACGCCTACCTGATCGCGCTGGTCATCTTCCTCGCGCTCGACTTCATCTGGCTGGGTTTCGTGGCGCGCGGCTTCTATGCCTCGCGCCTCGGCGAGATGATGCTCGACCAGCCGCGCTGGGCGGTCGCCGTGATCTTCTACGTGGTCTACGTCGTCGGTCTGGTCTACTTCGCCATCTCGACCGGCATGGTCGCTGGCGTCGGCACCGCGGCGCTGAACGGCGCGCTGTTCGGCTTCTTCACCTACCTGACCTACAACGCGACCAATCTGTCGGTCTTCAAGGGCTACGATCCCGTCGTCGCCATCGTCGACACGGCGTGGGGCACGCTGATGGGCGCCGTCGTCTCGGGCGCCACGGTCTGGCTGCTCGGGCTGTTTGCCGCCGGCGACTAGTGCCCCGGCGGCTTATCAGTGCCCGGAAGGCGTATCAGTGCCCGGAAGGCTCTGGCGCATGGCCGTGCGGCGAGGACGCATAGAGGCGCCCGCGCTCGGCGACCGCGATCAGCAGGAGGCTGATGGCGGCGAGGCCGAAGAAGCCCAGCGCCAGCGGCGTGGTCGTGCCGTCGAAGGCCTGGCCGATCAGCGCGCCGATGACCGCGCCGCCGAGCGTCTGCACAAAACCCTGCACCGACGAGGCCGAGCCGGCGATGTGGCCGAGCGGCTCCATCGCGATGGCGTTGAAGTTCGAGCCGATCCAGCCGAACTGGAACATCGCCACGGCGAAGATGGCGACCAGCGCGATGAGCGGCAGTTCGCCCGTCAGCGACCAGATGAACCAGACGCCCGAGGCGAGCATGAAGCCGGTGAGCGCCCCATGCGACAGGCGGCGCATGCCGAACCGCGCGACGAGGCGCGAGTTGAGGTAGGAAGACAGCGCCATGACGCTGGCGATCGCCGCGAAGATGATCGGGAAGTACGCGCCGAGATTGTAGATGCCGACGTAGATCTGCTGCGCCGAATTGATGAAGCCGAACAGCGCCGCGAACACGAACGTCGAGCCCAGCGTGTAGTAGAGCGACATGCGGTTGGTCACGACCAGCCCGAACGCCTGCCAGATCGCGCCGAGCGTGAACGGCCGGCGGTCTTCCGGGTGCTGCGTCTCCGGCATGCGGAAATACGCCCACAGCATCACCAGCGCCGACAGCGCGCCCATGAAGATGAAGATGTAGTGCCAGTTGCCGAGCATCATCGTGAGCTGGCCGATCGACGGCGCAACCACCGGCACGACCATGAAGACCATGAATATGAGCGACATGATTTCGGCCATGGCGCGGCCGCCGAAGCGGTCGCGCACCATCGACACGGCGACGACGCGGGTCGAGGCGGCGCCGATGCCCTGGATGAAGCGGAGCGCGAGCAGCGTCTCGAAATTGGGCGCGAAGGCCGCGGCAAAGGCCGCGATCACATAGATGCCGAGGCCGAACAGGATCGGCGCGCGGCGGCCGAACCGGTCCGACGCCGGGCCGTAGGGCAGCAGCGCCAGCGCCATGCCGCCGAAATAGGCGGAGATCACATACTGCCGGTGGTTCTCCTCGACCACGCCAAGGCTCTCGCCGATCTCCTGCAGGCCGGGCAGCATGATGTCGATGGCCAGCGCGTTCAGTGCCATCAGCGCGGCAGCGAGCGCGATGAACTCCCAGCGCGGAATTGACGACGCGCGTGCGTCTTCGTGGCGGGAAACCTGCTGATCCATGGGGGCCGTATCCCAAACAATGAAAAACGAATGCGCCGGACTGAACCGGCGCATCTGTCGCCTCACACAGCTCCGGCAAGCCGGAGCGGCACGGGTCGGAAGATCAGGCGGCGCGGGCGCTGACGCCCTTGTCCGCCATGAAGGTCTGCAGTTCGCCCGCCTGGAACATCTCGCGGATGATGTCGCAACCGCCGACGAACTCGCCCTTTACGTAGAGCTGCGGGATCGTCGGCCAGTTCGAGTATTCCTTGATGCCCTGGCGCAGCTCGTTCGAGGTCAGGACGTTGACGCCCTTGTAGTCCACGCCGAGGTAATCGAGGATCTGCACGACCTGGCCGGAAAAGCCGCACTGCGGGAAGCCGGGAGTGCCCTTCATGAAGAGGACCACGTCCTGGCTCTTCACTTCGCTGTCGATGTAGTCGTTGATTCCGCTCATGGGAAAACCTTTCGCGCCCGTGGGAGGCAGGCTGCAAGTCAGACTCAAATAGACCCTACGGTCTCCCGAAACAAGTCGGCAGGCAAGCCTACCCCGTCAGTCCAGTCCTGCGCTCAGCGGGTGGCTGCGCCGCGGCGCAGTGAGCGGCGGTGGCGCTGCGTCTTCGCGGCAACCCGCCGCCGCTGCGGCTTGGAGCGCGTGCGCGTGGTCTTGCGCCGGCTGGCGCGCGTGCGCGTGGGGCGCAGCAGATCCTCGAGCTTTTCGAGGCGCTGCTCCAGCGTCGACTTGCGGCGGCGCGACGCGGTTGTCGAGGCCGCCGTGCGGCGCTTGCGACGCTTGCTGGGCGGCTTGCGCAGAATGCCCTTCAGCGCTTCGTCGATGACACCAGTCACCATGTCGTTGAGGATCGACATGGCTCTTACTCCGGCGCGCTCGTCTGCAGCGCAAGCGCATGCAGGACGCCGCCCATGTTGCCCTTCAGCGCCTCGTAGACCATCTGGTGCTGCTGCACGCGGCTCTTGCCGCGAAAGCTCTCCGACACGACTTCCGCCGCATAGTGGTCGCCGTCGCCGGCAAGGTCGCGGATCGTGACCTGCGCATCGGGCAGGCCTTCCTTGATCATCCGCTCGATGTCGCGTGCGTCCATGGGCATGTGTCGGCCTCCGTGTCAGTCCCCCATGAAGGCGGGGAACCATGATTCGTGGGCCGCCCTGAGTTCCGCGACGGGTATCGCACGCGACCCGGCAAGTTTCAATTCGGCGCCGCCCGTGCGTCCGATGCAGGGCGCCCGGATGCCGAGCGCGCGAGCCTCGTCCACCAGCGGCAGCAGCGTCTCGTCGTTGAACGGGACCGTGACCAGATAGCGGCCCTGATCCTCGCCAAAGAAGAACGGGATGCCGGCTGTGGCGCGGGCAGGGCCTTCGATCTCGGCGCCGATGCCGGACGCCATCGCCATCTCGGCGAGCGCCACGGCGAGGCCGCCGTCGGAGAGGTCGTGCACGGCGGTCGCGGTGCCGGCGGCGATGAGGCCGCGCACGAAATCGCCGGTCCGGCGCTCGTGCGCGAGGTCGACCGGCGGCGGCGCTCCGTCGCGGCGGCCATGCAGGTCGCGCATGTAGATCGACTGGCCGAGGTGGCCGCCGCCGCTCTGCGCGCCGACCAGCAGGATCGCCTGGCCTTCGCCGGCAAAGCCGATGCGCGCAGAGTGCGCCCAGTCCTCGATGAGCCCGACGCCGCCGATGGTCGGCGTCGGCAGAATGCCCTGGCCGTTGGTCTCGTTGTAGAGCGAGACATTGCCCGAGACGATCGGGAAGTCGAGCGCACGGCAGGCTTCGCCGATGCCGAGGATGGCGGCTGCGAACTGGCCCATGATCTCCGGCCGCTCGGGATTGCCGAAATTGAGATTGTCGGTCGCCGCCAGCGGCAGCGCGCCGGTGGCGGTCAGGTTGCGCCAGCACTCGGCGACGGCCTGCTTGCCGCCCTCGAACGGGTCCGCCTCGCAATAGCGCGGGGTCACATCCGACGAGAAGGCGAGCGCCTTCGTCGCGTGGCCTTCCACCCGCACCACGCCGGCATCGCCGCCGGGCCGCTGCAGCGAATTGCCCTGGATGAGCGTGTCGTACTGCTCCCAGACCCAGCGGCGCGACGACAGGTCCGGCCCGCCGAGCAGCTTCAGCAGCGCGTCGGCGATGTCGGCCTGCGGCACGTCATCGGCAGCGAGTGCCGCGGGCTTCGTCGGCTCGACGCGCGGCCGGTCGTATTCGGGCGCCTTGTCGCCGAGATCCTTGATCGGAAGGTCCGCCACTTCCTGGCCCTGATGGCGCACGCGGAAGCGCAGATCGTCCGTCGTCTCGCCGACGATGGCGAAATCCAGTCCCCATTTGCGGAAGATCGCCTCGGCCTGCGCCTCCTTCTCCGGGCGCAGCACCATGAGCATGCGCTCCTGGCTTTCCGACAGCATCATCTCGTAGGCGCTCATGCGCTCCTCGCGCACCGGCACCTTGTCGAGGTCGAGCAGGATGCCGAGGTCGCCCTTGGCGCCCATCTCGACGGCAGAGCAGGTGAGGCCGGCTGCTCCCATGTCCTGGATGGCGATGACGGCGCCGGTGTCCATCAGTTCCAGGCAGGCTTCCAGCAGACACTTTTCAGTGAACGGATCGCCGACCTGCACGGTCGGGCGCTTCTCCTCGATCTTCTCGTCGAACTCGGCCGAAGCCATGGTGGCGCCGCCGACGCCGTCGCGCCCGGTCTTGGCGCCGAGGTAGACGACCGGCAGGCCGACGCCTTCGGCCTTCGAGTAGAAGATGGCATCGGTCTTCGCGAGACCGGCGGCAAACGCGTTGACGAGGCAGTTGCCATTGTAGCGCGCGTCGAAATTGACCTCGCCGCCGACGGTCGGCACGCCGAACGCGTTGCCATAGCCGCCGACGCCCGCGACCACACCGGCCACCAGGTGCTTCGTCTTCGCATGGTCCGGCGCGCCGAAGCGCAGCGCGTTCATCGCCGCAATGGGCCGCGCGCCCATGGTGAAGACATCGCGCAGGATGCCGCCGACGCCGGTGGCCGCGCCCTGATACGGCTCGATGTAGGACGGGTGGTTGTGGCTCTCCATCTTGAAGACCACGGCCATGCCGTCGCCGATGTCGACCACGCCGGCATTCTCGCCCGGCCCCTGGATGACGCGCGGTCCGCTGGTCGGCAGGGTGCGCAGCCACTTCTTCGAGCTCTTATACGAGCAATGTTCGTTCCACATGGCCGAGAAGATGCCAAGTTCGGTGAAGCTCGGCTCACGCCCGATCAGATCGAGGATGCGCTGATACTCGTCCGGTTTCAGCCCGTGCGCCGCCACCAGCTCGGGCGTGATCGGAACGGTGTTGGAAACGGTCATCCGGCGGCGGTCCAAGCGACGAGGGGAGGGCTCACCCGTCCTTAGCGCAGCGCGCGTGCAGTGCACACTGACTTATTGCCGCGAGCTGCAGCTATCTACAGTTCAGCCGAAGCTGTCGTACATGGCGCCGCCATTGTCGAGCAGGCGGCGCAGGATGCCAAAGCCGCGCAGCGCTTCGTCGCGCGTGCGCACCGACGTGAAGCCGATGCGCACGCGGTGATAGGTCTGGTCGGTGCGCAGCGGCTTGTACTCGTCCTCATCGTCGACCAGCACGCCCTCGTCGAGCGCGGCCGTGCGGAAGGTCGCCGAGAACCACGGGTCGGGCAGCTTCATCCACAGGAAGGGCGCGTCGGCGCTGGAGGCGAAATCGTGCCCGGCGAAGATGCGCCGCGCCGCCTGCTCGCGCGCCGCGATCTCCTCGCGCACCTTGGCGCGAATAGCCTTCGCCTCGCCGGTGAGCACCAGCTGCGCCGCAAGCTCGGCGAGCAGGAATGGCATGCCGCCTGTCATCATCTTGTGCGCCGTCTGCACGCGGCTGGCGTAGTGCGCCGGGCAGGCGACCCAGCCGGCGCGCACGCCGGCCGACACCGCCTTCGACAGGCCGCCGACATGGAAGGTGCGCTCCGGCGCCAGCGCCGCGAGCGGCGCCGGCTGCTCGTCCTGCAGCACGCCATAGATGGCGTCCTCGACCAGCAGCACATTGTACTTGCGCGCGACTTCCGCGATCGCCCGCCGCCGCTCGATCGACATGGTCGCCAGCGTGGGGTTGTGCAGCGTCGGCATCAGGAAGGCGAGTTTCGGGTGCTGCTGGGCGCACAGCCGCTCGAAATCGTCGGGATCGCAGCCCTGCTCGTCGCTGCCGACGACGATCGAACGGCGGCCGATCAGGTTCACGGCGCGGGTGATCGACGTGTAGGTGAGCTTTTCGAACACGATCTTGTCGCCCGGCTGGGTGACCGATGAGACGACCGACATCACGGCGGCGTGGACGCCGAGCGCCGGCACCACGCAGTGCGGCTCAGCCTTCCAGCCGCTGACGGCGAGCCAGCGGCTGCCGGCCTCGCGCCAGTGCTGCGGCCAGGTCCGGGTGTAGTCGATGATCTCGAAAGGATGCCGGCGCGAGATGTCGGCGATCATCGCCTGCACGGTTTCGCTCTGGCCGACATCGGGTGCCGAGGTCGAATCCATGCGCAGGCGGCCCGCCTGCGGTGGCACGGCGGCATTGATGCGGTCGGGCAGGGGAGCGAGCGGCGCAGGAGCGGGCTCCGGCGTGCGGTCGCCCAGCACGAACGTGCCGCGCCCGACCTCGCCGCTGACCAGCCCGCGCTCGCGCACCAGCGCATAGGCACGCCCGACTGTGCCGATTGTCACCCCGATGTCATAGGCGAGATCGCGCTGCGGCGGCAGCTTCATGCCGGGCGGCAGTTCGCCATTGCCGATGTCGCTTTCGATGCGGTCGGCAAGCCGGATGTAGAGCGGGCCGGTGCCGGAAGACAGGTCGGGAAGCCAATTTGTCATGGTGACAATTTGGTACATTGCACCCAAATCCGAGTCAAGAGATAAGAATTGTACCGCTGCAATTCGGCAGTTTGGGAAGCAATGGAGAGGGAGATGAGTACAATTGATACATTCGGGTCAGGCGTCGACCTGTCGAGCCGCAAAAAAAGGAATACCGCCTGCCGAAGCTGCTCGTCTGGCTGGAGCAGACGCTGGAGCGGCGGCGCAGCCGGCATGCGCTGATGCAGATGAGCGACGACCAGCTGAAGGACATCGGCGTGTCCCGCGCGGAGGCCTATGGTGAAGCCAACCGCCCGTTCTGGGACTGATCGCGCATGCGAGGGCGGGAAGCGCGAAAACCACGAAATCAACTGACCTGACGGCCGCCCCCGAGGCGGCCGTTTCGTTTTCAGCGCATGCGGTTTTTCAGGCGGCGCTGCCGCAGGCCGGATTGCCGGCAGACCAGCGGCCGATGTCGGCGCTGATCCGTGCGCCCAGCGGCTCCTGCATCAGCGGGCCGAATGTCTCGACCTGGCTGGAATTGCCGCGCGCCTGCACGACAAGCGCGGGCAGCCCGCCGAAATTCTTCGACGGCACCAGCAGGAAGCGCGGCTGGCCGCTCATGGAATTCAGCTCGTTGGCGAAGCGGTAGGATCGGAAGGCCGGGTCTTTCGACGCGAACCAGCATTTGTGCGCGGCGATCGCGACCTGCTCCATCGTGCGCAGCGCCGCGCTCTTGCCGCCGCCGGTAGGTGGCGCCTTCGGCTGCGACTGGCAGGCGGCGAGCGCCAGCGCAGCGGCGGTGACCAGGGCGAAGCGTGCCCGCTTCATGCCGCCACCCCGAGCGCGCTTTCGAACAGGCCGCGGCCATCGCTGCCGCCATGCGCGGCCTCGATGAGGTTTTCCGGATGCGGCATCATGCCGAGAACATTGCCCGCCTCGTTGGTGATGCCGGCGATGTCGTTGAGCGAGCCGTTCGGATTGGTGCCCTCGGCGTAGCGGAACACGACGCGGCCATCGCCTTCGAGACGGGCGAGCGTGTCGGCGTCGGCGAAGAAGTTGCCGTCATGGTGGGCGACCGGGCAGCGGATGATCTGGCCGGGCGCGTAGGCGCGGGTGAAGGCGGTGTTGGCGTTCGCCACCTGCAGCTTCACCTCGCGGCAGACGAATTTGAGCGAGGCGTTGCGCATCAGCGCGCCGGGCAGCAGGCCCGCTTCGAGCAGGATCTGGAAGCCGTTGCAGACGCCGATGACGGTGACGCCGGCCTTTGCCTTCTCGGCAACCGCCCGCATGACCGGCATGCGCGCGGCAATCGCGCCGCAGCGCAGGTAATCGCCGAAGGAGAAGCCGCCCGGAATGACGATGAGGTCAACCGCCGGGATCTCGGTGTCGGTCTGCCAGACGGTGACAGGCGGCTTGCCCGAAATCCTGGTCAGCGCCGCGATCATGTCGCGGTCGCGATTGAGGCCGGGAAGCAGGACAACGGCGGATTTCATCGATTCCTCGGCAACTGCGCGCCATGGCTGCGGTACGATGGCAAGCGCCACGGGTCAAGGAAGCGGATCCCGCAATCCCCTATTCGGGCCGGTACGAGCTCGGCGCGTCTGCCAGCTCGCGCAGGTCGAGCCGCCGCTCTATCCGGTCAAGGCGCTCGTCGTGGCGGCCGAGCATGCCGTAGATGTTGTTGAGGTCCTGGTGAACCGTCACGAGGTTCAAGCTCATCGAAACAATCTCGTTGCGGATTTCGTTCGGGCCATCCTTCAGCATGCGCAGATCATGCTGCACGCTGCGCAGAACGTCGTACATGAGCTCGTTCGTGACTTCGGCCATGCAGCCTCGGGCAACCTCAGGTTACAGAGATACTATAGTTCTCGATAACCGTGTTGGCGAGAAGCTTGTCGCACATGGCCTTGATATCGGCCTCGGCCTTGGCCCGGTCGGAGCCGGCGATTTCGAGGTCGAACACCTTGCCCTGCCGCACCGAGCCGACGCCGGCAAAGCCGAGCGTCCCCAGCGCGCCTTCGATCGCCTTGCCCTGCGGGTCGAGAACGCCGTTCTTCAGCGTGACGGTCACGCGTGCCTTGATGGAAGTCATGCCCGTCCCGCTCAGTGAGGCTTGCCCTTGGGGCCGTCGCTCGACGCGACGAGCACCGGCCCGGTCGGCTTCGGCGGCTCGTTCTCGTTCATGATGCCGAGACGGCGCGCCACTTCCTGATAGGCCTCGACCAGCCCGCCCATGTCGCGGCGGAAGCGGTCCTTGTCGAGCTTCTCCTGCGTGTTGATGTCCCACAGGCGGCAGGAGTCCGGCGAAATCTCGTCGGCGACGACGATGCGCATCATCTCGCCCTCGAACAGGCGGCCGCACTCCATCTTGAAGTCGACAAGCTGGATGCCGACGCCGAGGAACAGGCCGGACAGGAAGTCGTTGACGCGGATGGCGAGCGCCATGACGTCGTCGATCTCCTGCGGCGAGGCCCAGCCGAAGGCGGTGATGTGTTCTTCCGAAACGAGCGGATCGTCGAGCGCGTCGGCCTTGTAGTAGAACTCGATGATCGAGCGCGGCAGCATCGTGCCTTCCTCGATGCCGAGGCGCTTGGCGAGCGAGCCGGCGGCGATGTTGCGCACCACCACCTCAAGCGGGATGATCTCGACTTCCTTGATCAGCTGCTCGCGCATGTTGAGACGGCGGATGAAGTGGGTCGGGATCCCCATCCGGTTCAGATGCGTGAAGATGTGCTCGGAAATGCGGTTGTTGAGCACGCCCTTGCCGTCGACGACCTCGTGCTTCTTCTTGTTGAAGGCAGTGGCGTCGTCCTTGAAGAACTGGATCAGCGTGCCGGGCTCGGGTCCTTCGTAGAGAATCTTGGCCTTGCCCTCGTAGATACGGCGGCGGGTCTTCATCGCGTTTTCTCTGGGTTGCAGGGTACCGGCATGGGAGGACCGTTCCCTTTGGGCGCGGGGATCAGGCGCGCAAGGTTGTCAAGCAGGTCCTATCGCAAAGGTGCCCGCCGCTCAATCGCCATTTGCCGGCATCAACGGGTTTCGCATCTCGGCCGATGCGCGCATATTGACCAGCGCGCCTCCTTTTGGTTTGTGCGTCAAACACCCACATACAGGCCGATTGCTGCGGCGCACCCGGAGGGAAATTGCCATGACGAGCATGAAGGACCGCCAGGACGGCTTCGAGAAGAAGTTTGCCCTCGACGAGGAACTGCGCTTCAAGGCGACAGCCCGCCGCAACAAGCTTCTGGGCCTGTGGGCGGCGGAAAAGCTGGGCAAGACCGGCGCCGACGCCGAGGCCTACGCCAAGGAAGTCGTGAAGTCCGATTTCGAGGAAGCCGGCGACGAAGACGTGTTCCGCAAGGTGCGCGGCGACCTCGATGCATCGGTCTCGGACCATCAGATTCGCCGCACCATGGAAGAGCTGATGGTCACCGCCGTCGAGCAGGTGAAGTCGGCCTGAGGCCAGGGCCGCCCGCCGGCCAGACAGGAACCGCCCGCGAGGGCGGTTTTTTGTTGCCCGGCAGCGCACCTCCGATGCTATGACGCGCCAGATTTTCCACAGCGGGAACACCCATCATGCAGCTTGCCGAACGCCTTGCCCGCGGTGACATCGTCTTCACGGCGTGGTCGGGGGTGCCCGATTCGCTGACGGTCGAACTGCTGGCGGCGCAGGACTTCGACATCGTGACGCTCGACATGCAGCATGGCGGCCATCACGAGGACAGCGTGGTGCGTTCGATTCCGGCGGTCCAGCGCGCCGGCAAGCCGACGCTGGTGCGCATTCCTGTCGGCCGATTCGACATGGCGAGCCGGGCGCTCGATTTCGGCGCCGAAGGCGTGATCGCGCCGATGGTGAACTCGGCGGAGGACGCGCGGCTATTCGCCGCTGCAATGAAGTACCCGCCCGTCGGCCAGCGTTCCTGGGGTCCGACCTTCGGCCTGCCGCGCCACGGCGGCTCGCAGGCCGAGTGGCTGAGCGCCTCCAATGTGCGAACGCTCGCCTTCGCCATGGTCGAGACGCGCGCCGCGGTCGACGTGCTCGACGCCATCCTCGATACGCCCGGCATCGACGGCATCTTTCTCGGCCCGTCCGATTTCTCGATCGCGTGGACGAATGGCGGCAGCGTCAACCCGCTGCTGGAAGACATGATGGCGACGATCGAGAACGTGGCGCGGCGCGCCCGCCATGCCGGCAAGCACGCCGCGATCTATCTGATCGACCCTGCGATGGCGGGCCGCTACGCAGCGATGGGCTTCCAGCTTTTCGCGACGGGCTCGGAAGGGCAGCTGTTTGCGCGCGGCGCCGAAGGCATCCTCAACACCGCGCGCGGTTCGCTCTGAGCCTGCCGCGTCTCAGCCCGGCAGGCGCGAGATGAACTGCGCGAAGGTCATCGAGCCTTCGGGCCAGGGGCCGTATCCGGATTCGCCGTTGATGTGGCCGGCTTCGCCCGCGTCGATGAACAGCGATCCCCATGCCGCCGCCAGATCCTCCGCCACATCGATGGCGCAGAACGGATCGTTTCGGCTGGCGACCGTGATCGACGGGAAGGGGAGCGGATCGCGCGGATAGGGCCCGAACGTCATCAGGTGCTTCGGCCTGATTTCCACGTTGGCGACATCGGGCGGCGCCACGAAGAAGCCACCCGCCACGCGCTGCGTGAACTGCGGGATCGCATGGATCGCGGTGGCGACGCCGAGCGAGTGCGCGACGAGCACGACCGGGCGCTCGGCCGCGTTCACCGCCTTCACGACCTCGTCGACCCAGTCTTCGCGCACCGGCTTCGACCATTCGGCCTGCT